>NZ_JAXIVS010000006.1:0-300000 GCF_034259325.1 Hyalangium ruber | reverse complement strand
TTTGGGTCCAGCACTCAGGCGCGGGGCACCGGGGCGGGCCCCGTGGGCTGCCCCGGGTTCGCCTGCTCGCCCCCGGCCACCACCGGCCGCGTCTCGCTGCGCACCGTGGGCAACCACCCCGGCCGGGTGCGCAGGAAGACGATGAGCCGCTCGCGCACCAGGCATCGCAGATCGAACAGCTTGCTCGGCTCGGCGCTCACCAGCGCCCGCACCGCGAGCGTCTTCTCCAGCACGTTGAGCACCACCACGGTCTGCACCTTGCCGTCCCACAGCTCGCGCCCCTCGTTCTCCAGGATGCGCTTGAGCTCCGCGCGCAGGGCGTCGATATCGGTGGAGTAGTCCACCTGCAGCAGCACGTCCCCCAGCATCTGCGAGCCCCCCTTGCCCCAGTTCTGGAAGGACTTGTCCAGGAACTGGGTGATGGGCACCACCAGCCGGCGCTCGTCCCACACCTTCACCACCACATAGGTGAGGGTGATTTCCTCCACCGTGCCCCACTCGTTCTCCACCACCACCGTGTCCCCCATGCGGATGGGCTGGGTGATGGAGAGCTGGATTCCCGCCAGCAGCGTGGAGATGGACTTCTGCGCGGCGAGACCGATGACCAGGCCCGCCAGGCCCGCCGAGGCCAACAGCGACACGCCCACGTTGCGCACCACCTCGAACTGCATCAGCAGCAGCGCCGAGGCGATGACGTAGGTGGCCACCTCGAAGACGTGCCGCAGCACCGCCAGCTGCGTGCTCAGGCTGCGCAGGCGCGTGGCGTCCCGCGTCTTGCTGGACACCTTGTCGTGGACGAAGGCGGCCGACACCCGCAGGAAGCGCAGCACGAACCACGCCACCGCGATGATGAGCAGCGAGTAGCACACCCGGTCGATGACCCGCTGGACCGGCCGCGGCAGCAACAGGAACGAGGTGCCCAGCGCCAGCAGCACCGCGTAGTACGGCAGGCGCACCGGCCCCCGCCCCGCTCCCACCAGCGAGTCATCCCAGGAGACCCGGGTCCACTTCGCCAGCCGCATCGTCACCGCCAGCGACACCCGCTCCAGCAGCACGGCCATCACCCAGCCCGCCACCAGCACCACGATCAGCCCCAGCCACTGCCACGGCTCCAGCCCCAGCACCGAGCTGCGGAAGAAGATGGCCGGAAGCGTCTCGGCCAGCAGCGGGCCGTACTCCTGGAAGAGATGGTCCACCTGCTTCACCGTGGACTCGCTGAAGACCCACACCAGCGCACCGTCATCGGCGACGACCCGCTGGACCCGGATGGGCACCGCCGCTCCCTCCAACGGGATGGTGCCGAGCTGGTCGAAGCGCCCGTCCGCCGGGTCCCCCTCCGGGGTCTGGTTCAGCGCCGAGAGGTCCACCGGCAGCTTGCGGTCCATCACGAACTTGAGCCGGCGCGCCAGCTGGGGCCCCTTCTCGGCCTGCTCGCCCCGGGGCAGGAAGTCCAGGTCCAGGTAGAAGGCCGCGCGCTTGTAGTCGCCCGCATGCGCCGCTTCCAGGAAGCCTCGGACAGTGGCATGAGGCGTCTGCCGGTCCACGGTGGGTGGAGGTGGACCCAGACCGGCATTGAGGGCCCAGGCCGGGAGACTGGCGAGGACAAGAGCGCAAAGCACCGGGAGGACTCGGAACATGGCCGCTTTCCTTACTCCTCCAGGACCACTTTGCCCGCAATCTTCATTAGAGGACCGGTAAGACGGACCGTGTGCCCGTGGACAGCAGGCCCCTGGAGCAGCCGGGCGGGCTGAAAGCCGTGGTGCCTCGTTGGGCGGATAAGTTAGAACGGAACTCCAAGGGAAGGTCGCCGTGCAAGAGAAGCGAAAAATCCTCCTCATCGACGACAGCGAGATCACTCTCGCCATGGAGAAGGCCGTACTCGAGGCTCGGGGCTACGAAGTCGTGGCCACCTCGACGCTCATGGAGTTCGAGAAGACGCTTCGAACCTGGCGGCCGGATCTCATCCTCACCGACATCCACATGCCCGAGGCCAAGGGCACCGATATCTGCCGCACCCTGAAGAACGAGTACAACACGCAGGACATCCCCATCATCCTGTTCTCCAGCCTCCCGGACGAGGAGCTGACCAAGCTGGCCGAACAGGTGGGCGCCGACGGCTCGCTGTCCAAGATGAACGGGCTGGAGGCCATGGGCGAGAAGATCGACGAGCTGGTGCAGAGCATCCTCTGGTGAGGCGCTCGCTCACGCTCCTGGTGCTGCTGCCCGTGCTGCTGGCCGGGTGCAAGCGCACTCCGGAGACGGGGGCGGCTCCCACGGGGACTCCCGCTGCCGCGGCCACGGCCGACAGCTCGGGCGCCCTGCTCTTCTTCTCCGCGGACACGCGCGGCTACCTGGGCCCCTGCGGCTGCAGCGAGAACATGCGCGGCGGCATCGCCCGCGCGGCGCTCCAGGTGATGGAGGCGCGCAAGGGCCCCCTGCCCGTCCTCTATATCGACGGCGGCGACAGCCTCTTCGGCGAGCACACCCTCAAGCCCTTCCAGGTTCCCCAGGAGGAGCGCAAAGCCCAGGCGCTCGCCGAGGCCATGAAGCGCATGGGCCTCTCCGTGCGCGCCACCGGTGAGCTGGACGAGGTGCGCGGCGTGGCCTTCCGCCAGAGCCTCGGCCTGCCGGAGCTACCCGCCGGGGGCGTGAAGCTGCTGCCCGCCGGGCCTCGCACCGTGGGCGTGGTGGCCGCGAACGACGCCGCGCAGTTGCTCCAGGGCAGCGCCCAGGCCCGCTCGCAGGGCGCCGACTTCGTGGTGGGCCTCTTCCACGGCGCGGTGGAGGCGGCGCAGGCGGCCGTGGCCCAGCCCGGGCTGGAGGCGGACCTGGTGCTCGCCACCCATACCGCCAGCGAGTTCAGCGGCGAGGAGAACAAGCTGGTGCGCGGCGCCGTGCCCCTGGTGGCGCTGCAGAGCAAGGGCCGCTCCCTGCTGCGCGTGGACCTGAGCTACGCGCCCCAGAAGGGCCGCTTCGCCCCGGTGAAGTCCCAGGGCGACACGGACCGCGAGGCCGCCGCGCTGGACCAGCGCATGGCCCTGCTCAACAAGGAGATCAACCTGCCGGGCATCGACCCGCAGCTCCACCAGCTCAAGCAGGCCAAGCTGGAGGAGCTGGTGGCCCGAAAGCAGAAGCTGCTCACCGAGCCCGTGGCCAACACCGCCGGCACCAACAGCTTCACCCTGCGCTTCCTCCCCCTGGAGGCCAGCCTCGGCAATGAGCCGGAGGTGCAGGCGGTGGTGACGGCGTATGACCGGGACGTGGGGCAGATGAACCTCGCCTGGGCCAAGGAGCACGGCCAGGACTGTCCCGCGCCCAAGAAGGGCGAGGCCGCCTTCGTGGGCAACGGGGCCTGCCAGGACTGCCACGCCGAGGCCTTCCCCGTGTGGGAGAAGTCCAAGCACCGCCACGCCTGGGAGACGCTGGAGAAGGCCGGCAAGCAGTTCCACCTCAACTGCGTGGGCTGCCACGTCACCGGCTACGAGCAACCCGGAGGCGTGTGCCGCCTGGACAAGGTGGCCGGCCGCGAGGACGTGGGCTGCGAGAGCTGCCATGGCCCCGGCTCGCTCCACGCGGAGGAGCCCACCCCGGCCAACATCGTCCGCAACCCCGGCCAGGCGCTCTGCGTCACCTGCCACAACCCGGAGAATTCGCCCCACTTCGACTTCGCCACCTACCTGCCCAAGGTGCTGGGGCCTGGCCACGGGCAGCCCTCCTCGGCTGCACCCGGAGTCAAGAAGTAGGGAGATTTCCCGCCTCGCGGTGGAAGTCCCCGTATAAATGGCGCCTGCTCGGGAAGCAGCCCACCGAGCCGCTTGTTTGACTGTCAAGAAAAACCGCGAATACTTGGGCCTCTTTTCGCTTCACCGGGCCTTCCGCGCCCCCAGGGTTCCCATGCCGTCTCTGTGCCTCATGCTGGTCGCCCTCGCCTCGGTCCCCTCCGCACAGGAGGTGCTGCCGATGCCCCCTCCGCCGCCTGGGATGCGGCTGCTCGACACCGAGGACAAGAAGCTGCTCGCGGGCAGCGCCGCCCAGGGCGAAGAGGGCACCGCCAGCGCCCCAGCCCCGGCGGGCGCCGACGCCCCCGAGGGCACCGAGCCCGAGGAGGCCAACGAGGAGGTGGAGTCCGAGTCCGCCGAGCTCGAGGAGCTGCGCGCCCTGGAGGGTGCCGCCCTGGACCCGGGCGCCCGCCCCAACGCGCAGGTGCTCCAGTCGCTGCGCCGCCTGGGCATCGCCAACCCCCTGCGCCTGCGCATGATGGACGTCCTGGAGGAGCCCACCCTCCGCGACGATGACACCCCGCCCGAGCTGCCCCTCATCCGCGACCTGGCCAACTTCGACGTGCGCCAGCTCCAGGACCGCTACGACATCCCCGTGGAGATGCAGCCCCTGGTGGCCCAGTACATCCAGTTCTTCCAGGGCCCGGGCCGCAAGTGGTTCCGCAAGTGGGTCTCCCGCTCCACGCGCTACATGCCCATGATGCAGCCCATCCTCGAGGCCAAGGGGCTGCCGCGCGACACGGTGTACCTGGCGATGATCGAGAGCGGCTTCTCCGCTCACGCCTACTCGTGGGCGCACGCCGCCGGGCCCTGGCAGTTCATCCCCAGCACCGGCCGCGAGTACGGCCTGCGCCAGGACTTCTGGGTGGATGAGCGCCGCGACCCCGTGAAGGCCACCCACGCCGCCGCCAACTACCTCAAGGCGCTGCACAAGGACCTGGGCCACTGGTACCTGGCCTGGGCCGGCTACAACACCGGCGGCGGGCGCGTGCGGCGGATGATGGACCGCCACGGCACCTCGAACTTCTGGGAGCTGTGCGAGGAGAAGGGCTTCGCCAAGGAGACGCAGCACTACGTGCCCAAGCTCATCGCCGCGGCGCTCATCTCCAAGAACCCCGGTGCCTTCGGCTTCCGCGAGGAGGAGTTCGAGTACGAGGAGGCCCTGGCCTTCGACGAGGTGAAGCTCGTGGACGCCATGGACCTGGACGTCATCGCCCGCGCCGCCGGGGTGAGCGTCAAGGACGTGCATGACCTCAACCCCGAGCTCAAGCGCTGGTGCACCCCGCCCGCCTCCGAGAAGTCGCCCTACCTGCTCCGGCTGCCCAAGGGCTCGGCGGAGAAGTTCGCCGAGAACATCAAGCAGCTCGCCCCCCAGGAGCGGCTCACCTTCCGCATCCACAAGGTGCGGCGCGGCGACACGCTGTCCCAGATCGCTGGGGCCTATGGCAGCGCGCCGGAGGCCATCCTCCAGTTCAACCGCCTCAAGAGCGCCCGCGCCCTGCGCATCAACGCGGAGCTGGCCATCCCCGTGCCCGCCGGCAAGGGCGGCGGCGCCGCGCTGGAGCGCAAGGTCGCCCAGGCGCGCCGCAGCGGCGTCACCGCGCTTCGCCCCGAGGAGGAGATCCCCGCCGGCACGCCCCGCGCTCCCGTCGCCACCGGCCCCATCAAGACCGAGGTCATCGGCGGCCGCACCCGCGTCATCTACGGCGTGCAGGAGGGCGACAGCCTGTGGGCCATCGCCCAGCGCTTCAATGTCACCGTGGAGGACCTGCGCAGTTGGAACAGCCTGCCCCGCCGCAAGCGTGGGCTGAAGGTCGGCACCGTCATCCAGGTGTGGCCCGGCGCCGCCCCCGCCGTGGTGGAGCGCTCCGGCACCGTGGTGGCCGCCCGGGAGCAGCCCGCCCCGGCGCTCGCTCCCGCTCCTGCTCCCGCCAAGGCCGGCCGCGCCGCCGTCCACACCCTGGCCGCCGGAGAGACGCTCTGGTCGGTGGCCCAGCGCTACGGCGTCAGCGTCGAGGACATCAAGCGGTGGAACAACATCAAGGACCACCGCGCCGTGCCCGCCGGCAAGCAGCTCACCGTGACCGCCCCTTGAGTCCCCGCCTGCTCCCCGAAGGCCTGCCCAAGGCCCAGGCCCGGATAACCTCGCGCTCCCGGACTACCTAATCAGTTGTGTAAAGCCCCCCAGGTGTGCTCTACCTGCGGGATAGGATGACACCTGCGCAGAGATGGCGGGTCTCCTCAGCCCAGGCGCGTGTGCTGGCGGTGCTGGGGGGACTCGTGGCCTTGTTGGGGGGAGCTGGCGATGCCTGGGCGTTGAACCCGGACAAGGCCATGCTCCAGTTCCCCTATCACGCCTGGCGGGTGGAGGACGGGCTGCCTCAGAACAGCATCCTCTCCGTCGCCCAGACGCCCGATGGCTACCTCTGGGCCGGCACCTGGGAGGGGCTGGTGCGCTTCGATGGGGTGCGCTTCACCACCTTCGATGAGGCCAACACCCCCGCCCTGCCGGACAACGCCATCCGCCGCCTCGTGGCCGGCCCGGATGGGACGCTGTGGATTGCCTCCAGCCGAGGCGTCACCGGGCTGAGGCAGGGCACCTTCTTCCTCGTCCCCCCTCCCTTGGGCCTGGAGCTTCGCAACCTCATCGACCTGATGGCCGCCCAGGACGGCAGCCTGTGGATCGCCACCTTCCGCCACGGACTGCTCCAGCGCACGGGAGAGACCTACCGCCGCTGGACGACCCAGGAAGGACTGGCCAATGACTCGGTGCTGGCGCTGGCCGAGGCCCCCCAGGGCGCGGTGTGGATCGGCACCACCGGCGGCCTGCAGCGCTGGGACGGCGCCCACATGAGCGCGCCGCTGCCCTTCGAGGGCAAGGAGAAGGTCGCGGTGCGCTCGCTGGCCCTGTCACCGGAGGGCGCCCTCTGGGCCGGGACCGACGACGGCGACGTGTACCAGCTGCGCGAAGGCGGCATGCGGCGGGTCCCCGAGGCGAGCCTGCCGGGAGCGCCCATCACCAGCCTGCTCGTGGACCGGGCCGGGACGCTCTGGGTCGGCAGCCAGGGCAAGGGGCCGCTGCGGTGGGCCAATGGCCAGCGCTCCGCGCCCGACTCGCTCCATGGGCTCGCTGGCAGCTCCGTGTTCGGCCTGTTCGAGGACGCCGAGGGCAACCTGTGGATGGGCACGGATGGGCGGGGGCTCCACCGCTTCAAGGATGCGCCCTTCACGCCCTATGGCGCCCAGGAGGGGCTGGCGCACGAAATCGTCCTCGCCATCCACGAGGCGCATGACGGCAGCGTGTGGCTGGCCACCATGGGCGGTGGCGTGTTCCGCATGAAGGACGGCCAGGTCCGCGCCTGGACCACCCAGGACGGGCTCGTCCAGGACCGCATCACCTCCATCGCCGAGACGCGCGATGGCAGCCTCTGGTTCGGCTCGTGGAACGGCGTGAGCCGCTGGACCGACGGCAAGCTCCGCTCCTTCAAGGCGGAGCAGGGGGTGCCTCCAGGGCTGGTGCGCACCCTGCACGAGGATCCGCACGGCACGCTGTGGATCGGCACCGAGCAGGGGCTGGCACGCTGGACCGGCGAGCGCTTCGAGATGTTCACCCCGAAGGGGGGCCTGCCCGGCAAGGGGGTCACCCTCCTCAAGGGGAGCGCCGCGGGAGGCGTCTGGGTGGGCACGAGCAGCGGCGGGCTGGCCCACCTCCAGGACGGAGAGACCGTGGAGCACGTGCCCGCCAATGGCAAGGTGACGGGGGAGATCCTCGCGCTGCACGAGGACCCGAGCGGCGCGGTGTGGATTGGCACCGAGCGCGGCCTCTACCGCTGGAAGAAGGAGGAGAAGGAGCACCCCACGCGCTTCACCCGCTCCGAGGGGCTCTTCGACAACCGCATCTTCCAGATCCTCCCCGACGACCAGGGCTTCCTGTGGATGAGCTGCAACAAGGGCGTCTTCCGCGTGGCCCTCGCGGAGCTGGAGGCCGTGGCCCAGGGCAAGCTCTCCCGCGTCACCTCGCGCGTCTACGGCACCGAGGACGGCATGCGCTCCGAGGAGTGCAACGGCATGGGCTCGCCGGCGGGGATCCGCGCCCGTGACGGCCGGCTGTGGTTCCCCACCATCCAGGGCGCCGCCGTCTTCGTCCCCGAGAACGAGAAGGAGCCCGCCCCTCCCCCGCCGGTGCTCATCGAGGAGGTGCGCGTGGATGGGCGCCTCGTGCCTGCCGCCGAGTGGGAGGAGATCCCCGTGGGCGAGGGCGGCGTGGAGATCCACTACACCTCCGCGGGGCTGCGCTCCACGCGCCGGCTGCGCTTCCGCTACCTGCTGGAGGGCATCGACACGAGCTGGGTGAATGCCGGCTCCCGGCGCGTGGCCTACTACACGCGCCTGCCCCCCGGGCAGTACCGGTTCCGCGTGGTGGCGGACTCCCCGGACGGAGGCCCCAGCTCGGCCGAGAAGGAGATCCGCTTCTACCTGCGGCCCCGCTTCCACCAGACGCTGTTCTTCCAGGTGGCGTGCGTGCTCGCTGGCGTGCTCGCCGTGGTCGGTGGGGTGTGGCTGCGCATGCGCCGGCTGCGCCAGAGCGAGCGCGAGCTGCAGGTGCGCGTCGCGCAGCACACCGCGGAGCTGGCCACCGTCAACGTCGACTTGAAGGCCCGGCTCCAGGAGCTGCAGACCACCCGCCAGCGCCTCGCCCACGCGGAGAAGATGGCGGCGGTGGGCACGCTGGCGGCCGGCGTGGGGCATGAGATCAACAACCCCCTGGCCTTCATCATCTCCAACCTCCACTACGCGGCCGAGGAGGTCCACGACGCCGCGTCGCGGGTGAACAAGGACGGGCGCTGGGCCGAAGAGGTGGAGCAGGCGTTGCGCGAGGCGCTCGAGGGCGCGGACCGGGTGCGGAAGATCGTCCAGGATCTCAAGGCGTTCTCCCGCGTGCAGCCCGAGCAGCCTCAGCAGGTGGACCCGCACGTGGTGTTGGACCTCGCGCTCTCCATCGCAGACACGGAGCTGCGCCACCGGGCCCAGGTGGTGAAGAACTACACGCCGGGGCTCAAGGTGCTCGGGGACGAGACGCGGCTGGGCCAGGTGTTCCTCAACCTGCTCGTCAACGCCGCTCAGGCCATTCCGGAGGGGCGGACCCAGTCCAACGAGATCCGCATCACCACCCGGAAGAACGAGCGGGGCCAGGCCCTGGTGGAGGTGACCGACACAGGCACAGGTATCCCCGCCGAGGTGCTGCCGCGCATCTTCGAGCCCTTCTTCACCACCAAGCCCGTGGGCATGGGCACCGGCCTGGGGCTGTCCATCTGCCACAGCTACGTGCAGGCCATGGGCGGGGACATCCGCGTGCACAGCGAGGTGGGGCGCGGCACCACGTTCGAGGTGGTGCTGCCCCTGGCCCCGGAGCCCGCACGCTCGGAGCGCTCGCGAGATTCTTCCGACGATGACGATGACGGGCCGAGCGCCCGGCTCATGGTCATCGACGACGAGCCCCTGCTCACCACCGCCCTGTCGCGCATGCTGGAGCCCGAGCACGAGGTGGAGGCCTTCACCAGCGCGCACCGGGCGCTGGAGCGGCTGCGCTCCGGCGAGGAGTTCGCGCTGATCCTCTGTGACTTGATGATGCCGGAGATGACGGGCATGGAGCTGTACGCCACGCTCTGCCGCGAGGCGCCCGAGCTGGCCGAGCGCATGGTCTTCATCACCGGCGGAGCCTTCACCGAGGCGGGGCGCTCGTTCCTGGAGAAGACCCACCTGCCCTGGCTCGAGAAGCCCTTCGAGCCAGACTCGCTTCAGTCCCGCATCCGGGGGCTGCTCTCGTCCCAGTCGCCCGCGTCAGGCATTCGGGCCGGGTAGCAAGGCGAAGAATCGATGTAGGAGCATGTTCGGCTGCTCCACTCGGCGCGCATTCTTGCGGCAGCCCTTCTTGGGACGGACAGGGAGACACGGGCGCACATGCGTGCTGGCTCAAGCCGACTGGGCTGCCCCACCTGCACACCTTGCTGTAGTCGTAGCCTGATCTAGGTATAGTTGCTGAGTCGAGCTTTCGTGGGGTTCGGCCTCTGAACCGGCACTAAGTTCAAAGGTTTGCTGCACCAAATTGAAGCCGTTCTTATTGGCGCCAGTGACCACGAGGTTGACAGGGACGCTCCCATCGCGGCCAGCAGGTTGTATTTCAGCCTGCGGCTTGTGCCGCATCGGAGTTCTCCCGTTACGTTGACTGTTGCGAATCCCCTCACTGGGACTGGCTTTTAACGTGAAGTCCGCCAGCTGCGAACTCTAGTAAATCCGGGCACTGGGCAAATGCACCTACGAGCGCTTGAGCACCTGCCCTCTTTGCGATTTAGCGCCCTGCCAATATGGGAACCTGATGGAACGACTTCGGCGTTGATCCTACCTGGCAAGGTGGCAAGTATCGGCGTCCTTGGCTGCTCCTAAGGGAGATTCTAATGGTGACGGAAAAGGAAGCGTTGGAGTGGCTGCGGGCGGCATCAGGTGGTGCGGCCGACAAATTCCACGAAGGGCAGTGGGACGCAATCCAAGCGCTCGTGCAAAACCGGAACCGAGTGCTGCTCGTTCAGCGCACCGGCTGGGGCAAGAGCATGGTGTACTTTCTCACCACTAGACTGCTCCGCAATCAGGGCGCTGGGCCCACGCTGATCATCTCTCCGCTGCTGGCACTGATGCGGAACCAACTAGACGCAGCACGGAGACTCGGCCTCAAGGCCGAGACGATCAACACGTCGAACCGAGACGAGTGGACCGAGGTCAAGCAGAGGATCCGCAAAAACATGGTGGACCTGCTGCTGGTTTCCCCTGAGCGGCTCTCGAACGACGATTTCCTTCAAGAGTGCTTGTTGCCGATTGCCGAGCGGATTGAGTTTTTTGTGGTGGACGAAGCGCACTGTATCTCTGACTGGGGCCACGACTTCCGACCGGATTACCAGCGCATCAACCGAATTCTGCAAAAATTACCGGAGAATGTCGCTGTCCTCGCCACCACCGCGACCGCTAACGACCGCGTCGTCGAGGACGTTTTGGGTCAACTCGGGCCTACAACCATATTACAGCGCGGACCGCTCGCACGACCCAGTCTCAGGCTTCAGAATATCTCCCTCCCGGATCGAGCCTCCCGCCTTGCTTGGCTTGCCAATAACCTGCCCCAGCTCCCCGGAAGCGGCATTATCTACACACTGACAGTCCGAGATGCTGACCGAGTCGCTGATTGGCTCACGCAGCAGGGAATCTCCGCAGCCGCCTACCACAGCCGGATCGATGGTAATGCCGAGGAAGAGAACTCTCCTAGCCTCCGAACTGATCTTGAAGCCAAGCTTCTGAACAATGACCTTAAGGCGCTGGTTGCCACCAGCGCACTTGGCATGGGCTTTGACAAACCTGATTTGGGCTTCGTCATCCACTTTCAGTCGCCTCAATCGGTTGTTCATTACTACCAGCAGGTCGGCCGCGCTGGGCGCGCAATTGCGGTAGCCTTTGGCGTGCTGCTTAGCGGTGCGGAAGATGATGAGATCAACCAGCACTTCATATCTAATGCATTCCCACCGGAAGCGCAGGTCCACGCAATCCTTGCTGCGCTAGAGGAGGCAGAGACTGGGCTTAGCGTCCCGGAGTTGATGCGCGAGGTCAATCTCCGTATGGGCCAGCTTGAGAAAGTGCTCAAGCTCCTCGCAGCCGCCGACGCGGCTCCCATCGTCCGTGACGGAAGCCGCTGGGTCCGAACCCCAAACCCGTATCAGGTGGATCGCGAACGTATCTTGCGGCTTACGGAGCACCGGCAGGAGGAATGGCAGCAGATGCAGGAGTACATGGACTCGAAATCCTGCCTCATGGAATTCCTTGAGCAAGCCTTAGATGATCCAAATGCCCAACAGTGTGGACGTTGCGCCACTTGTCTTGGCCAGCCTGTTGTTCCTCTCGGCTATCACCCGTCGACGGTTAATGCCGCTATTGCGTTCGAGCGCCGCAGCGAAGTTTTTATCAAACCTCGCCAGAGGTGGCAGACAGGTGCGTTCCCCAAGTACAACTGGCGTGGAAACATTCCCCTAGATCGGCAGAATGAACAGGGCCGCGCCCTATCTCTCTGGGGCGATATGGGCTGGGCGAAACTCGTACGGGAGGACAAGGAGAAAGGCCGTTTTCGCGACGAGCTCGTGGTGGCCTGCGCTGAGATGGTGCGGGACCGTTGGCGGCCCAATCCATCTCCAACCTGGGTTACCTGTGTTCCGTCACTTCGAAGTCCTCGCCTCGTGCCAGATTTTGCGAGACGGCTCGCCGCAAAGCTGGGCCTGCCCTTTATTGGTGCAGTCTCCAAGGTGGAGGAAACAGAACGTCAGCGCCTCATGATGAACGCATGGCAACAGGCACATAACTTGGACGGCGCATTCGCGGTCACGGCCGGCCTAGTACATCCAGGCCCTGTACTACTGATCGACGACGTTGTGGACTCGCGCTGGTCAATGACCGTAATCGGGGCGCTGCTACGACAAGCCGAGGTTAAAGCAGTCTATCCGTTGGCGCTCTCCCTGGCTTCGGCATCCTCGGGGTGAAGATGATGGCACCACACGACTTACTTTCACCTGACACGCAAGTGACACTCCTGCTCTGTGGGCACTTCCCTGGCAATAAAGATGAGTCCAACCGGCCGCTCGCGCTGATTGAATACAATCGGCTCGCAAAGGAATTGCTCGCCCGCAGCCTGCGTCCAGCAGATCTCCTGTCGAACGTTCCCGAAGGACTGTCCCCTGACTTCATAGCGCAGGAGCGACTCAATCGCCTTCTTCGCCGAGGCGCAGCTTTGGCGCTGGCAACAGAACGCTGGAGCCAGTCAGGTATCGGTGTGCTCGGCCGCAGCGATTCTGCCTATCCAGTACGGCTACGCACCATCCTTAAAAGCTTGGCCCCTCCTATCCTATTTTTCGCTGGGAATACCGAACTCTTAGGTAGGGACGCTGTTTGCGTGGTTGGTTCCAGAGATGCGACACCATCGGGCCTTAGGTTCGCGCGTACGCTCGGAGCAGCCTGCGCGGAGGAAGGGCTTGCAGTCGTATCTGGGGACGCTCGCGGTGTCGATAGAGAAGCAATGTCTGGAGCGCTCGAAGCAGGGGGAAGAGTTGTTGGCGTCTTATCAGATGGCCTCGGCAAAGCGATCCTCTCTAAGAGGAACCGACAGGAACTCATGAAAGGTACGCTTGCTTTGGTCTCGCCGTTCAGCCCCGAGGCTCCGTTCACCGTTGCGCACGCGATGGATCGCAACAAATACCTATATGCCTTGTCGCTGGCAGCCGTAGTGGTTGATTCGGATACCAAGGGGGGAACATGGTCAGGTGCGGTCGAGAATCACAAGCATGGATGGGTTCCTGCCTCCGTCCGAGTCGGGAATAACGTCCGCGAAGGCAATCATAAATTGGCGGACCTCGGACTCTCCCCGCTGACGGAGGAGGAATTGGCTCAGCGAAATTCGCTCCGCACTCTTCTTACTCGCAAAGCTACCAAGCGCACGGCTTCCACAACAAAGATTGAGCCATCCAACCTGCTACTCTTCGGTACGCTAGCCCCAAGTTCCACCGAAGCCGACCGGTCCGAGCATGATCTTCCGTCTCCACTGGAGCCTCCCCTTGAGAAGCCCCCTGAGGAGATTACGTCCGAGCCCCAATCAGCCACAGGCCACGCGTGGAGTAGATCTGCGGACGATCTATTCGAGTTCTTTCTCGCACAACTCACGCCGTTTATAGAGACAGAACCCCGCTCTGAGCAGCAAGTCGCGGAGTACTTCGCCATTGAATGCGTGCAGGCGCGCAGATGGCTTGAGAAAGCATGCGAGCAGCACCGCCTCGCGAGGAAGGGAAGTCCACCACAATACGCGCTGGAACGATTGCCTCACTGAGGCCATCTTCGGCAGGGATCCTGCTAAGACGGTTTACCTTCGTAAGGCAATAGGCATCCCGCCTCCGGAACGCACATTCCAGTTACTGTGCGTTCAGAGTTTCCGGCACACTGCAGCCAGTTTGCTGTTGAAGGGTTCCTCCCTAAAAGCATGGGCACCCCCCTATTTAGCTAATGCTCACTGCTCCTCGAGCAGCATCTTCAGCTCGCGCACCCGCCGGGTGATGGCGTCGCGGTCCATGTCCCGGAACTGCTGCGGCAGCAGTTCCTTGCTCGTGCATTCCTGCACCGCCACCAGGTTCTGCAGTTCAATCTCCAGCGGGTAGCTCGGCGGCAGGAAGTCGGCGAGCACCGCCTTCAGGTCCTCCACCGTCACCTTGTCGCGCCCGTCCGCCAGTGCGCGGAACTTCGAGCGCACCATCACCGCTTCGATGTCCGCGCCGCTGAAGTTGCGCGAAGCATCCGGCATCAGCTCCGCGAACGACGGCACGTCCACCTCCACGCCCGTCTTCTTCTGCATCACCTTGAAGAGGTGGTTCCGCTCCTCGTCCGTCTGCGGATAGAAGAGCGCCAGGTGCTCCTCCGCACGTCCCTGCCGCTTCAGGTCGATGGGCAGCAGGTCCGGCCGCGCCGTCATCAGGAACCAGACGATCTTCCCGCGGTACTGCGTGTTGCCCATGAAGGAGGCAATCGTGCCGAACACGCGGCTGCTCGTCCCCGAGTCGCCTCCCGAGTCCCGGTTCCCCAGGAACGTGTCCGCCTCGTCCACCATCACCGCCACCGGCCACAGCGCCTTGAGCAGCGTGAAGATGCGCTCCAGGTTCGACTCCGTCACGCCCTGCCACTGGCTGCGGAAGTTCAGGAACTTCACCGCCGGAATCCCAATCTCTCCGGCGAAGCTCGTCACCATGAACGTCTTGCCCGTGCCCACCGGCCCACTGATGAGGTAGCCCATCGGCATCACCTCGTTGTGGCCTTTCTTCAGCGCGTTGGCCGCGTGCCGCAGCATCTCCTTCGCCTTCGCGTGCCCCGCCACCGCGTCCAGGTTGTGGACCGGCTCGATGAACTCCAACAAGCCGTGGCACTCCGCCTGGATGAGCTCCTTCTTCTTCTCCTTGAGCAGCTCCGTCGTAATCCGCACGTCGCGCTCGAGCGCCTCGGTCAGCACCCGGTCCAGGTTGATGCGCGACAGGCCCGCCGTCATCTTCGCCAGCGCCGCCAGCGACACGTCCGACACCGACTGCAGCCGCTTGCCCTCCAGCTTGAAGCGCACGTAGTCCAACCGCTCTTCCTCGGTCGGCAGCGGCAGCTCGATGGGCGCCACGTACGGGTTACGCGCGATGCGCGGCGAGATGTCCGCCAGGTTCTCCGCCAGCAGCACCACGGAGATGTCGTTCGACAGGAACTGCGGGTCGTGCGCCCACTTGTCCAGCGTGGCCACCACGAAGCGGTCCTCCGCCGACAGGTGGCTCATCTCTCCGCCCGGCACCAGCGTCTCCGCGAAGTCGATGACCAGCGCCATCGACTTGCCCTCGCTCAGCCGCAGCCGCAGGAAGTTCTCCAGAATCTGGAGCGCCCGACCTGGGTCCCTCGGCAGGCTCTTGGCGTAGTCCGTGCCGTAGAGCGCGTCGTAGCCCGTCATCGCCCGCTGCAGGTCCTTCTGCGTCTCCGGCGCCGAGGCGCGGATGCCCGAGGACCGGTCGTAGAAGATGACGTGGTCCCGCCCGCCGAACAGCTCCTCGGCCAGGAACGTCTTCAGCGTCCCGTAGCCCCGGGTGCCATCCTCCACGGTGATGGGCTGCAAGTCCCGCACCGCCCCGTACAGCAGGAAGGTGCTGACCGTCTTCGTGTAGTACTTCTGGGCCAGCTTCTGCGCCCAGCGAGGCAGATCCGAGAGCGGATCCGACTTGTTGCCCTTGCGCGTTTTGGTCGTCACGGACGCACGTCCCTCCGCCCCTCTCGCAGGGGCCCCCTTGCCCGAGCAGCTCGGGCAGTCTCGGCTACTTGCAGCCGGGCTGCTTCTTCAAGGAACCCTTCACCAACGCCGGGGACTCTCCGGACGTGGAGGGGTTCACGGGCAGCTCGGCATCCTCGAAGCACTTCATCTTCAGCGTCACCTGCTTGACGCCGGGCGGCAGCTTCACCACCGCCGGGGTGACCGCCCCCAGCTCCTGCCCCCGGGCGAGGATGGTGGCACCCGCGGGCTCGGACTCCACCCGCACCGCCACCTCCGCCGCCTCCAGCTTCGCCGACACCTGCAGCGGCTCGCCGCCCGTGGGCGTGGGGAACTTCTGCTGGAAGGGCCGGAAGCCCGGAGCGCTCACCACCACCTCCGACTCCGCCGTGGCGGGGATGTCCTTGACGAACACGTCCCGTCCACCCTGCGCCCGGACCACCTTGCCGTTTACCTTCACCTCGGCGTCCTGCGGATCCGTGGAGAGCACCAGCGACATCGTCCGCAGCAGCGGCTCCATCGCCGGCCGCACCGTGGCCACCTGGTTGCCATCCTGGACGATGATGGTTTGCGTGAAGGGCTTGAAGCCCTCCGCGTTGACCATCACGATCACCGGCCCCGAGGGCATCTGCTGCAGCACCATGCCGTTGGAGACCGGGAAGGCCTCGGCGTTGAGCGTCACCTGTGCGCTGGAGCGCACCTCCTGGGGCAGCTCCACCATGACGAAGCCCACGGAGGGCGAGCGCAGCAGGAAGATGCCCAGCACGACCAGCACCAGGAACACCACCCCGCCGATGCCCGCGAAGAGCACCGTCTTGTTGGGCCCCGCGGCCGGCGGCGGCACCCCGGGCGGCTGCGCCTCGACATGCTGCGGCCGAGCAGGCGGGGGCGCGGGCCGGGGCGTTCCTCCCGGTCCGGCCTGGCCCAGCACCGGCGGGCCTCCGTGAGGACCTTCCGGACGGGCGATGCGGGGCAACCCATCTCCCGGCGGCCGGGCACCCGGGCCCGGGCGGACGACGGGCGGCAGCTCACCCGCCGGCTGCACCGCGGGCATGGCGAACACCGAGGGGCGCACCTGCACGTTGGGCGAGGGCGTCACCACGGGGATGTTCGACAGCGACGCGCGCGGGGGTACCGACTGCGGCGGGCCGATGACGGCCGTCTTCCCCGTCACCGGGGGCTCGCCCTCGTCCAGGCCCACGGACTGCGACTCCAGCGGCGTCACCTTGCGGCCTACGCCCGGCTGGGTGGTGGGCTCGTCCGAGTCGTTGAAGTACTCGCTGGAGTCCACCAGCATCGTCGCCACGCCCTCGTCATCCTTGGGCGGAGGCGCGGCCGCGGCGGCCGTCAGCTTGGGCAGCGCGGTGAGCGAAGGAGTGCGACGCAGGTCTCCGCCCACCGTCACCGGCTGGACGGCGGGCCGAGGAGGCTCCACCGGCATGACCGGCGGCGCGCTCACAGGAGGCAGCGTCGGCGAGGAGCCGCTGAAGCCCGCCTCGATGGCCGACAGCATGCCGTCCGGAGGCTTGATGCCGGCGTACTCCGCCAGCCGCTGCTTCTCACGCTCCACGTCCTCGGCGAACGTGGACTTCATGTACTGCATGAGGTCCTTGCGGCCGAAGATCGTCTCGCTGGTGATGAGGAAGCGCTGCAAGTCATCGCCCAGCTCGCTGGCGTACTGGTAGCGCTCGTCCACGTCGCGCGCGAGCGCCTTGAGGACGATCTTCTCCAGGTTCTCCGGAATCTTGCGGTTGTACGTGGACGGCGGCGCCACCTCCGCCTTGCGCACCTTCTCCAGCACCGAGAAGTCGCTGTCGCCCACGAAGAGCCGCTCGCCCGTGAGCATCTCGTAGAGACACACGCCGATGGCGAACACGTCCGAGCGCCGGTCCAGCGGCAGGCCGCGGATCTGCTCCGGGCTCATGTAGCCGAACTTGCCCTTGAGGATGCCCGCCTGCGTCTTCGTCGCCTTTCCGGCCGCCTTGGCGATACCGAAGTCGATGACCTTCACCTCGCCCTCGTAGGACACGAGGATGTTCTGCGGCGAGATGTCACGGTGGACGATGTTCATGTCCTGGCCCATGCCGTTCTTCTTGCGGTGGGCGTAGTCCAGGCCTTCGCACATCTTCGAGACGCAGTAGGCCACCAGCGGAATGGGCGCGGGCTCACCCTTCTTCCGGCAGCGGTCGAAGATCGCCCGCATGTCCTTGCCGGGGATGTACTCCATCGCGATGAAGTAGCTGCTGGCGATCTGCCCCAGCTCGTAGATCTGCGCGATGTTGGCGTGGGTCAGCTGGACGCTGATCTTCGCCTCATCGATGAACATCGTGATGAACTCTTCATCCTCGGCGATGTTCGGGAGAATCCGCTTGATGGCGACGAGTCGCTCGAATCCTCCCGCGCCAAAGGCCTTCCCTCGCCACACCTCGGCCATGCCGCCGATGTTGATGCGGTCCAGAAGAAGGTACTTCCCAAATGGGATGGGCTGCCGCTTCGGTTGAGTGGTCGTCACGAGATTCGAGTGTCTCGGGGTTTGGCCCTGGAGCCTAGCGATCGCGGCTCCATAGGGTCAACCACGGGGAGCGACAGCTTGGAGAGCGGGGAGGCAGGCCCAGGGGGCTCAGGGCTCGGCGCCGCCGTCCAGGCCTACACCGGCCTCGCGGAAGGGTTCCCCCTCGGGGGTCAGCCCCTCCGGCTCCAGGGGTTGGACGAGCATGAAGCGCACCTCTCCCCCCACCGAGAGCACATCCGGGGTGCCGAAGCGGCGCTCCGCGGGCAGCCCCACCAGGGTGATCCACGCCCCCTTGCGCTCGGGTGCCACACAGTAGATGAGGGTGCCCGGCTGCAGCCCGGGAGCCGAGCTCACGGGGCCCTCGCAGTCCTGGCGAACCTGGAGGGTGAAGCCCTGCGCGGGCTGCCCCCGGATGAGGTAGGGCGGGCGACCGAGCTCACCCATCAGGGAGCTCAGCAGCGCGGGGTCCGCGGGCACGGAGTCCCGGGTCGCCCGCTGCTGGGCCTGCTCGGAGAAGTACTGCAGCGACATGCTCGCCAGGTCCGTGGAGCCCAGCGGCATCTTCCGCTCCGCGAAGACCAGGTCCACGAAGAGCGCGCCCACCAGGACGATGGGCAGCAGCCGGTAGCCCTTGAAGGTGTCTGTCCGCCGTCGCAGCAGGCCCCACAGTCCCACACACAGGGCGAGCACCGTGAGGGTGAGCACCACGGCAGGGCGGCCGACCGAGGGCGGCTCGGTGAAGGCGGAGACCTCGGCCGTGCGGGCGCGCAGGCCGTCGGACAGGTCTCCTCCATAGAGCCAGGCCAGCAGCAGCAGGGAGATGCCGTTGGCGAGGAGGGTCTTTCGAGAGGGGAGCGTCATCCGGCGAGCGTCCGGGCAGGGTCCATGGCGGCGGCGCGGCGGCTGGGGAAGTAGGCCCCGGCGAGCGCGGCGAAGAGCCCGAGCGCCACGCCGCCGAGCACCACCGGCCACGGGAAGGAGAAGAAGCTGTCGGGCTTGAAGGGAAAGTCGGGCAGGTAGCGCGTCGCCACGCGGTTGATGACCAACGCCATCCCGAGCGCCACCCCGGTGCCGATGGCGCCTCCGAGCAGGCCCACCACGCCCGCCTCCGCCAGGACGATGTTGCGCACATCCGAGCGCGAGGCCCCCACCGCCTGCATCACGCCGATCTCCTTGGCGCGCGCGCGCACCGAGGCTGACAGCGCGTGGGCGATGTTCACCGCCGCCAGCACGCAGATGAGGATGGACAGGAGCGCCAGCGCCGAGGTGGTGAGCGTCACCGCCGCGCCCGCGTTCTCCGCCAGCCGCCGCTCCTGGTCGTCGATCTCCAGGCCCATCTCCTTCACCGCCGAGACGAGCCGGGGCACCTCGGAGGGGTCCGCCGCCACCAGGGTGACTCCGGTGAACGTCTCGGCGTCCACGTTGGCGGAGCGGTTGAGACGAATGGCCGTGTCGAGCGGGATGGTGATGCCGGCCAGCAGCGCCCGGTCCGAGGCCCCCACCACCTGCGCCTGCGAGGGAATCGTCGGCCCCGCCGCGGGCTGCGCCACGTACGAGCGGTTGAACTCCACCGGGAAGCCGAAGCCCACCAGCATCTGCGAGGAGAGCTGCGGCAGCTTGCGCGCCGGGGCGAAGGTCTTGTTGTAGATCTCCAGGAGCCGCGTGGAGATGAGCGCGGGGATGGGCTGATCCGGCCCCAGGTCCTTGAACTCTCCGAGCTGCACGTCGCCGGAGACGAGCCCTGGGTCCACGCCCACGGCCAGCACCTCCATGCCCATGCGCAGCCGGGAGCCGAAGAAGGCCCCCTCGTAGCGGCTGACGGCGGGCACGCGCACGTTCATCTTCCGGTACACCTTCTCCACGCCGGGCAGGCCCGAGAGCCGCTCCACCATGGCGGTGTCCAGCTTGCCGCCGCCGAACAGCGAGCCGAGCGACACCGCCGGCGGCACCACGTCCACCAGGCTCGCGTCCGTGGGGAAGATCTTCTCGCGGATGACGCGCCCCACCCCCAGGCCCAGGCCCACGAAGAAGACGAGCGCCCCCACGCCCATGGCCACGCCGAAGGCGGAGAAGAAGGCCCCGCGCCGCTCGCGCGCGAGGCTCAAGCGCACCAGCCGGGCCAGCGCCGAGAGCCTCATGGGGTACCTCCCGAGGTGGCGGCGCGCGCGGCGGGCGTCTCCTCGACGAGCCGGGCCTCCTTCAGCCGCAACACCCGCCGGGCCGCCGAACTCATGCGATCCTCATGGGTGACGGCCAGCACGGTGAGCCCCTCTTTGTGCAGCTCGTGGAAGAGCTGGATGACACCCGCGCCCGTGGCCGCGTCGAGGTTGCCGGTGGGCTCGTCGCACAGGAGCAGCTTCGGGCCGCTGAAGAGCGCCCGGGCGATGGCCACGCGCTGCCGCTCTCCGCCCGACAGGCGCACCGGCGCGCGGTCCTTCTTGGCCAGGAGCCCCACCCGGTCCAGCATCGCCTCGGCCCGCTTGCGCTCGTCCACGCCCGCCGCGCCGAAGTGCGAGGGCATCAGCACGTTCTCCACCGCCGAGAGGTTGGGGATGAGGTGGAAGGACTGGAAGACGAAGCCCACGTGCGTGTTGCGAAAGCGCGCCAACTCCCGGTCATTCAGGCCGCGCAGCTTCACCCCGCCCACCTCCACCTCGCCGGCGTAATGCACGTCCAGCCCGCCCAGCAGGTGCAGCAGCGTGGACTTGCCGCTGCCCGAGGGCCCCACCACCGCCACGAAGTCTCCCTGCTCCACGTCCAGCGACAGGCCGTCCAGCACGCGCACCTGCGTGCCGTCCCCATCCACGTACTCCTTGACGATGTCGCGCGCGCGAATCACTGGGCACTCGGGGTCGGGTTCTGCGCGGGCGCGGGCGCGGGCGTCAGCTTCAGGGACAGCTCGGCCTGCAGGGCCTTGTCCTTCTGTGACAGGTTCAGCGTCACCGCGCGCAGATCACTGGTGGCCTCCAGCCAGCGCTCCGTGGTGGCCTTGATGGCGAAGCCTCCCACGCCCCAGGCCTCGGACGGCAGCTTGCGCACCGACTCCGCCAACCGCTGCAGGTCCAGCACCACGGCGAACACGGGCTCCTTCACCGCGTCCCGGAGGTCCGCCGCCACCGGGCTCTCGCCGGGCTTGGCCGCCAGGCTCGTGAGCGCCGCCTCGAGCCGCGAGCGCGGCGCGGCGAGCACCAGCTTTCCGCCCACCTCCGCGAAGTGCGCGCCCTCCCCCGCCCGGTACTCGGTGAGGTACACGCGCTTGCCAGCCACGTCCTCGGGCTTCACCTGCGCCCCGAAGTTGCCCGCGATGCCCGGCACCTTCTCCAGCGTGGCCTGGGCCTTCGCCGCGTCCTTCGCCTCGCCCACCACCATCAGGTGGACGTAGCGGAACGGGCTGGTGCGCCGGATGTCCAGCGCGGGCAGGCCGCTGCCGAGCTGCACCGTGGGCGCCAGCGCCACGCCCGCCGAGAGCCCGCTCTGGAGGTTGTCGAGCACCTCGCCCCGCAGGTCAAAGCCGCTCTGCTGCACGGCGCGGGTGATGTACGGGCCCACGAGGTACGGCCACACCTCGCCCAGCGTGGCGGGGTCGCCCCGGTAGCGCGCCACCAGGAAGCTGTCCTGGGGCAGGTAGCCCAGCAGCTCCGGCCCGTCCTTCGGGGCGAGCGGCGCCAGCGAGGCCTTCGTGTCCGGCCAGGGCGCATCCATGCGCAGCGTCACCGCGCGCTCTTCAATCTGCCCGGCCAGGGTGAGCCCCTCCACCGTGCCCTGGGGCAGCATTCCCCTGCCGCCCGGGAGGTAGACGTGGAAGTCGCGGTCCTTGGGCAGGCGCCCCAGCGAGGCGGCCAGCACCGGCTCCTCGGAGAGCGACTGCTCCACCGGCTGCGCGGCCAGCACCGGCAGCCGCGCCACCGCCGTGCCCGGCGCCACCAGCACGAAATCTCCCACGAAGAGCAGGCCCAGGGAGGGCTCCGTCGCGCCCTTGCGGCTGAACGTCACCAGCGTGCCGCCTCCAGCCTTGTCCTCCTTGCGCTCGGGAGCACCGAGGCGGTTGCGCGCGAGGTTGGCGAAGGTCTCCTCCAGCTTCTTCGCGTCCTTCACACCCAGCACGGAGAAGGCCTGGTTGTCCGCGAGGAACGCCGCCCCCGCGCCCTTGCCCGGGTCGATGCCGGCACCCTCCATGGCTTGCCGGCTGCGCAGGTCCACGCCCACCTGCCGCATCACCGCGGTCACGTAGGCCTCGGCGGTGGTGAAGTTCTGCAGCTGCGCCACGAAGGAGGCGATCTTCAGGTTCTGGAAGCGCGCCAACTTCTCGCCCAGCGTGCCCAAGTCCGGCACGACGATGGCGGCCTGCGCATCTCGCGGCAGGTAACGCTCGACGGTGACGGGCTTGCCGGGCAGTCCCGCGGGGCCGCCCTCCTTGCCACAACGCGAGCAGCCGGCGAGCACGACGAAGAGCAGCAGGGACCAGGACCAGGCGCGGCGGAGCATGGGGGCGGAGTGCAGACGGACCCGGGGCCAGAGTCAAATTCTTCCTGACGAAACCGCTCGATATTCACGGTGGGCGGCTTGTTCATGTCTGGACACGCTGCCAACATGGCCGGATGGCCCGCGCCCTGGCGGCCCTGTATCCCTCGCCGCGCGCCGCCACCTCTGGGAGGGAGTCACACCATGCGTCAGTTCTTCTCGGCTCTGGCCAAGGCCCTGGCCTGCCTGCTGCTACTTGCGTCCGCCGTCGCGGAGGCCACCACCGTCAAGGTCTTCTACGACGTGGGCTGGGGCAACCGGATTGCCCTGCGCGGCAGCAAGGCGCCGCTCAACTGGAACACGGGCGTCAACGCCACGTGGAGCACGGGCAACGTGTGGACGTACACGTGGGCCGACTCCGTGGGGGATGTGGAGCTCAAGCCGCTCATCAATGACGCGACGTGGTCGGTCGGCGCCAACTACGTGGTGAAGGCGGGCACCACGGTGAGCATCTACCCGTTCTTCCAGTCGCGGGCGGGCACGCTGGTGAAGGTGGCCAACTTCAGCTCTCCGCAGCTGGGCAACACGCGCACGCTGCGCATCTACCTGCCGCCGAGCTACTCGCTCAACCCGCTCAAGCGCTACCCGGTGCTCTACATGCATGACGGGCAGAACCTGTTCGAGGCCTCCACGGCGTTCGGCGGGGTGGAGTGGCAGGTGGACGAGACGGCCAACGCCCTCATCAACAACGGGCAGATGGATGAGGTGATTGTCGTGGGCATCGACAACGGCGGGGCCAACCGCATCTACGAGTACACGCCGTGCTGTGATCCGCAGTACTCGGGCGGCGGGGCGAACGTGTACGAGCGCTTCATGCTGGACACGGTGAAGCCGTACATCGACCAGAACTACCGGACGCTCACGGGGAACAAGAACACGGCGCTGATGGGCTCTTCGCTGGGCGGGCTGGTGTCGACGTATATCGGCCGGCGCAACCCGGGGGTGTTCTCGAAGCTGGGCGGGCTGTCGAGCTCGTTCTGGTGGAACAACCAGATGCTGCCCAAGGAGGTTGAAGCGGCAACGGCGAAGGTGGCGGTGAACCACTACATCGACGCGGGCACGAGCAGCGACGGGCTGACGGAGACGACGCGGATGCGGGATGCGCTGGTGGTGGACGGCTACGTGCAGGGCAAGGACCTGTACTACTACGTGGCGCAGGGAGCCGGGCACAACGAGGCGGCGTGGGCGGCGCGGCTGAGCATCCCGCTGAAGTACCTGTTCCCCTGGCAGAGCACTGTCTACTGAGAGGGACTGGGTGAGGAGCGGGCTTCTCCTGGGGCTGTGTCTGCTGTCCGCGGCCTGTGCCACGGACAGTGGACAGTTTCGCGGCTCGGAGACGACGGACACCGGCGCGCGCGTCGTGCTGCTTGCTGCCTGGGGAGGAGGCTACCCACCATGAGTGTTTCCTGGGAACCCTATCTCCGAGAAGTGCCTCCCGAGGTAGCGCCTCATCACATCCAGGCACTGGAGCAGCGGTGGGGGATCACTCTCCCGGCCGAGTACAAGCAAGTAGTCTCCAAGCACCAAGGCATGACTCCGACACCCTCCCTCTTCAATATCGGGAGAGGAAAGAACGTGTTCTGTGTCTTGCTGACCGTGACGCACACTGAGCAGCGGGACTCCTATTCCGTCTGGAGTGGGTACGAGAGCCTCCAGCGCTACATGCCCCCTGGCATCTATCCTTTCGGAATGACTTCTGGAGGCGAAGCCCTCTGCTTTGACTATCGGGAGAGCCCTTCTTCCAGTCAGCCCTCCATCGTCCTTGTAACGGTCGAGGGAGACCTGCACCGCATCGCGGGCAGTTTCGCGGACTTCCTGGACAACTTGCATGACTGAACCAGCTCCGCCCCGGCTCGTCTTCCATGAAGTTACCGCGAAGCGCTGGCCGGACTTCGTGCGTCTCTTCGAGCGCAGGGGCGGACCCAAGAATTGTTGGTGCATGGTGTGGCGGGCCAAGGGCGCTGAGTCTCGCAAGACCGACAAGGTCAGCCGCAAGGCCGCCATGGCTCGCCGCGTGCGCGGCGGCGTACCCGTCGGGCTGCTCGGCTACGTCGAAGACGAGCCCATGGCGTGGTGCTCCATCGCCCCGCGCGACACCTATCGGCCCCTGGGAGGACCGGAGGAGCCCTCCGACCCCGAGGCCGTGTGGTCCATCGCCTGCTTCTTCATCCACCGTGAGCTCCGAGGACAAGGCGTGATGCAGCAGCTCCTCGACGCCGCCATCGCTCACGCCAAGGCCCGGGGCGCCTCCATCCTCGAGGCGTACCCCGTGGACCCGGACTCTCCCAGCTACCGCTTCATGGGCTTCGTCTCCACCTTCCGTGAGGCGGGGTTTCGCGAAGTCGGTCTCGCCGGAACCCGCCGCCACGTGATGCGCCTGAAGCTCTAATTCCCCTGCTCGCGCAACCAAAGCGGGTAACCCGTCTGCGCCTCCCTGCGCGACAAGGTCCCACACAGGGGGCCTGAATCGGACCGAGCGTGCCGGACTATCCTCTCTCAAGCGCGGTGCCCCCCAGCTCCGCGCAAGCACCCGAGGCCCGAGACCACGATGACCGAGAGAGCACAGCACGGCTTCCCCATGGACATGAACCCGGCGACCGACTCCCCACGAACGGGGCCCGTTCATCGGCTCTTCCAACAGCAGGCGGAGCGAACTCCCTCGGCCATCGCCGTGGAGTGCGCGGGCCGCTCCGTCACCTACGCGGAGCTGTCGAGGCAGGTACACGCGTTGGCCTCCCTGCTGCGGCGATGGGGCGTCACCCGGGGCAGCCGGGTCGGCCTTCTCCTCACTCCGTCGATCGACATGCTGGTGGCGATCCTCGGGTGCCTCGAGGCCGGCGCGGCCTACGTTCCCCTGGAGCCCCTGCGGCCTCCGGACTACACGCGGTTCGTCGTCGAGAACTCTGGCGCCTCCGTCGTCCTCACCGAGCCCGCGCTGGCCGATCGCCTGCGCGCACTGACGGTGCGCCGAGGCTTCCTCTCGGAGCTCGCCCAGGAGCCCCAGGAAGTCACGCCGGTGGACGCCGGCCTCTCCCCGGAGGACCCCGCCTACGTCATCTACACCTCGGGCACCACCGGCAACCCCAAGGGAGTCCAGGTACACCACCATGCGCTCGCGAACTACGTCGGGTGGGCGCGGCGGCTCTACGGAGGCTCCGAGAGCCCCGCCTTCCCGCTGTACTCCTCTCTCGCCTTCGACCTGACCGTGACGTCGATCTTCGTCCCGCTGATCAGCGGCGGGAAGATCGTCATCTACCCAGGCGCCTCGGCGGCGGCGGCCTTGATGGACGCCCTCGAGGACAACCGCACCGACACCGTGAAGCTCACCCCGAGCCACCTCTCGCTCGTCACCGCGCGCAAGTACCCCGGCAGCAAGGTCCGGCGCCTCATCGTCGGTGGCGAGAACCTGGAGACCAAGCTCGCCCGGCAGGCCCTGGAGAGCTTCGGGCCCCACCTGGAGCTCTTCAACGAGTACGGCCCCACCGAGGCGACCGTGGGCTGCACCGTCCATCGGTTCGATCCCCGCTCGGACCTCCAAGACTTCGTCCCCATTGGCCGCCCGGCGGCGAACTCCCTGGCGTATGTGCTGGATGGCGCCCTGTCCCCCGTCCCAGAGGGTGTCACGGGGGAGCTGTACCTCGCCGGCGACTGCCTGGCCCTCGGCTACCTCGACAATCCCGAGGCGACCCAAGAGCGCTTCCTCCCCTCCCCTTTCGAGCAGGGGCAGAGGATGTACCGGACGGGCGATCTCGCGCGCTGGCTGCCCGGCGGTGTCCTGGCCTTCGAGGGCCGCAACGACACCCAGGTCAAGTTCAACGGACACCGGGTCGAGCTCGAGGGACTGAAGAGCCTCCTGAACCGCCACCCCGACGTGCGTGACAGCGTGGTCCTGCTCCACAAGGACCCCAGCGCGCTGGTGGCCTACTACGCCTCGGAACAGCCGATCGATGCGCCCGTGCTGCGGAGCTTCATGGGTACGCAGCTGAGCCAGGAGCTCATCCCCCAGTACTTCGTCCACCTTCCCCAACTGCCGCTCACCGCCAACGGCAAGCTCGACTCCCACGCGCTGCCCAAGCTCGAGGAGGTGCGGGGACGGATGCGGAGCATGTCCGCGCCCCCAAGCACTCCGACCGAGACGCAGCTCGCGGCGATCTGGAGCCGAGCCCTGGGGCTGACGGAGCTCGGCGTCGATGATGACTTCTTCGAACTCGGCGGACACTCGCTGCTGGCCAACCAGCTCATCCTGCGGATCCGCGAGTCGCTCGGCGTGGACCTGAACATGCGCAGCATCTTCGAGAACCGCACCATCGCCACGCTGGCCCGGAGCATCGAACGCACCCGCGCCAGCGCCGAGGTCCGCGTGGCCACGAGCGCGGAGAGCGAGCCCCTGCCCAAGTTCGTCCAGGGCCTGGACACCCTCCTCCAGGCGAAATCCGCGCCCGGAGTGGCCTCGAAGAAGAGCGACGAAGAGAACCTCGTGCTGGCCGAGTCCATCACCGCCGTGGACGGGCGCGTCGGTGAGTTCTACAGCCGCTTCCCCTGGCCGTGGAACTCCTCCAAGTTCGACACGCTGGTGGACCCCGAGTTCGAGCGGCTCATGGTGAGCCAGGAGGTGGGCGACTTCCACCACACGGCCCTGCCCCGGGAAGCCTCCATCTGGGTCGCGGGTTGCGGCACCAACCAGGCGCTCCTCACCGCCCTGCTCTTTCCCAACGCGCGGGTGCTCGGGACGGACCTCTCCACGAAGTCGATCGAGATCTGCGCCGCCAACGCCGCCGCGCTGGGCGTCACCAACCTCGAGCTGCGCTTGGAGAGCATCAACGACGCGCCCTACGAGAGCCAGTTCGACTTCGTCGTCTGCACGGGCGTCATCCACCACACGTACGAGCCGGCCCATGCCCTGGGCAGGCTGTCACGGGCCCTCAAGCGTGACGGGCTGATGGAGGTGCTCGTCTACAACCGCTTCCACCGGACCATCACCAGCGCCTTCCAGAAGGCGATCCGGCTGATGACGAAGGGGCTCCAGGACACCGACTACGCGCTGGCCAAGCGGCTGGCCGCCGGGTTCGCCGTCGACAACACCATGGCGCGCTTCATCAGCCGCCACCGCGACTGGGAGGAGTCCGACTTCGCGGACCTGCTCATCAACCCCGTCGAGCACAGCTACACGGTGGACTCCCTGGCCGAGATGGCGGGCGGGTGCAACCTGGAGCTCGTGCGCCCCTGCATCAGCCTCTATGCGAGGTACCGCGCCGAGAGCATCTTCTGGGAGATGTCCTTCGCCGACCCGGAGATCCAACGCGTCTACGACTCCCTGGAGGACCTCGACCGCTGGCGCGTGTCGAACCTGCTGATGCACGAGAAGTCACCCATGCTCTGGTTCTACCTGCGCCGCCAGGACGCCCAGACGCCGCGCAAGACGGAGCGCCAGCTCAATGACGAGTTCCTCCAGACGACCTTCGAGCGGGCGACCACCCAGCAGCGGAGCTACATCCGGGGACAAGACGGGCGCTTCCGGCTCTCACCGAAGTCGATCGCCCACCCCTCCTCCGCGCCGGAGGACTCCGTGAAGGCCCTCTATGAGCGCTTCGAGACACCCCGGGTGATGGGTGAGGTGTTCGCCGAACTCGGGCTGGAGCCACGCTTCGGCACCGTCCAGCGCGCCCGACTGCACCTCACCACCCCGGCCTTCCCCTACCTCAGGGCCGTGGCCCGGAGGACTTGACCTCAGTACCAGTTGCGCACACGCACTTCGACGCCCACGTCCGTACCCACGAGCCGGGTGAACTCCTCCAGGTCACTGCCACGCGAGTGGTAGGGATAGACGACCTTCGGCTTGAACTCGCGCACCGCGTCCGCCGCCTGCGCCACCGTCATGGTGAAGGGCAGGTTCATCGGCACGAAGGCCACGTCGATGTCGCGCAGCTGCCGCATCTCGGGGATGTCCTCCGTGTCGCCGGCGATGTAGACGCGCTTGCCTCCCAGCGTCAGCACGTAGCCGTTGCCCCGGCCCTTCGCGTGGTACTGAAGGCGCTCGGGCGTGAGGTTGTACATGGGGATCGCCTCGACGGCGATGTCCGCCACCGTCAGGGTCGCGCCATTGGCCAGCACCTGCGTGGCGCCCTGCAGCGCCGCGGGCAGGGCGTCGCGCACGGCCTGGGGCGCGACAATCACCGTCTCGGCCCGAACCAGGGCCGTCAGGGTGTCCGCGTTCAGGTGATCGCCGTGGATGTCCGTCACGAAGACCACGTCCGGCGCGGGAATCCCCTCGAAGGGCGCGGCGCCGCCCACCGGATCGACGTAGATCATCTTCCCCGCCCAGCTCATCACGAAGGAGGCGTGATTGATGGGGTGGACGATCAAGTCTCCCCGCGACGTCGGGAAGGCATCTCCCGAGATCGGCGGCTCGACAGGAGGAGTCACCTCGGGAGAAGACGAACACGCAGACAGCGCGAGCCAGAGCGCGGAGACCGCGAGCAAGCGAGCATTGAGCATGGCGCACGCTGTAACGGCGCCCTCCCGGGCTGTCCAGCCTCCAGGATGCGCCCCGCCTCGACCTCCCGAGTGGTCAACACTCCCGTGTCCTCAGGGCTCCGAATGAGCGCCGTCAGGGGACCGTCATGTTCGTGGCGAGCCGCTCCAGCTTCGGCAGCAGCAGATCGCTCAGCGTCTCGTTCGAATCGAAGTACACGCCCACCAGGACGAAGGTGTAGCTGTGGCGGCCCTTGCGCGCGGTGAAGACGTTGCCCACGGGCTTGCCCTTGTTGGTGATGAGGGCGGTGCGCGACTCGTCGCCCCAGGTGAAGAGATCGTCGCGCTCCTCCATCTTGGTGCCCGAGTCCCCGGCGATCGACAAGCCCAGGCCCTGCCCCACGCGCAGGCTGGTGTAGGTGGCCTTCGCCGAGGACGCGGTCGTGTCCGTGGTCACCATGGAGGCCAGGTACAAGCCTCGGTTGGACAAGTCGTACAAGTACTCGAGCTCGATGGTGCCATCGAGCCCCTTCTTCTTCGTCAGCTTCTCGATGCTGGGCTGCGGTGAGAAACCCTCGAGTCGCGGCACCAGATCATCGGTCGTCACCAGCAGCGCCCGGTCCGCCTCGGTCACCGTCATGGGCTTTGCCGCCGCGAGATAGGCGAAGACCAGTCCCACCAGCGCCGCCACGCTCAGAATCGCCACTCCGACCCCGCCCAGCACATAGGGCCAGATGGCGGTCTTCTTGCGGACGGGTGCGGCGGACGGGGCAACGGGCTCCAGGCTCATGGAGCCCAGGTTAGCACCCTGTCTGGCACCGGCAGCCTCGGGAGGGCTCAGCGCGCGCGGCGCGGCGCGGCCTCTTCACGCTCCGCGTCTCGCTGTTTCACCAGCGCTCGCGGCGCCTTGAGCCGCCAGCCCTGCTCGAGCCGTCGTCGGCACTCGGGCACGCGCAGCTTCGCCAGCCGCGCCAGCACCGCAGGCCAGCCTCGGTAGTGGTCGGTGATGAAGTAGAGCTCCGGCAGGGCCTGGATGAGGAACTCCTGCTCGTCGACGCTCTCCAACATGAAGACCACCGACTCGCCGTCCTCCTTCAGGCGCACGAACGCCTTGCCGCGAACCTTGAGCGCGGGCGTGCGGAACCAGATGCCCTCCTCGACTTCGGGCAGCTCGCGGCCGAGCTTGACCAGCTGCTCCCACTTCATGGCTGCTCGCTCAGGGCTTGGGGCCGGCGTCGGACGTCCCGAGCGCTCCGAGCAGCTCGGGGGTCGCCTTGCGCAGCGCCTGGGTGCGAGGCTCCACCAGGGTCCAGCCCTCGCCACTCTTGCGCAGGAAGGCCACCCGCTCCCCCGCGTCCGGCGTCCGGGTGAACTCGCCGCCATCCACATCGGGGAACACCCGGATGGAGATCTCCATCGGCCCGGTGAGCTTGCCCTTGTAGACGGTGAGCGGGACCAGCGTGGTGCGCCAGTGCTGCTCCGCCTCGGTGCCTCCCACGCGCTCGAAGGCCTTCATGTCCACGCGCGCCACCACCTCGGCGCGCTCCACCATGTCCTTCACGGGAACCGGCGGCAGCGCCATCAACACCCCCAGGCTCAACAGCGTCAGCGTTTTCACACCGTCCCTACCCGCTTGAGCAGCAACTGCGCGGCCACGCGGAACCCCAGGCCGGGGAAACGCGAGTCCGGCGGGTGCGGCGTGCGCACCGTCGCCCGCAGCGACAGCGGCGTGCCCTTGAAGAAGTCGTTGCGCACGCTCCGGTCCCTCGGCCCGGCGCGACGCTCCTCCAGCCCTCCGGGATAGGGGCGGTAGAGATCCCCCGTCCACTCGGCCACGTTGCCCACCATGTGCAGCATGCCCAGGGGGCTGCGTCCCTCGGGCAGGCTGTCCACCGGGAGGGTGGCGTTCGGCTGGCGCCCGCGGTGGGTGCAGCGCTCGGGGTCGAACTCCATGCCCCAAGGGTAGAGGCGCCCATCCGTGCCGCGCGCGGCGAACTCCCACTCCGCCTCCGTCGGCAGCCGCACGCCCTTCCACGTGGCGTAGGCCATGGCCTCGAACCAGCTCACCCCATGCACCGGGTGGCGCCCCAAGCCCTGAGCGAAGCGCCCCTCGCGCCAGGTGAGCGGCCCGGGGAGGTTCGTCTGGTCCACGAAGCGCGCCTGCAGCTGCGCCACGTCCACGTCCGGCTCCTGCCGCAGCGCGGCCCACACGTCCTCGCGCTGGTAGCCGCCGTCGGCCATGAACTCGGCGTACTCCTCGCAGGTGACGGGGGCCTCCGCCATGCGGAACGGCCCCACGGACACCGGGTGCGCCGGCTCCTCGCGGTGGAAGGGGAAGGGCTCCTGCGGCGACTTCTTCTGGAGCTGCTCGCGCACCGGGCGCGACAGCCCCATCTCGAAGCGACCCCCGCTGATGTCAATCACGCACTCCTCCGCTGGCAAGCCCGCTCACGGGAGCGTACCGCTCACCGCTAGATGATGGTGCTCTTGATCCACTCCTTGAAGTCCGCCTCGCTCATGGACTGCAGACCCGTGGCCGGATCCTCCACGACGCGCGGCGGGTTCTCGAGCGTGTCGCCCTGCGTCCCGCCCGGCCCGTGGGGGTTGCGGATGTAGACGCGGCCATTCTCCACCCGGTCCACCACCACCGCGTGTCCGCCGGACTTGTCCTCGCCCCAGTGCATGCGGATATACGAGTCGGTGGGCGAGCGATCCTTCAGCTTCGCCAGGATGTCATCGGCGCCGCCGCCCGTGTAGTTGTCGAAGTCCCGGTTGAAGAGCGCCTCGAGCGTGCGCTCCTGCTCGGAGGCGTTGAGGCCGTCATCCTTGTTGGTGAGGTTGCTGTAGTCACCCTCGGCGCCGCCCCGGGCGTACTGCATCATCGCCGCCTGGAAGAGCCGCTCGCTGGAGGAGCGCTGCGTGGCGGAGTCGGGGGCGATGCTGTCGGCGTCGCGGCTCAGCGTGGCACCGCTGGCCAGCGTCACCTCGCCCTTCTCGGACATCAGCCCGGTCATGATGCGCGCGTACTCGGCCGGGTTGGTGTCGTTGAGCATGTACTGCATGGACGTCACGGTGCAGGTGCCCCGGTTGTGCTGGTTGATCTCTCCGGGGTGGGCGGCCTCCTGGCAGATGGAGGCCATCAGGCTCTCGCGCGTGACGCCCGAGTCCTTGAAGGAGTCGGGCATCTTCTGCGTGGCCATCTGGTGCAAGTTGTCCAGCAGCGTCTTGCCCGTGCTGTCGCGATCCAGGAGCGCCGTGCCGATGCGGCAGTCCGTCTCGGTGGACACGCTCATCTGTCGATCGGTCAGGTCCTTGAGGGCGCGCTGGCCCTGAAGGTCCATCGCGTCGAACACCTCGAGCGCCTGCTTCTGCTGGTCGGCGCTGAGGTCCTTGAATCCGTCGGAGGCCTGGAACTCCTCGCGCAGCTTGGCGCTGGTGGCGCTTGTGGCGCCCGCGGCCGCGGCAGCCCCGGCGGCGGCACCCACAGCGCCGGGAGAGGCAGCAGCCCCGGCACCGGCAGCGCCACCCGTCCCCTCCGCCTTGGCGAAGGTGTCACGGGAGAGATCCACCGTGGAGCGTGCCTGCTTCGTCTCGACCGGCTTGGGCTCGGGCTTCGAGAACCGCTCCACCGCGGGGGAACTACCGCCATCGACTCGGCGAATCATGTGCGCCTCCAGCGCGAAACATCCTTGGGGCCATTGTCGCCGGCGGATCACAGAAGTTGCCAGAGGGGGACAGACCGGACGAGCGGAGCCATGACACCACGCGGCGCCCGGGCGGTACCAGGGGGTGGCTGGATCACACCCTCCCCTCTTCACCTACCTGCATAGGAACCGCTGCGGAGCTCCTCCAGGATGCTCGGCCCGTGGGGGGCCCAGCCCAGGAGCTGCTCGGCGCGGCGGGCGGAGACCTGCTGGTCGAGCGCGAGCGCGTCCGCGAACGCTCCGAGCTGCTTGCGAGCCTCCTCCAGGTTCCAGGAAGTGGTCCGGCCCCCGGCCCCCGCGCCCTCGCTCGCCGCGGTGGCCAGCGCCTTCAGCTTCACCCCGGGGCCTTGCGAGGCGAGGAGAACCGTCCCCGCCGGGGCGCGTTCGACGGCACGCAGGTACAGGTCCGCCAGGTCCTCGAGGAACACCACCGGCCAGTGGTTCTCTCCGGCGCCCACGAAGCGCGCGGCGCCAGCCTCCCTCGCGGAGGACGTGAGCATGCCGGGGATACCTCCGGCGCGGCCGTAGACGATGCCGGGGCGGAGGATGATTCCGCGAATGCCCGGCGTGGCGAGCACCCGGCGCTCCACGGCCGGACGCCAGGCAACGAGCTCCGCCGAGCGCAGGGGGCTGTCCTCATCCACCACGGCGCCTCGCGTGTCGCCATGGACCCAGACGCCGCTCGTGTAGAGGAAGGCCTTTCCCGTTCCCGCCATTCGCTCGAGCATCGCCGTGACGGCGGGCGCATCCAGGGCTTCGGTGTTGGACGTCGCGGCCCAGATGACCGCATCGACGCCAGGGACGAGGGCGGCCAATCCGGCGGTGTCCGAAAGCTCGCCGCGCACGGGCTGGATGCCGCGCGCCTCGAGCTTGCCGCGCGCCGCGTCCGAGCGTGCCAGTCCCTGAACCTGGTGGCCGGCTCGAATGAGGGCCTCGGTGACGGCCGTGCCGATATACCCCGTTGCTCCCGTGACAAGGATCTTCATGGTCTTGCTCCTCAGATTGGGTTGAACCATTGATGTGCGTTTCCCTGGATGAACACAATGTGGGGAGACGAAACGGATTGTTTCCTGGAGAGGACCAATGGAGGACGTGGGGGCCTACTTCACCTTCGCGGAGGTGGTGCGGACCGGCAGCTTCACCGCCGCCGCCCGCTCGCTCGGCGTGTCGAAGGGGACGGTGAGCAAGCAGGTGATGCACCTGGAGAGCACGCTGGGCGTGCGACTGCTCCACCGCACGACGCGCAAGCTGTCTCCCACGGCCGAGGGGGAGGCGCTGTACGCGCGGTGTCGGCGCATGACGGACGAGCTGGAGTCGGGGAAGGCCGAGGTCATGCGGCTGAGGAGCAAGCCCCGCGGCCGGCTGCGCGTGAGCGCGCCGATGACGTTCGGGCTGCTGCATGTCGTGCCGGCCGTGCCCGAGTTCCTCGAGCGCAACCCGGAGATCCAGCTGGACCTCCAGCTCGATGACCGGATGGTGGACCTGGTGGAGCAAGGCTTCGATGTCTCGGTCCGGATTGCGCAGTTGCCGGACTCGTCGCTCATCGCTCGGAAACTCGCGATCAGCCGGCGGGTGGTGTGCGCGACGCCCGAGTACCTGAAGCGGCACGGCACGCCGCGAAGACCCGAGGAGCTGAGCCAGCACCGCTGCCTGCAGTACACCTATCAAGCCTCGGGCACGGCCTGGCAGCTGCGCGGAGCCGAGGGAGAGTTCCTCGTCCAGGTGGGTGGCCCCATGCAGGCCAACAGCAGCCTGGCGCTCAAGGCGGCGGTGCTGGCCCACACGGGGCTGGGGCAGTTCCCCTTGTTCGCGATCTCCGAGGAATTGCGCGGCGGCCGGCTGGTGACAGTGCTCGATGACTATGAACTGCCCACCATGACCATCTGGGCCGTGCATGCCTCGGGACGCACCGTCACGCCGAAGGTCCGCGCGTGGGTGGACTTCCTGGTGCGCCGCTTCGCGCGGGAGACAAGCTGGAGCGAGCGCCCCTCCTCGACGAGGGGCTGAACTCCCGCGCTACCAGCTCAGGGAGTACACGCAGGCCGAGTCCCCTCGCTCGCGACACGTCGAGGAGGCGTGCTGCACGCGAATGAGGAACGCGTCCCGGGGCCGGAAGCGCTCGGCGATGGCTTCCAGGAGACCGAGGTCCATCGGGCACGGGTAGAGGTTGTCGCACGTCATCAAGGAAGTGCGCGGGCTGGTGGACTCATGGTGGTAGCCGCCCATGGGCCCGGAGCCCCGGTGGTTCATGTGGTAGGCCACGTCGAGGGAGCCCAGCGCCTGTTCGATCGTCGTGAGCCCTGGGGGGAACTCCGCGTTCTTGAGGATGTTGCGGCCTACGGCGCGGATGGTGTGGGGGCCGACCTGCGCCTGGATGGAGCGATAGGCGCCCAGAACATGCTCAACGGGGTACCAGTCGGTGCTCTCGATGGTGGTGATGCCCTGCTCGGCGAAGATGCGCAACGCCCGGTCCGGAGCGATCTTCATCGCCCCCAGCGCCGAGAGAATGGAGTTGCCGAGCACTTCGATCCGAGCGGTCTTGGTGGACTGCATCATGGTTGGCCTCGCGCACGCACCGGGGCACCCCTGGCGCCCGCGCCCATTCTACGCGCTGCGCACTACGACTTGGAGAGGACGATCAGACCCTCGAACTGCTCGAAGTACAGGGGGGGGCCATGCCTGACTGGTCAGGCATCGCGCTCATGCCTGACTGGTCAGGCATGACGAGCGGCTCATCCCCAACTCCGCCACCTTGCCCCCGTCTCGTACCGTGGACTGGGAGTCCACGTTCTCGGACTGGGGCACTCATGCGATTCCCACCCAAGTGCCTGTTTTTGGGTCCCTCCTGAGTTGGCGCGTCTCCTGCTTTACGCCTTCCCGACCGATGGCTCATCACATGACTCATCGGCCTGGCCCATATGACGTGTGGCCATACCCAAGGGGGACTCCCAGATGTTGAATCTGTGGAAGACAAAAGAAGAGAAGATCTCCATCCAGACGGACATGACGCTCGATCAGGTGCGCGTCGCCATGCGCCAGCTGCTGATGGAGGAGAACACCAACCATTACCGCATGGGCGAGCTCTACAACTACGTGGTGAAGGAGAAGCTGGCCGAGGCGGTGGGCTACAAGACCGCGCAGGACTACTTCAGCGAGCACCTGCGCGAGGTGTCGCGGGCGACTCTGGTGGCGTACGGGGCGGTGGCGAACGGCTTCACCGCTCCGGTCTGCAACCAGTTCGGTGTCACCCGCCTCTCCCTGCTGCTGACCTACGAGGAGGCCGCCGAGACGGAGGTGAACCACGCCGAGCCTGGCGGCACGATCATCGAGGTCATGGGGGAGACGGGCGAAGTGACGCCCAAGCCCTTCTCCGAGTGCAGCGTGGATGACATGCGCCGAGCGCTCCAGCGCAGGCGCAAGCCTGCTTCCAGCAAGCCTCTGCCGTCGGAGGACTTGGCGATCGCGGACCAGTACATGAAGGCCGTGACCAGCAAGCTCCCCAAGGGGGCTCCTGTCCGGATGCAGGTGCGCAACCACAAGGGCAAGCCGGTGCTCGACTTCAAGGGCATCCCACTGGCGCAGGTGACCAAGTTGGCCGAGGCGTTGCTGGCCCAACCCATCTCCATGCCCCAGGCCAAGGAGGTGGAGCAGGCGCCAAACGTAGTGTGAGCTCTGAGAAATGAACGGCGGCACTGCGCTTCTGGAATCCCGGGAGCGCGGTGCCGCTTTTTCATACACGCCTACTGCTTCACGGACTGGGGCAATTTCGGTGGCGGGTAACTCGGCAGATAGCAGCCACCCCGGTACTCGTAGCCATTGCACGGCTCATCGGCCACATCGATCTTCATCCAGCAACTTCGCGTTTCCTTCTTGCCTGAGGTCAGCTCGATTTCCACCTCCAAGCCTTTCCTGCACGGCGGAAGGTTCTGCCCAGTAAATGGCCGCTCGGGCATGTCCAGCCCGACAACCCTCGACGGCGCCGGGCGCGCGGCGCCGGACACTGGCAGCAGAGGACTTGTGTCCCCCAGCGCTGCCGTACTTCCGTTCTCTCCATCTACGACATGCGCCTCATGAGCCGCCATGGGCAGGTCCCCACCCCAATGCACCATCCACCATGTCAGGGCCAAGAAGATGGCACCTCCCACAGCTCCACTGAGCCAGGGTGCCGCCTGCACAAGGCCCTGGCGGACGCGACGTGCCATGTGCCCTCTGCTCGGAGAAGCTGCCTCGCGGCGACATGGAACAATGGGCGCGTCCGCCCTTCGGCCTACACAAGCCGCCGCCTGCTCAAGGGCCCACGCAACATTCCCTGCGCTTCCTCGTTCCGAGGGCACGTCCGACAGCATGCGCAAGATGAGCCCTTCCAACTCCGGACACACGCTGACGAGTTCGCTCGGCGGCTGGAGCGGCGGTAGTGGGGCTCGGTTCGGCTCGAAGTCCCGCTCCAGGTCCGTCCCCGGCGGCGGGTAGCGCCCCGTCGCCGCGCGGTAGGCAGTGACTCCCAACGCATACACATCATCTGCCTCGGTCGCCTCGTAGTGCGCCCCCCGGTCACGGTAGTTCTCCTTGAGGAAGCGAAGCGCCTGCGGGCTGCGATACGCCTGAGTTCCTGGCGGCAGCGTCTCCTGCGTCAACGAGCCCGCTCCCTTGAACTTCCCCGCCCCGAAATCCACCAGCCAAGCCATTCCCTCGGGACTCACCAAGACATTGTCCCCCTTCACGTCCCGATGCACTCCATTGGCTCGGTGCGTGGCCTCCAACGCACGGGCCAGTTGTGCCAACACCCGGAGCATCTGCCGCGAGGTGCATTTGACCCCCGATGCCCACTCGTACAGCGCCACTCCCGCCACCCACTCCATGACGATGCAGGGATAGAGTTCTCCGCTCGGAGCTCTCCATCCGCCTCGGTCCCTCAGCTTCGGTACGCTGTCGTGGCAGATCCGGGACAGCAACAGCCCCTCCCGCTCGAAGCGCGGATCCCAGGGGAAGTGGGCCAGTTTCAGCGCGAAGGCTCCCACCTCCCCCGGTTTCTGGCTCCGCACCCTGTACACCGTGCCGTAAGTGCCTCGGCCGTGCAGATGCTCCACGCGCCAGGGGCCTATCTTCGTTCCAGGGACCAGCGAATCCGCTGCGGTTCTAGCCATCAAGCTGCTCCCTCAAGGAACTAAAGACTCATGTGTCCCCTAAACCAATCCTACTCTACAGGTCATGACCAGGCTGAGTAATCGTGGAGTAGGAGTCGCTGAGGTTCAGTTCTGAGAGTGCATCAGGCGCTCACCGCACCCGCGTTCCGTGCGGCAGTGGCTTGCCCACTTCCTCCTGGAACTCCATGAAGCGCTCCATCTCCCGCACCGTCTCGTCCGTGGCCTGAACCTCGGCGCTCACCGCGTCCAGTTGCCGGTTCACCGTCTCTGGGTCTCGGATGGTGATCGACTGCTCGTGCGTCAGCCGCAGCAGGTCTTCAATCCCCGCCAGCTGGTGGCTCACCACCTCGCGGCTCTCTCCCGCCTGCTCGAAGCGCCCCACCCGCTTGCGGAGGATCTCCAGCCGCTTCTCCTTCACGTCCTTGAGCCGCGGGTTCGCCTCCTGCGCCACCTCCGCCTCCAGCTCGCGCAGCTCCTTCTCGATCTGCTCCCGGTCCGTGCTGTTGAGGTACGTGCGGTGGTGGTTCAGCGCCGACACCAATCGCAGGAACGAAGTCAGCAGCTCGTTCAGCCGAGGCTCGCTCCCCGCCGCCAGCACCTTGCCTCCCGGCAGCCGGCGGTAGTTCTCCAGGATCTTCTCCTTGAGCCCCACCAACGCCTGGTAGTGCTCACGCTGCGAGGGCGCCAGCTCCGAGAGCAGCGCGTCCACCTGCTTGCGCGCCGCGTCCGGCGTCTCCTCCCCGCCGCCCTTCGCGCGCACCGCCCGCTGGAAGCGCTTCATCGAGGGGACGATTCCCAGGTACAGCCCCTCCACCCCCAGCGCCACCAGCGCCGGCAGCGGCTCGCCCGTCATCAGCGACGAGGCTCCCGCCGTCAGCAAGCCCACGAGGTTCGCGGGCAACATGAAGGCGGCCTTGATGAAACTGGGCGAATCCGCCACGGAATCTCTCCTCGCCCCCACTTCGGGGGGCCTCAGGGTCCGCGGGCCTCCGACACGTATTTCAACGCTCCGAGGTCCCGGGTGTCCTCCGCGGGTGGCGCCACGGCCCCCCGCTTGAGCTTCTTGAAGAGCGCCGAGGCGCTCTGGAACAGCTCGTCATAGGTGACGGGCGCCTCGCCGGAAAGGCCGAAGAAGGAGCGATTGTCCGCCAGTGTCGCTGGAGGCGCCGAGCGGATCGCCTCAATCGGGTCGCCCAGGTACGGCGCCACGTCCCCCAGCATCCGCGCCCCCTGCGTCGGGTCCTTCTGCACGCTCTGCCCGGCATCCAACAGTCCTCGCAGCACCCGGCGCACCGCGTCCGGGTAGCGCGCGGCGAAGTCCCCTCGGGCCACCAGCACCGTGGCAATCAGGTGCGGCGCGTCCGCCGTGGTGGCCAGCACCGCCCCGCCCCGGTCCCTCGCCGCCAGCTCCACGTCGCCCCACAGCCCCACCACCGCGTCCGCCCGCCCCTCGCGCAGCGCCCGTCCCGCGTCGAGCGTCGAGGGCAAGTCCACCCACTTCACATCCGTCGTGCGCAGCCCCACGCGCGAGAGCACCCACAGCGCGAAGTAGTGCGAGGAGCTCCCCGGGTACACGCCCACGCGCTTGCCGCGCAGCGAGGCCAGGTCCGTCACCCCCACTGCCGCCAGTGCCTCCTGCCCCCGGCTGCGCCCCACCAGCATCACCGTGCGCGGCGCCGCGTCCCTCAGCCCCGGCACCCACGCCGCCATCCGGTCCACGGAGAGCATGGCCATGTCCACCCCGCCATTCTCCGCCCCAACGGACAGCGCCTGGCGCAGTTCCTCCTCCCGGGCGAAGAGCACCGCCCGCGCATCCAGCGCATATGCCGTCTTGAGCACCCCCTGCGCCGCGCCCGGAGGCGCTCCCGGCGAGTCCAGGGTGGTGGCCCCGCCCGTGGCCAGCAGCAATGCCGAGGCCGAGCCGCGCGGGGTAAACCCAATCAGCACCGGCCGCAGGGGCACCGAGGCCACGTCCGCTACCGGTGCCGCCACCCCCGCGGGGAAGTCTCCGGGGGACAGGCGGACCGCCTCCTGGGCGGCCGGGAAGAAGCGCGCCTGGAGCCGGTCCAGGTACCCGAGCCGGGACGCGAGCGCGTAGCCCGCGCCTCCCAGGCACAGGAACAGGAAGAGGAAGAGGCCTGGCCCGCGGTGAAGCTTCATAGGCTGGCGGCCCCTTCCCCTCGGGGAGGGCTACTTCACCTCCACCTTCTTGCCGATCGTCTTCTCTCCGCCCGCGCTCACGTCCGACACGGGGGCGGGGCTGTCCAGGCCCATCTCCATCTTGAACTGCTTGACCAGCTCGTTCGCCTGGATCTTCTCCGCCTCTTCCTCGATGGAGAGCGCCTGGTGATCCACCGACTCGAGCGCCATCTGCATGCGCGCCTCGTTGACGGCGGTCTTCTCGTTCACCTTGCGGACCATCTCGTCGTGGGTGGCGTCGATGCCAGCCACCTGGAAGGACTCCATCGCGTCGGCCACCTTGGCCTGCCACTTGGCGCGCCGCGCGTCCCGGATGGCGTTCATCGCCTCCTGGGTCTTCTTGTCCTTCTCGCGCATGAACAGCTTCTTGACGTTCAGCGCCTTCTCGTACGCCATCTTCGCCGTATCGAGCTGCTGCTGGTTGCGCTCGAGCGCCTGCTTCTCCATCTGCAGGCGGCTGGCGTACTGGGCAGCCAGATCGTCCCGGCCCGCCTGGATGGCGGCCTTCACCTTGGCCGTCAGCTCACGCACGTCCTGCTGGTACTTGGCGTTCTCCTTCTCCAGCAGCGTCACGTTCGCCCGCACCATGGCGATGGACTCGTTCATCTTCGGGACCTGATCGTTCAGGTCGCGCACGTTCTGCTCGAGGATGAGTTCCGGGTCCTCGATGGAGGAGACAAAGAAGCCCGCGAAGCTGCGCATCGCCCTTCTGAACCTTGCCCACATGACGGCTGCTACCTCCTCCGAAGAACACGGATGGTTCGACCTTATACGATCCTACGGGAATCAAGCACCCTTCTGCCTGCCCTACGCATACCAACCGCCGGATATTGCTCCATCCTTTCGGCGGCCCCCCTGCTCGGGTGCTAGTGTCTGGTTCCCTCGCACATGACCCAGCAGGACACCCGAGCATTCGACGCCATCCTCGCGCAGGCGGTGGATGGGCAGCGCCGAGGCGTACTGAAGGCTGGCGCGGCGGTGCGGCTGGTGGGCACGCTCGCCTTCCTGCTCATCGTCTTGGCGCTGTGGCTCGGAGGCCGTCCCGACTGGGCCCCCTACCCGCTCCCGCTCGGGCTCTACCTGGGGGTGGCGGGGCTGCTCTTCGCCCTGCACCGCAAGCCCCTCATCCGCTGGCTCAGCGTGGCCCAGTCCGTGGTGGATGTGGGGCTGGTGTTCTGGCTGCAGCACACCGCGCTGCCCATCTCCCCGTTCCCCGCCGGAGTGGCCGGATTCAGCCTCGGGCTCTTCGCGCTGGTGGTGGTGCTCAGCAGCCTCACGCTCTTTCCCAGCGTCGTCTACCTGACAACAACGCTGGCAGCTATCGCCCAGGCCACGCTGATGCGCGAGGCGGGGGTGGGCTTCGGTGCGGTGGCGGTGGCGGTGGTGGTGCTGGGAATGGTGGCCGTCATGAGCCAGTACGGCAGCCACCGCGTGCGCCAACTGGTGCTGGCCCTGTCCCGCACCGAGGTGGAGCGTCAGGTCGAAGCGCGGCGCTTCCAGGAAGTCGAACAGGCCCGCGGCACCATCGAGAACATGCTGAGCGAGGCGCGCGCGCACAACGCGCAGCTGCTGGCGCTCCAGCAGGAGAAGGACCAGCTCACCCAGTTCGTCGTGCATGACCTGCGCTCGCCGCTCTCGGCGCTGACGATGACGTTCTCCCTGCTGGAGAACGAGCTGGCCATGGGCGACGCGGGGCTGCGGCAGGCGGTGCGCACGGGGGTGGCCGTCACCGGGCGCATGGAGCGGATGATCGCCGAGCTGCTGGACATCCCTCGCCTGGAGGAGGGCCAGTTGGAGCTGCGCGCCCAGCGCATCACCGCCATCCCACTGTTGGAGGAGGTACGCCTGGCGGCCGCCTCGGGCGCGCAGTTCCGCCGGCTCAAGCTGGAGGCGGAGGCGCCCGCGGACTTGGAGTTCCACGGGGACCGCTCGCTGCTGCTGCGCGTGGTGGAGAACCTCACCACCAACGCCCTTCGCCACACGCCGCCGGGAGGGCGGGTGCGGCTGGAGGTGGGCACGGACGCGGGGGGTACGTGGCTGGCGGTGCGCAACGACGGCACACCCATTCCCCCCGAGCTGCGCGAGCGGCTCTTCGGGAAATACAGCCAGGGAGACAAGGAGCGCAGCCACCGGACGGGCTACGGGCTGGGGCTCTACTTCTGCCGGCTGGCGGTGGAGGCCCACGGTGGGCGCCTCTCGGTGGAGGACACGCCTGGGTGGCCCACCTCGTTCGTCGCGAGGCTCCCGCCCCTGCCGGCCCAGTCCCGAAGCGCCAGCCCGGGCTGAGCCCGCGCTCAGGCGTTCACGCGCTCGACGATGCGGGCCGAGTGCTTGCGGGCGCTCTCGGCCACCTCGTGGGCATCCAGGGTGAGCAACTGGCGGTCCTTGAGCACGGGCCGGCCGTCGATGAGCACGTGCGTCACATCCGTGGCCCGGGCGGCATGCACCAACGTGCCCAGCACATTCTCCGGCGAGGGCGTGGCATGCAGGCCGCGCAGGTCCACCACGGTGACGTCGGCGCGCTTGCCCACCTCGAGCGAGCCCACCTCCTGCTCCAGCCCCAGCGCCCGGGCGCCCTCCAGCGTGGCCATCTCCAGCACGCGCAGGGGCGGCATGCCCAGCGGACCCACGCGCGGCTTGTGCAGCAGCGCCGCCAGCCGCATCTCCATGAAGAGGTCCAGGTTGTTGTTGCAGGGCGCGCCGTCCGCGCCCAGGCACACGTGGACCCCGGCATCCATCAGCTCGGGCACCTTGGCGATGCCGGAGGCGAGCTTCAGGTTGGAGCTGGGGCAGTGGCACACCACGGTGCCCGTCTCGCGCAGCAGGCGCTGCTCCTCGGCGGTGGGCCACACGCAGTGGGCCAGCGTCACGTGGGGGCCGGAGATGCCCAGCGAGTGGAAGTAGGCGATGTTGTCCAGGCCGATGCGCTGGCGCACCAGGTCGCACTCGGTGGCGTTCTCGCTGGCGTGCGTGTGGATGCGCACGCCCTTCTCCCGCGACAGCCGAGACACCTCCTTCAGCAGCTTCTCGGTACACGAGAGCACGAAGCGCGGGGCGAAGGCGTAGCGCAGCCGGTTGTCGTGGGTGCCGTGCCAGCGCTCCAGCAGGGCCAGGCTCTCGGAGAGCGAGGCCTCCGTCGTCTCGCGAAGGGCCGCCGGCAGCGCGCGGCCGGTGTCCATCATCGCCTTGCCGCCGGTGAGCCGGAAGCCGCAGTCGCGCGCCGACTCGAACACCGAGTCGTAGTGGCGCACCGTGCCCATATCGAGCGCCGCGGTGGAGCCCGACTGGATGAGCTCGGCGAAGGTGAGGTCCGCCGAGGCCCTCAGCGAGTCCGGGTCATGCGCCGCCTCGTAGGGCCAGATGCGCTCGCGGAGCCAGTCCAGGAGCTCCAGCCCGTCGGCGTGGTTGCGGAACAGCGTCTGGCAAGCGTGCAGGTGGCCGTGGATGAGGCCGGGCAGCACCACCTGGCCGGACACGTCGAGCACGCGCCGCGCGGCCCCACGCACCTTCAGCCCATGCCCCACCTTGGCGATGCGGCCATCTTGGATGAGCACGTCCGCATCCGCGAGCACCTCGCGCTCGCGGTTCATCGTCACGACGGTGCCATGGGTCAGGAGCAGGTCCACGCGCGGGCTGCTCTTAACACAGAGCCGGCCGCTGTCAGAGGAAGTCGCGCGTAAAGGCGTGCGGCAGCAGCTCGCGCAGGGAGTACTGGGCCTCTTCTCCCTTCATGTTGCGGCTGCGCACGGGCATCTCCGGCCCGCCGAACTCCGCCATCACCTGCCGGCACATGCCACAGGGCGGACAGGGCGTGGGGGTGTCCACGACGATGGCCACCGCCACCGGCCGGGTGTGCCCCTGGGCCACCGCCGAGACGAAGGCCCCCCGCTCGGCACACACGGTGAGTCCGTACGTGGCGTTCTCCACGTTGCACCCCACCACCACCGTGCCGTCGGCGAAGAGGATGGCGGCGCCCACGGGGAAGCGCGAATAGGGCACGTGCGCGCGCTCGCGCACCTTCGCCGCCTGCTGGAACAGCGCTTCCCAGGGAATCTCGTCGGCCATCAGGCCCTCCAGGGCTCAGCTCTTCGGTGCTCCCAGCTCCACATCATCCAGGTAGCGGGCGATGGACAGCTCCACGTCCACGGGCAGCTCCAGGAAGCGCACGTGCGTGGCCAATCCCTTCTGGCCCTCGCGCACCTGCAGCACCTCGCCGCGCACGTTCAGCTCGTCCGGCACCGAGGGCAGCAGGAAACGCAATTCCACCTGCGCCCCCGCCTCCAGCGTCCCGCCCTGCCAGGCACAGCCGCCGAGGGACAAGTCCCCCTCCCGGGCCTCGAAGCTCGCCTCACTCCCGACACGCCGCACCAAGAAGCGCATCGGCACCCGCGGCGACTCCCGCCGCTCTTCGCCCCGGAGTCCCGGGGATTCATTCCGCTCCGCCATCGCTGTCGAATCCTTGCTCACGCGCGAGCCGCCGCCGGAAGGAATTCCGTCAGCAGCCGGGAGAAGATACCCGCCACGCGGTTGGCCGTCTCGGCTACCTCTTCATGCGTGAGCGGTTTGTCCCCTACCCCCGCCGCCAGGTTGGTGATGCAGCTGATTCCCGCCACCGGCACGCCCATGTGCCCCGCGGCCACCACCTCCGGCACCGTGCTCATCCCCACCGCGTCCGAGCCCAGCGTGCGCAGCATGCGAATTTCTGCCGGAGTCTCATAAGATGGACCTGCCACCATGGCATACACGCCCTGACGCAGGAGCACCTGGGTGCGCTGGGCCGACTCGAGCAGCAGCGCCCGGAGCGCGGGGGAGTAGGCCCGGCTCATGTCCGGGAAGCGGGGCCCCAGCCGGTCGTCATTGGGGCCGGTGAGCGCGTTCCACCCGGAGAGGTTGATGTGGTCGGTGATGGCCATCAGGTCGCCCGGGGCGAACTGGGTGTTGATGCCACCGGCGGCGTTGGTGACCACCAGGGCGCGGATGCCCAGCGCGCACAGCACGCGGGCGGGGAAGGCCACCTGCGTGGGGGAATAGCCCTCATAGGAGTGGACGCGGCCCTGCATCGCCACCACCGGCTCGCCGCCCACGCGCCCGAGCACGAGCCTACCGGCATGCCCCGGCACGGAGGAGTGGGGGAAGTGGGGCATCTCGCCATAGGGCAGCACCACCTTGCCCTCGAAGCCGTCCGCGAAGGCGCCCAGGCCGCTGCCGAGGATGATGCCCACGCGCGGGGAGAGCCCTCCTGCCCGCTGGCGGATGGCCTGCACCGTCTCTTGTACCTGTTCGTAGAGCCCCATGTGGGCAGGCATCATATTCGCGGCGCCGCCAAAGTCGCCCTAGTGCGCTCGGGTTTCTTCCTGCCGCGGCGCGGCGTTGGCCCCCACCACTTCCCCCAGCAGGGTGCGCAGCCGGGGCAGGTCCACCGGCTTGTCGAGCCAGTAGCGGGCCCCGGCGATGAACTCCTGGGCGCGCGGGGTGAAGGCGCCGCCGGTGAGGAAGATCATCCGCGCGGCCTGGTCGGGGCGCTGCTCCTGGAGCCGGGCGTACAGGTCCATGCCGGAGATGTCCGGCATGCTCAAGTCGCAGACGAGCGCATCGAACTCCTCCCCCGCCAGCAGCCGGCTCAGGGCCTCCGACCCGGAGCTGGTGCTCACCTCGAAGTCCGCGCGGAGCGCCCGCCGCAGCGAGGCCATGAGCATCGGCTCGTCGTCGATGAGCAGCACGCGCACACGCCCGGAGCGGATGGGCGCGGGGGTGGGCGGGCGCGGGGCTGGCCGGACCTCGGTGGCGGGCAGCGTCACCGTGAAGGTGGTGCCCCGGCCCGGCGTGCTCTCGACGGAGATCCTCCCCCCGAGCGAGGTGATGATGCCGTGGCAGATGGACAGGCCCAGGCCCGTGCCCACGCCCACGGGCTTGGTGGTGAAGAATGGGTCGAAGATGCGCTCGAGGACCTCCGGGGGCATGCCGCTGCCGGTGTCCTGAACCTGCACCACGACTTCCCCGGGCGCGCCCACGCGCGTGCGGACGGTGATGGCGTGGGCCTCGGGGTTGCCCTCGGGGATGGCCTGCGCCGCGTTCACCAGGAGGTTGAGGAACACCTGCCCCAGGCGCGTCTCGTCGCCCAGCACCAGGGGCACCGCGCCCAGCTCCCGCACCAGGCGCGCCCGGGTGCGAATCTCCGGGGTGGCGACATTGATGGAGAACTCCAGCCCCTGGTGGACGTCCACGGGGACGAGCCGGGCCTCCTCCACGCGGGAGAAAGTCCGCAGGTCCCGGACGATGTTGCGCACGCGCTCGGCGCCCTGGCGCGCGTCGGACACCGCCTTCTTGAACTCCTCGAGCTGCGGCAACTGCCGCGCGGCCGGGGTGCTCAGGCCCTCCTCCAGCCAGGCCAGGTTGGTGGAGATGAACATCAGCGGGTTGTTGATTTCATGGGCGACGCCGCCCGAGAGCGTGCCCAGGGCGGCCATGCGGTCGGCGATCATCAACCGCCGCTCCATCTCCTTGAAGTCGGTGATGTCCTGGGCGGTGCCGCTCATCCGCGCAATCTCACCGCGAGCGTCACACGTCACCTGTCCCTTGAGGTGGATCCACCGCACCTCTCCCGAGGGCTTCAGCAGGCGGTACTCCCCATGGAAGGGCTGGCGATCCCGTACCGCTGCCTCCATGAGGCGCTGGAACGCGAGCCGGTCCTCGGGGTGGATGTTCTGCTGGAAGGACTCTCCGACGACGACTTGATCGGGCGTGCGGCCGAGGATCCGGGACAGCTCGGCGGACCAGTTGTGCTCGTTGGTGGTCGCATCCCAGACCCAGCTGCCCAGGTGGGCGATGGACTGGGCCTCGGCGAGCTCCGTCTCACTGCGCGCCAGGCGCTCCTCGGTCTGCAAGCGCTTCTGCAATTCGAGCCGGGCCACCAGTTGCTCGAGCACCATCCTGGAGACGGCCTGCCCCAGCAGCCCCGAGAGGAAGATGTAGAGGACGTTGATCAGCACCAGGACGCCGTGGCCCAGCAGTTCCCCCTGGAGCGCGATCAGGCCGAGATAGGCACTCGCATACACGAGGGCGGCGGCGAGCGTCTCCCGGGGCGTGAAGCGCAAGCCCACCCCCGCCACCGACAGCACGGTGACGATGAAGTAGGGAGAGTGGATGCCCCCCGTGGCGTACAGCCACAGCATCACGAAGAACGCGTCACTGACGGTGGTGACGGTGGCCGACTGCAGCAAGAGCCGGTGGCGATACGACTCCGGCAGATAGATGACGAGCGAGTAGACCCCGGAGAGCCCGAGCAGCAGGTACCCCAGCCAGGGGACTCCGTGGGACTTGTCCAGCAGGGGGTAGCTGATCCACCCGGCGGCAATGGTCAGCAGGCGCAGCAGGGCGATTCCCTGCTCGGCGGCGTGGACCTTCTCCGCCAGAGCCCCTTCCATCAACGACCGCGACACCCGCTCGATGCTGCCCATGACGTGGAATTTGAACACACCGGTTCAGACCCGGCCTACCCAGGGGAGGGCCGAAACCTGTCGGCCCTGGAACCACACGCATGTGGGAGAATGAAGGCCGGAAGCGCTGCTACTGGCGCCACTGGCGCGGCACGCCCTTCTGGGAGGCGTAGCGCTCGAGCTCGGCGAGCTGCTCCTGGGCCTGCTTCAGGGCGAGCTCCGTCTCCACGAGCTGGCGCCGCGAGTCCTTGCCTTCGTCGAGCTCCTGCTGCCAGCGGCGCTTGTCCTCTTCGAGGCGGGTGACACGCTCGCGAGCACGCCGGAAGTTGGCCCGCCACTCCTCGCTGTCCTGCCGCGCGCGCTCCTCCTCGACGCCCCGCTTCTGGAGGTACTTGTCCCAGGCCTGGATGTAGCCCTTCTTCTGCTTCCAGGCCTGCTGGGCGGCGGCGAGGTCCTCGGCCGCCACCGGGAGCCGGTCCATCTCCTCGGCGCCCTGCTCCACCCGCACCCAGGCGGGGCCCGGGGCGCTCAGCGAGCAGCTCTCGAGGGGCAGCCGCGCCGCGCCGATGTGGATGTTCTCGGTGAGGCCGCGCGAGACGAACCACCGCAGCCGGCGCGAGTCGCGCGCCTCGGTCATCGTGTCCCGCATGGGCCGCCAGAAGGAGAAGTCCACGTCGAGGGAGCACGTCTCGCCCCCGACTTCCAGGGCCAGGCGGCGAGTGATTCGACGAGGAGGCGTCTCGAAGCGCTCGACGAGCAGGGCCACCAGGCCCACGGCACCATCCCGCTCCACGGAGATGAGAGCGGGGCGGGAGGACTCCAGCCGGAAGCGCTCCAGCTCGCGCTCCTCCTCTTGCGCCACGCGCTGGCGCAGCGCCTCCCAGCGCGCGGTGGCCTCGGGCGTGGTGGGCAGGGAGAGGAACTTGTCGGCGTACTGGATGGGCAGCGCCAGGCCCAGCCCGTCCGCGTTTTCGATCTTCATGGAGACGACGCCCACCACCTCGCCGCGCGCATCCAGCAGCGGGCCGCCGCTGTTGCCCGGGTTGACCGAGGCGTTGAACTGCACATAGCCGACGCCCAGGTACTGCCGGCCGACGAAGCCCACCTTGCCCTCGTGGACGGTGAAGGCCAGGCCCTTGGGGCTGCCGATGAAGACGAGGGGGTCGCCCGGCTGCAGGCGCGTCGCGTCCCCGAGCTTCAGCGGCGTGGCGTTGGCGCCCACCACCCGGACGGTGGCGAGATCCAGGTCCTCATCGCGCTCCACCGTCTCTCCGATGAGCCGACGCCCGTCGGGCAGCGTCACCTCCATGGACTTGCCGGGAGGGCAGACGACGTGCTCGTTGGTCACCGCCAGATCCGCCTCGACGAAGAAGCCCGAGCCCGTCTTGCCCTCACACCGCAGGTTCACCGTGCTGGGAGAGGCGAGCTGGGAGATCTCCTGCGTGGACAGCGCGGCGGGAGCAGCGGCCTCCGGAGCGGCGGCGGCAGTCCCGGCCGGATCGCCCGAAGCGCTCGCCGTGCTCCCCCGGGGCGCAGGGGCCTGAGGCGCAAATGCCCGGCGCTGCCAGACGACACCTGCCGCGGCGACGATGAGCACCAGGGCGAGCCCTCCCGCCACCAGGGGCACACGCGAGGTGCGCTGGGAGGAGAGCTCCAACGTCTGCGCGGACCGGAGGATGGCGCTCGCCCCGTGCTCGGCGATGACCTCGATGAGCCGCTGGGCAAAGGCCCGGGAGACCCCACGGGCGATCCGGTCTCCGGGAATGGCGAGCGCCGTCCGAGCGTGGGAGAAGGAGGGAGCCGGGGGGCCCAGCGCGGAGAGGGCGCGGGCCAGGGCGAAGCGCCGACGCTCCTCCGCCACGGGCTCCTTCAGCAACACATCGACGAGGAGGCTGGCGCCACAGAGGCACCGCGTCCTGTCACCAGGGTCTGGCGCCCCGCACCGCAGGCACCGCGCGTCGTTCGAGCCCTGCATGTCGACTCCCCCCGTGCCGCACGGGCCGCCTGGCGCGGCCCCCGTGGCCTGGAATCAGATGTTCCAGCGAATCATGCCCTGGAGCACGTTCTCCGTCTTGTCCTCGATGAGGTAGCGGTTCCAGGCGATTTGCCACTCGAAGCCGGCATACAGCTTGCCAGGGGTGGCGCCCAGGGGCTTGCCGAAGTCCCACAGCAGCTGCGGCTGGGCGAGGAAGAACTGGTTGCCCTCGCTCTGGGCGAACGAGCCCTTGCCCTTTCCCTCGCCGAAGAGGCCCGTCTGGAAGAAGCCCGCGGCGATGAAGTCCTGGCTGCCCAGCGAGAACGACTTCTGCAGCGCCGCGCCCACCTGGAAGTCCACACCGTGGAAGACGTGGTCGTCACGGATGACGGTGGTCACCGACATGAAGTCCAGCACGGGGATGTTCAGGTCCCACTGCAGGCCGTAGTAGCTGAGCATGCCGAACTTGGAGACGTGCTCGGCCTCGTACTTGACCTGCACGTCGCGCAGCGGGCCCCAGTCGAATTCGCGGCCGAGGATCTTCTCGGTGATCTTCTTGGGCGAGGCCGTCAGGGTGATGCCGCCGAAGAAGCCGCCGCGCTCGTTGGCGGTGTCCGTCACCCCGTCGGTCCGGGAGTTGGCGCTGTTGAAGGGTCCGGTGATGTCGTAATACAGGAACATCGTCCCGTACTCCCACGCCTGGAACGCCTTGATCGACAGGACGGTGCGGGCCCCGCCCCCATTGAAGTCCTTGTTGAAGCAGTCGATGGCGCCCGAGTAGCGACCGATGACGCCGTTGTCCTGCTTGATGTTGTTCTCATCGCCCGTCCAACAGGGCGCGTGCAGCAGCTCGAACCAGACGCCTGCGTGAGCGATGGACGGAGTGATGGAGACAGCCACGAGCGTGGCGAGGAACAGCAGCTTGCGTGTCATGGGGACCCCTCCCGGTGGGCGCGGCGATCTCGCACAAGACCCGTCACGTCTTCAAGGGCTCGTGACAGGTCTCATGCGCGGCGCCTACTCCAGCCGCTCGACGACGAGCGGGCGCGGCGCGGGGGCGGTGGCTCCGAAGCGGTAGGCCTTGAGCAGGCGCTCCTTCACGTCCTTCAGGGGCTTCTCGTCATTGTAGTGTACGCGGACGATCGGCTCGCCCTTCTTCACCGGCTCGCCCACCTTGCGCAGCAGCGTGAAGCCCACCGCGGGGTCAATGACGCTGTCCACCCGCTCCCGTCCCGCGCCGAGCGCCACCGCGGCCAGCCCCACCGCCTCGGTGTCGATGCCCGTGACGAAACCGTCACTCGGGGCCACCACGTCCGCCTTGGCCCGCGCCTGGGGCAGCAACGAGTAGTCCTCGATGGCGCGCGGGTCTCCGCCCTGCGCCTGGACGATCTCCTGGAGCTTGCGCAGCGCGCTGCCGTCCTCCACCGCGCGCTGGAGCTGCTCGCGCGCCTCCTTCACGGTGGGCGCCTTGCCGCCCAGCACGAGCATCTCCGCGGTGAGCGCCAGCGTCACCTCGGTGTAGTCGTCCGGGGCCTTGCCGCGCAGCATCTCCACGGCCTCCACCACCTCCAGCGCGTTGCCCACCGCCCGGCCCAGCGGCTGATCCATGTCCGTGAGCAGCGCCGTCACCTTGCGCTTCATCTCCGTGCCGATGCCGATCATCGTCCGGGCCAGGGCGCGCGCGTCCTCCAGCTTCTTCATGAAGGCGCCGCTGCCCACCTTCACGTCCAGCACCAGCGCGTCGATGCCCTCCGCCAGCTTCTTGCTCATGATGGAGCTGGCGATGAGCGGCAGGCAGTCCACCGTGGCCGTCACGTCGCGCAGGGCGTAGAGCTTCTTGTCCGCGGGCGCCAGGGTGGCGGTCTGGCCGATGAGGCAGCAGCCCACCTGCTTCACCAACCGCCGGTAGTCGGCCACCGACAGGTTCACCTTGAAGCCGGGAATGGACTCCAGCTTGTCCAAGGTGCCGCCGGTGTGGCCCAGGCCGCGGCCGGAAATCATCGGCACGGGCACCCCGCACGCGGCCGCCAGCGGCGCCAGGCTCAGGGACACCTTGTCCCCCACTCCGCCCGTGGAGTGCTTGTCCACCTTGAGCCCGGGGGTCTCCGAGAGGTCCAGCACCTCGCCGGACTCGAGCATGGCGCGCGTCCACGCGCCGAGCTCCACGGGGTCCAGCCCCTTGAAGAAGACCGCCATGCACATGGCGGACATCTGGTAGTCGGGAACGTCACCGCGGGTATAGGCGGCGATGAACTCGCGGATGGCGTCCGGGTCCAGCTTTCCGCCGTCGCGCTTGGCCTTGATGAGCTCGTAGGGTCTCACAAGGCCAGAGCCTACCCCTTCCATCGGGTCCGTCATCTGCTAGATACGCGCTCCATGACCCGATCCCTCCGCCTGTCCGTCCTGGCCGTAGTGGCGCTGCTGGGCGCCTGTAAGAAGGAAGAGCCCCCTCCTGCCCCCCCCGCGCCCGCCGCGCAGCAGGAGCAGCCCAAGGCCGAAGCCGCCAAGCCGCCCGAGCCGCCCGCCGCCAAGAGCTACAAGGTGGGACTCGTCATCGACGTGGGCGGTCGCGGAGACCACTCCTTCAATGACGCAGCGCTCCGTGGCCTGGAGACCTGGGCCGCCGGCAAGAAGTACGAGGGTGGCAGCTACGTCACCGCGCCGGCCGAGGAGGTCAAGCAGTCCATCACCCCGGACCTGGCCAGCCTCCAGCCGCCCATCACCGCGCAGCCCATCGAGCCGCTGGTCATCCAGAGCAAGTCCCCGGAGGACTACGAGCCCAACCTGCAGCTCTTGGTGGACCAGGGCTCGGACCTGACGGTGGGCAACGGCTTCCTGCTGGAGAGCGCCGTGGAGACGGTGGCCAAGCAGAACCCGAAGGCCCAGTTCCTGCTGGTGGACAGCCTGATCCTCGACGCGCAGAACAAGCCGTACCAGCTGCCCAACGTGCGCGCCGTCGTCTTCAAGGAGCACGAGGGCAGCTTCCTGGTGGGCGCGCTGGCGGGCCTGGTAACGAAGACGGGCAAGGTGGGCTTCGTGGGCGGCATGGAGGTGCCCCTCATCAAGAAGTTCGAGGCGGGCTACCGCGCGGGCGTGAAGACGACGAACGCCAAGGCGGAGCCGGGGCTGATGTCCGTCTACACGGGCAGCTTCAACAACGTGGCGGCGGGCAAGCAGGTGGCGCAGGACCTGCTGAAGAAGGGCGCGGACGTCATCTTCCACGCGGCGGGTGCGGACGGCCTGGGCGTCATCCAGGCGGTGAAGGAGGCGCGGGCGACGGGCAAGCAGGTGTACGTCATCGGCGTGGACTCGGACCAGTCGCACGTGGCGCCCGAGGTGGTGCTGACCTCGATGCTCAAGCACGTGGACCTGGCCATCTACACCGCGTCCAAGGACCTGACCGAGGGCAAGTTCAGCGCCGGCGAGCAGGAGCTGGGAATCAAGGAGGGCGGCGTGGGTTACGCCGAGGTCCGCCTGGACTTCCCGGGCAAGGCCGAGGCGCTGCAGAAGGTGGAGGCCCTGCGTCAGCGCATCGCGTCCGGGGAGCTGAAGGTCCCGGCGACCAAGGACGAGGTCTCCTCCTACAAGCCCGCGCCCTGATCTCCCTTCGACACATCCACAAGCGGTTCGGCGGCGTGGCCGCGCTGGACGACGTGTCTCTCGACATCGGCGCGGGCGAGCTGCTCGCGCTGGTGGGTGAGAACGGCGCGGGCAAGTCCAGCCTGATGAACGTCCTGTACGGGCTCTATCACCCGGACGCGGGCGACATCGTCATCGACGGCCAGCCGGTGCATTTCAAGAGCCCCCGGGACGCCATCGCCCGGGGGATTGGCATGGTGCATCAGCACTTCATGCTGGTGCCCACGCTGACGGTGGCCGAGAACGTGGTGCTCGGCCGCGAGCCGACGCGCCTGGGCCGCTTCGACCTGGACCGGGCGTGTACGGAGGTGGCCGCCACGTGCCAGCGCTTCGGCTTCCAGCTGGACCCGCGGGCGCCGGTGGACACGCTGAGCGTGGGCTCGCAGCAGAAGGTGGAGATCGTCAAGGCGCTGCACCGGGGCGCGCAGGTGCTCATCCTCGACGAGCCCACGGCGGTGCTCACGCCGCAGGAGTCCGAAGACCTTTTCCGGGTGGCGCGCGGGCTCAAGGAGCAGGGGCGCACGGTGGTCTTCATCAGCCACAAGCTGCGCGAGGTGCTCAGCGTGGCCGAGCGCATCGCCGTCATGCGGCGCGGCAAGTTGGTGGCCGAGGTGAAGGCGGCGGAGACGGACGCGAACACGCTGGCCAACCTCATGGTGGGCGAGATGCGAGCGAGCACCGGGGTGGCGGAGCCCTACCACCCACCCACGGGCGACGTGGTGCTGGCGGCGAAGAACCTGCAGGCGCGCGGGGCGGACGGGCGCCCGGCGCTGCGCGGGGTGGCGCTGGCGGTACACGCCGGGGAAATCGTCGGCATCGCGGGGGTGGACGGCAACGGGCAGCGCGAGCTGGCCGAGGTGCTCACCGGGCTGCGCCCGCTGGACGACGGGCACGGAATGTTGCTGGGCGCGCCGCTCAAGCGCCTGTCGCCGGCCGAGGCCCGGCGGCGCGGGGTGAGCCACGTGCCCGAGGACCGGCTGTGGCGCGCGGTGGTGAAGGGCATGAGCGTGGAGGAGAACATGGCGCTGGGCCGGCAGGGGCAGGAGCCCTTCGCGCGCGGCCCGTGGCTGGACTTCGCCAACCGGCGCAAGCGCACCCAGGCGCTGCTGACGGCGTATGACGTGCGGCCGCCGGATCCGACGGCGCCCATCCAGGGGCTGTCGGGCGGCAACCAGCAGAAGGTGGTGGTGGCGCGCGAGCTGGACGCGCAGCCGAAGCTGGTGGTGGTGGTGCAGCCCACGCGCGGGCTGGACATCAGCGCGGTGGCGCAGGTGCGCGCGCGGCTGCGCGAGGAGCGGGCCCGGGGCGCCGGGGTGCTGCTCATCTCCCTGGACTTGGAAGAGGTGCTGGAGATGTCGGACCGCATCTATGTGCTCTTCGAGGGTCGCGTGACGGGCACCTTCACGCGGCCGGAGTTCGACGAGCAGGAGATCGGCCGGCGGATGATGTGCGCGGTGGAGCCCAGCCATGAGTGAGCGCTGGCGCTCGGCGGTCCCCTCCATCCTCTCGGTGTTGCTGGCGTTGGTGGTGTGCTGGATCGCCATCGCGCTCACGCGGGACGTCAAGGTGGCCGGAGAGGCCTACCTGCAGATGCTCTTTGGCGGCATCGGCCAGTGGCCCCGCTACCTGGACGGCGGAGACGTGGGCGTGCTGGCCCGTCCGCTGGGTGAGTCCGCGGGCAAGGCCGCGCTGCTCATCCTCACCGGGCTGTCGGTGGCGGTGGCCTTCAAGGCGGGCCTGTTCAACATCGGCGCGCAGGGGCAGATGGTGCTGGGCGCGCTCGCCGCGGCGGTGGTGGGCGCGCAGGTCTCCCTGCCAGCCCCGCTGCACCTGCCCCTGGCGCTGCTGGCGGCGGCGGTGGCCGGGGCGCTGTGGGCATTGATTGCCGCGGCGCTCAAGCTGCTGCGCGGCGTCCACGAGGTCATCTCCACCATCATGCTCAACTGGGTGGCGGTGAGCCTGGTGGACAACTGGCTGGTGGTGGGCCCGCTGCGAGCGGTGTCCACCGGAGGCCACTCGGTGTCGGGCACGGCGGAGCTGCTGCCCACCTCGCACCTGCCCCGCTTGCTGGGGGACATCTCCCGACTGCACCTGGGCTTCCCGCTGGCGCTGGTCGTGGCGCTGGCCGTCTGGGTGTGGCTCATCCGCACGCGGCGGGGCTTCGAGACGCGCGCGGCGGGCATGGGCGCGGAGGCGGCGCGGGCGGCGGGCATCCCCGTGAAGCAGCGGGCGGCCGAGGCCATGGGCCTGTCCGGCGCGCTGGCGGGGCTGGCGGGCGCGGTGCTGGTGCTGGGCACCGAGTTCCGCTACCCCGGGGCGCTCGGAGCGCCCTACGGCTTCGACGGCATCGCCATCGCGCTCATCGGCAACAACCACCCGGTGGGGGTGACGCTCTCGGCGCTCTTCTTCGGAATCCTTCGCGCGGGCGGCACGCGCATGCAGCTGCTCGGCGTCCACAAGACCTTCCCCGAGCTCATCCAAGGCCTGGCCCTGCTCTTCGTGGCTGGCCGGCTCATCTGGCTGGCGCTGCTGAAGCGACGCAAGGCGGCGGTGGCTTCCCCCGAGGTGCCGCGTGCTTGAGCTTCTCGAGGCGCTGCTGTTCTCCACCCTGGACGCGGCGCCGGCGCTCATCTTCGCGGCGCTGGGCGGGGTGCTCTCCGAGCGCGCCGGCGTGGTGAACGTGGGCGTGGAGGGGCAGATGCGCGCGGGCGCCTTCTGCGCGGCGGTGGCGGCGCTGGCCATGCCCACGCCCCTGGCGGTGGTGATGGGCATGCTCGCGGGCGCGGCGCTGGCCTCGGTGCATGGCTACCTCAGCATCCGCTGGCGCTCGGACCAGGTGGTGTCCGGCATGGCCATCAACCTGGTGGCCCTGGCCGGCGGCACCTTCCTGCTGGAAGCCCTCTTCAGCCCCAACGGAACGCCGCCCATCGACCAGCTGCCGCGCTGGGAGCTGCCGCTGATCCACCACGTGCCCCTGCTGCGGGCGCTCTCGGACCACCCGGGGCTGGCGTACCTGTCGCTGGTGCTGCCCTTCGCCTTCCACGCGGTGCTGCACCAGACGGCGCTGGGCCTGCGGCTGCGCGCGGTGGGCGAAAAGCCGCACGCGGTGGCCACCCTGGGCCTGAGCGTGGCGGGGCTGCGCTGGGGCGCGGTGCTGGGCGGAGGCATGCTGACGGGGCTCGGCGGCGCGGTGCTCTCCACCGCCGTGCTGGACCGCTTCGAGCAGCACACCCCGGCGGGCCTGGGCTTCATGGCCCTGGCCGCCATGGTCTTCGGCCGGTGGACCCCCCTGGGAGCCTTCGGCGCCGCCTGCTTCTTCGCCTTCGGCAACGCCCTGCGGATTGGCCTGGCCTCCAGCGCCCCGGAAATCCTGGAAGTCGTCCCCCAGGGTTTCCTGCTGGCCCTGCCCTACCTGCTCACGCTGGTGCTGCTGGCCATCCAGGGCCAGCGCAGCAGCGCGCCGGCCGCCCTGGGCACCCCCTACGAGCAGGAATCCCGCTAAACCTCATTCCCCAGTGAGGGGTGGAAGACACCCGGGTCAGGAATGACCAGGATTCCGATTTGACCCACCCTCTGTTCTGTCGGCGCTTCCGGTTCTTGAGAATCAGTAGCAATGCCACGATGTAAGTGCGCGTCATTGCTTGGGAAAGCGAACACTCGCCTCGCGCCTTCAAAAAACCGTTCAGGCCGAAATCTAGGCATACATCTAGCAGGAGGGATAATGCGTCACGGAACTTCTGCTGCCCGGGAGACACACCTTCACCCCGGGGGAGTAGCCAGACGATGGCCACGATGGCGATGACGGCAGCTGCTCGCAAGACCCTGTCGCTGGAGAACAAGTCTCCGGCCCCGCGGTCGCGTCCGGTGGACGCCGACACGGTGAGCAATGTGGTCTCGCTGGAGTCCCTGCTTCGCGAGTCGCCGGTGGACCTGGTGGACCTGGCGCAGGACGTGGTGGCCCAGATGCTGACCGAGGGTCGGCTGGAGCAGGTGGAGGTGATGTACCACCTGCCGGAGGAGCCGGTGCAGGTGAACCTGCCCCGCAGCCAGCTGTCGGCGGTGGTGGAGCAGCTGGTGGCCAGCGCCGTGGAGGCGATGAAGGCGGTGGCCGACCGCAAGCACCTGCTGCGCGTGATTGTGGAGCCGGCGGATGAGTTCGGCGACTACGGCCCGCGGCTGAAGGTGCAGGACACGGGCGCCGCCGTGGTCATCGAGGACGCGATGCAGGCGGCCATCGACGCGGCGGAGCAGATGGGCGCTGCGCTCACGGTGAAGCCCCGCCCCACCGGCGGCAACATGTTCACGGTGGACGTGCCGACGGCGAAGGTGGTCAACGCCTCCTGGTAGTCGCGGGAGTCGTTAGAAGCGGTAGGCGACGCCGAAGAGGGCCTCGAGGGTGAAGTAGGCCTCGCTGCGCCCCCGGCGTCCCGAGTCCGGGAAGATGGACGGGCCCATCCGCACGTTGAAGTTCACCGCCAGGCTCCGGTCGAGGAAGTACTCCATGCCGCCTCCCACCAGGAGGGGGAACACGGGGCCGCCGCCGGTGCCGAAGTAGACGTGGAAGGGGATGTCCAGGCCCACGTTGAGCATGAGCGCGCTGCCCACGGGGATGCCGGCCACGAGCGCCACGGGCAGGGCCAGGCCCACATCCGTGTCCCCATCATGGAAGTAGAAGAGCGGACCGGGCTGGAAGGTGACGGCCAGGGACACCTTCGAGGTCTGCGCGAGCATCAGCCGCACCCAGGCCTGGAGCTTGAGGCCGGGCTCCACCACCTCGACGAGGCCCTCCTGGCCATAGTTGAAGGTGAACTTGCCGCCGATATCGAGCTTGGAATTGGCACCGTGGAGCAGGCCCAGGGAGATGCCCGGCCAGCCGAGCTGCCCGCTGAAGACGGTGTTGTTGGCGCCCACGGTGTCGCCGGCGAGCACGGACCAGCCCTGCCCGCGCCCATAGGAGACGCCCTCCTCCTGCGCGAACGCGGAGGGAGCGGCGAGGACACAGCAGAGGATGAGCCCAGGGAGGAGACGCTTCACGAAGCCCTCTCGGAAGGGGCCACGCGAGGGGCGTGGCCGGTAGGAGCGGATGCACCTACCAGAAGACTCAGGCGGGTTGGCCGCGGTCACGCGCAAGCGTCACAAAGGCGTCGATGAACGCCTGAAGGCGCCCTTCTGCCCTCGCCCGGGCCTGGGCGAGCGACTCCCCGGCGCCGGGGGTCTCCTTGAGCTCGAAGTAGTATTTGATCTTCGGCTCGGTGCCAGACGGGCGCAGGGTGACGCGGCCACCGCCCTCCAGCTCGTAGGCGATGACGTTGGAGGGCGGCAGGGTGAGCCGCTCCACCTGGTCTCCGGTGCGCGCCTCGCCGGTCTTGTAGTCCTTGAGGCTCACGACGGTGAGCGCGCCCACCTTGGCGGGAGGCGCGCGGCGGAAGCCCTCCATGATGCCGGAGATGGTCTGCGCGCCACCGGGACCGGAGAAGGTGAAGTTGCGCTGAGCGCCAACGAAGAGGCCGTGCCGGCGCTGGATCTCCTCCAGATAGCCGAGCACCGTGACGCCGCGCGACTGGCACCACGCCGCGAGGTCCGCGAACACGAGCGCCGCGCTCACGCCGTCCTTGTCGCGCACCACGGTGCCGGGCGTGTAGCCCAGGGCCTCCTCGTAGCCGAAGACGAACTGGGTGCCCTCGCTGCGCTCGCGCTCCAAGGCGCGGTTGGCGATCCACTTGAAGCCGGTGAGCACCTCGTCGAAGGCGGCGCCCAGGTCCTTGGCGATCTGCCCGAGCTGCACCGAGGAGACGATGGTGGTGGCCACGTGGGGCCGGCCGCGCTTGGTGCCCTGGGTGAGCAGGTAGTGGCCCAGCAGCACACCCACCTCGTTGCCGGTGAGCATGCGCAGCGCCCCAGCGGCGTCGCGCGCCATCACCGCGAGCCGGTCCGCGTCCGGATCATTGGCGAGCACCAGGTCCGCCTTCACGCGCTCGGCCGTGGCCAGCGACAGGTCCATGGCGCCGGGCTCCTCCGGGTTGGGGAAGCGCACGGTGGGGAAGGTGCCGTCGGGCTGCTGCTGCTCGGCCACGGTGTGGAAGCGGGTGAAGCCCGCGGACTTCATGGCCCGCTCCATCCACGTGCCGCCCACGCCGTGCATGGCCGTGTAGACGATGGAGAGCGCGTCCGTGCCCCTCCCGTGTACCCGGAGCCCGAGGATGGCCTTGAGGTAGTCGTCGCCCACGGAGGCGGGGATCTCGCGCCACAGGTTCTTCTCGCGAGCCTCGGCGGGCGTGAGCAGCCGCACCTGGTTGGCAGGCTCCACCGCGTCGATGGCGGCGGCGATGCGCTTGTCGTGGGGCGGGATGATCTGCGCGCCGTTGCTCCAGTAGAGCTTGTAGCCGTTGTACTCGGGCGGGTTGTGGCTGGCGGTGATCATCACCGCCGCGGCGGCGTTCAGGTGCAGCAGGGCGAACGCCGTCACCGGCGTGGGAACCAGCGAGGGGAAGACGAGCGCGGGGATGCCCTCGGCGGCGAGGACACAGGCGGTGTCCTCGGCGAACTCGGGGCTCATGCGCCGGCCGTCGCGGCCCACCACCACGCCGCGCGAGACGACGTCCGGAATCTGGGCCTTGAGGTAGCGCGCGAGCCCCGCCGTGGTGCGGCGAACCACCGCGCGGTTCATCCGGTTGGGGCCGGCGCCCAGCACGCCACGAAGGCCCGCGGTGCCGAACTCCAGGTTGCCGGCGAAGCGGTCGGCCAGGTCCACCGTGTCACCGGAGGCCAGCACCCGGGCCAACTCCTCCCCGGTGGTGGGGTCCGGATCCGCCTTGCGCCACGCCTCCGCCTGCTCCCTCAGTGCGGTGCTGTCCATATCCCGCCTCCTCTGCGCCAGCCATGCGCGGAGCGCCCGCGCACGCTGGGTTCAGGTGTAGTCGGTGAGCTTCTTGCGCGTGGGCCCGCCCTTGGGCTTGTCCTGCTTGCCCTGGCACTCCACGCAGAACTCCACGTACGGCATGGCCTTGAGCCGGCCGAAGGGCAGCGGGTCGCCGCAGTCCTCGCACTCGCCGAAGCTATCGGGGTCGTTGCGCAGCTTGCCCAGCGCCTTCACCACGCGCTTGAGCACCCCGTCCATGTTCCGGTTCCGGCTGGAGGCGATGGCCTGCATCATCTCGTTGAGCGGCTGCTCGTCCTCGTCGCCGCCGATGCGGGCCTCGTCCGTCCGGTTCGGCTCGATCTTCAACGGAGCCTTGCCGGTGAGCTCGGCATGCAGGGCGAGCAGCAACTTGCTCAGTTCCTCTCGCTGGGCGTCCGTCACGACTGCTCCCCCCGAGTCCTCAGTACTTCGCGGTCGACTTCTGCCCGGTGATGATGGCCACGGAGGCGGAGGCGCCGATGCGGTTGGCGCCGGCCTGGATCATCTTCATCGCGTCCTCGGAGGAGCGCACGCCACCCGAGGCCTTCACGCCCACGTCATCGCCCACCACCTTGCGCATGAGCGCCACGTCCTCGGCGGTGGCCCCACCGGAGCTGAACCCGGTGGAGGTCTTCACGAAGGCGGCGCCAGCGGCCTTGGAGAGCACGCAGCCGGCGATCTTCTCCTCGTGGTTGAGCTGGCTCGTCTCGAGGATGACCTTGACGGGGTGGGGGCGGCTGGCCTCCACCACCATGGTGATGTCCTTGAGCACCAGCGCGTAGTCCTTGGCCTTGAGCGCGCCGATGTTGATGACCATGTCGATCTCCCGCGCGCCGCAGCGGATGGCCTCGCGAGCCTCGAAGGCCTTGGCGCTGGGCAGCGCGGCGCCCAGGGGGAAGCCCACCACGGCGATGGCCACCGTCTTGGAGCCGGCCAGCACGCGCGCGGCCAGGGCCACGTTGGACGAGTTCACGCACACGGTGGCGAAACCGTGCTTGCGGGCCTCCTCGGAGAGCTTGATGACCTCCTCGCGGCTGGCCTCGGGCTTGAGCAGGGTGTGGTCGATGTAGGGGGCGATGTCCGCGCTGGTGCGGATGGCGTCCGGGGCGAGACGGGCGGCGCCGGACTTCACGGCGGCCACGGTGCCGCAGCTGTCGAAATTGGCGCACCCATCGCACGAGGGCGCACATTCACGGGCACTGGGAGCACTCGGAGCCGCCTCCCGGGCGGAGGGCCCGGGAGAGGTGGTACAGGGCTCTTCCTTGCCTGCTCGGAAGGCGTGCATCCTGCGGCGGACTCGGTCGGCGATCTCATCGACGACCCGGTTGACGTCATCAGCCTCGGCCATGGCGGCGGGTGTAACCCAGGAAGGGGCCCCTCGGGAAGCACTCGGACGAGGAAGGCCCCCCCGCATGCCGGGTGCCGCACGGGGGGAGCAGGCGGTAGAGTCGTGCCGTGACGTCCTTTTCGCGGTGGCTCAGCCTCCTCCTCGTCCTCCTGACGGCCTCGGTGGGCCTGGCGCAGCCCTCCCCCGCCCCGGCTCCCAAGCCGCTCACGGTGTATTTCTTCGATGTGGGCCAGGGAGATGCGGCGCTCGTCGTCTCGCCCACGGGCAAGACGGTCCTCATCGACGGAGGCCCTCCAGAGGCCGGAGAGCGGCTGGCGAGCCGGCTGAGCCAGCTGGTCCACGCGCCGCTGGACCTGGTCATCCTCACCCACCCTCACCTGGACCACCTGGGGAGCATGAAGGACGCCATCCGGGCGGTGGGGGCGAAGCGGTTCATGGACCCGGGCTTCGACCACCCGAGCGCCGCCTACCGCGACCTGCTGGACTTCGTGGGCGACGAGGTGGGCCAGGTGATGACGCCGCAGCCCAACCCGCAGGCGCCGGAGAGCTTCCTCACCATCGGCCTGGGCGAGGGCGTGGTGCTGACCATCTACTGGCCGCGCCACCCGAAAGAGCCGTTCCTGAAGAACACGCGCTCGGATCCGAACTCGAACTCCATCGTGGCGAAGCTGTCGTACGGGAAGACCTCGTTCCTCTTCACGGGAGACGCGGAGCCGGACACCGAGGCGGCGCTGCTGCGCCAGAAGGCCGACTACAGCGCCACGGTGCTGAAGGTGGCGCACCACGGCGGCAAGCACTCCTCGACGGAGCCCTTCCTGGCGGCGGTGCGGCCCAAGGCGGCGGTCATCTCCTGCGGAGCTGGCAACGACTATGGCCACCCCACGCAGGAGGCGCTGGAGCGACTCGGAGCGGTGCAGGCGCGCGTCTTCCGCACGGACCAGAACGGCGAGATCCAGGCCGTGAGCAACGGGAGCACCGTCACCCTGCAGGCCGCGCGGGGCGGCACCCCGCCCCTGGTGATTACCGGCGAGGTGAAGCCGGTGGTCAACGTGCCGAGCGCCCCCCCGGCCCCAGCTGCCACTGGGCGTGAGGCGGTTCCAGTGGCGTGGAAGGCTCCGGCCCCGACTCCCGCCACACCTTCCCCATCCCCGAGCGCCCTGCGCTTCGTGAGCCTCAAGGGCAGCGAGGTCTTCCACCGGGAGGACTGCTCCACCCTGAAGCGCGCGAAGACGAAGGAGCGCAAGGTGTACACGAGCCGCTCCGACGCCGCCCGTGAGCGCCGTGCCGCCGAGGACTGCCACCCATGAACGCGCGACTGCTGCCCCTCCTCGGCCTGCTGCTGCTGGCCACCGCGTGCAAGGAGCCGCCTCCGAAGTCTCCTTCCGCGCCCCCCCGCCCCAGCCCGGCTGCGGCGACGCGCTTCCTGGCGGGCCCTCCAGACGGCAAGCTGCACGTCTATTTCTTCGACGTGGGCCAGGGGGACTCGGCGCTCATCGTCTCGCCCGAGGGCCGCACCGTCCTCATCGACACGGGTCCCGCCTCGGCGGCCTCGCACCTGACCAACCGGCTACCGGAGTTGCTCGCGAGCCGGCTGGACCTGGTCGTCCTCACCCACCCCGCCGCGGACCACTATGGCGCGCTGGAGGCGATCCAGAAGGTGACGGATCCGAAGCGGCTGCTCGAGCCGCAGCTTCCGGGCACGTCCTCGGACTACGACGCGCTGCTCACGTCGCTGGGCTCGGGGGGCGTGGAGATCTTCTCGCCGGCGCTCAACCCCTCCCAGCCGGAGGAGTCGCTGCGCCTGCCGCTGGGAGGAGGCGCGGAGCTGACGGTGCTCTGGCCGCGAGTGCCCACCACGCCGCTGCTCACGGTGCAGGGCGCCGCGGACACGAAGAGCGCGGAGCACCAGGCGAACTCCATCGTCCTGCGACTGACGCACGGGGAGACGTCGGTGCTCTTCGCGGGGGATGCGCGAGCCGAGACGGAGGCCGCGCTGCTCGCGCGAGGGGGGAAGCTGAGCGCCACGCTGCTCAAGGTGAGCGCGCACGGGGCGGATACCGGCACGAGCCCGGAGTTCCTCCAGTGGATGCGCCCACGGGCGGCCATCCTGAGCGTGGGGGCTGGAAGCCCGCCGGCGAAGCCCGCGCTCGACCGACTGGCGGCCGCCAACGCGCGCATCTTCCGCACGGACCAGAATGGAGAGATGCACGCGGTGAGCGACGGCAAGCGCTTCGTGCTCACGACTCAGCGCGCCGCGCCGGGAGAGCCCGCCAACGCTCAGCACGCCTTCGAGCCCGTGGCGGAGGAGCCGCCGGCCCCGCCGCCGGTGGTGCCCCCCGTCGCCGCGAAGCCGGAGCCGGTGAAGGCGGTGCCGGTGAAGGCCACGAGCGCGAAGGCGAAGGCGGATGTGGACCTGTCGGGCTACAAGGTGGTGGACATCGACGAGATGGGCACGGCCACGGAGAAGCCGGCCAAGGGTGTCCGCACGACCAAGACGCCGTCCAAGGCGACTCCGGGCCGGTATGTGGCGAGCCGCCGCAGCGATGTCTTCCACATCCCGGAGTGCCGCAATGCCCGCAAAATCTCGCCGGAGAACCTCCTCACCTTCAGCACCCGGGAATCGGCGGAAAAAGATCGCAGGCCCGCCAAGGACTGCAACCCCTGAGGAGCCGCCCATGAGCAGCAAGGCAACGGTGGACCGCTTCGAGGAAGAGCTGGCCGTGCTCATCGTGGACGGCCGCCAGGTGACGCGGCCGCGCGCGGAGCTGCCCGCCGAGGCGCGGGAGGGAGACGTCATCGACCTGGAAACGGGAAAGGTTGACGCCCAGGCGACCGAGGCGCTGCGCGAGCAGGTGCGCGAGGCCCGGCGGCGGGCCACCCAGAAGAAGGCCGCGCCTCCCGGCGACTTCGACCTCTGACCGCGGACAAACCTGTCAGACAGTCAGACAGGTTTTGAACGGGCCCGCGGCAACAGGAACCCGAGCAGGACGACGCTCAGCCCGGCGAGGGCTGCGGCCATGAGAAAGGCCACGGAGCTTCCCCACCGCGTCCACACCGCGCCGAAGAGCAGCCCCGCCACGAGCGAGGCGCCTCCGATGAGGCCGTTGTACAGGCCGAAGGCCCGCCCCCGCGCGGAGGCCGGAACCAGAGAGGTGAGCAGCGACTTCTCCGCCCCCTCGGAGAGCGCGTGGTACAGCCCATACACCCCCATGACGATGAGCGTGCCCGTCACCCCATGCACGCGCGAGAGGGCCACGTAGCTCATCGCATAGAGCCCCCACCCCGCCATCACCAGCCGCGCGGCGCCGAGTCGATCCGCGAGCCAGCCCGCCGGGTAGGAAACCGCCGCCTTCACCCCATGCAGCATCAGCCACGCGAGCGGCAGCAATTCCGGACGGGCGCCCTCCTCGCTCAGCTTGAGCAAGATGAAGGCATCGGTGGAGTTGGCGACTCCAAAGAGGCCCACCGGGACGAGGTAGTACGCCAGTCGCCGGGGCACGGGCTCCTGCTGCCGAGGGCCCGCCGCCGGTGCCGGAACCTGCTCGCGCGAAGGCTCGGGAGCCAGGAAGAGGGCCAGCACGCCCAGCAGCCCCGGCACGGCGGCCACGAGGAAGACCTGCTCCACGCGCAGCCCGGCGGCCACGAGCAGCATCGCGACCAGCGCCCCGAGGGCCGCGCCCGCATGGTCCATGCCCCGGTGGAAGCCAAAGGCCCGACCGAGGGCGTTCGCGGGCACCGCATGGGCGATGAGCGCATCCCGCGGGCTGGTCCGAACGCCCTTGCCCACCCGATCCAGAGAGCGAATGAGGAGCGGCTGCCAGGCGGCGGTGACAAAGGCCATCATCGGACGCGCGAGGCTGGACACGCTGTAGCCCAGCAGCACCAACGGCTTGAGGCGCCGCGCCCGGTCGGCCCACACGCCGGATTGGTACTTGAGGAGCGCGGCGACGAGATCCGCCAACCCCTCCATGGCCCCCAGGAGCAGCGGTGCAGCCGGCAGTCGCGCGGCGAGGAACGCCGGCAGCAGCGGGAAGATCATCTCACTGCTCACATCCGTGAGCAGCGACACCACCCCGAGCACCACCACCGTGCGCGGCAGCTTCCCGGAAGACCCAGGTTGGGGGAGACGGTCCTTGCTCACAGTCAGTCAACAATAGGGGCTTCCCACCGATCTCGCGCGTCAGCGGCATGCTCTATGTTCGCCGGTGTGACGGCCTCCCCCTCGACCATCGCTCCCGCGGAGAAGGCGCTGGCCCAGAAGCTTGCCGAGGCGCTCGCGCCCATGGGCTTCGCCACCAAGGAACTCGGCACGCCGCTCGAGGAGGGAGTCCTCCTGGGCGCCTGGGTGCGCAAGACCTGGAACACCAACCGCGCCGTGGTCCACCTGCACGCCCCGCCGAGCACCAAGGACCTGGGGCTGCTCACGCAGCAGCTCAAGCTGCCCCTCGGCAAGGAGCTGGGCTACTTCCCCTTCTTCTACGGAATGGGACTCCAGGTGGTGTGGAGCGGTCGCGGGCTCACGCATCGCGCGGCGAGCCTGAGCTCGAGCGTGGACGTCATCGACAACCAGCGCTGCATCGTCCAGAGCCTCTTCGTGGTGGACCTCGACCGGGGCACATTCCGCGAGGCACGCACCTGGGGCCAGGTCATCACCGGGACCTTCCAGGACCGGATCGCGGAGTGCCTCCAGCGGGACTATCAGCCCGAGACGTAGCGAGGATTACCGCTTGGGTCCGAGGCCCGCCTTCTTGCGAGCCTCGAGCAGCTTCTGCACGTCCGCGGGCGCCAGCGGCGACACCGTGCCCAGCGAGCGCGCGGCCATGAGGATCTTCGCGTAGTGCTCCACGAGCTCCATGCGCAGCAGCGCCTGCGTCAGGTCCTCGCCCAGCGTGAAGGCCCCATTGCCGGACAGCAGCATGGCGTCGTACTCGGCGGCGGCGGCCTCCACGCGTTTGACGCCCTCGGGGTCCTTGGGCATCGCGCGCGGCAGCGTGGGCACCCGGTCTCCCAGGGACACCACCATCTCCGGCAGCGCGATGGGCGAAAGCTCCTGCCCCACCAGGCCGAAGGCGGTGGCGACGGGCGGGTGCGCGTGCAGCACCACCATGGCCTCGGGCCGCGCCCGGTAGATGGCCAGGTGCAATTCCAGCTCGCTGAAGGGCTTGCGCCGCCCTTCCAGCACCTTGCCCTGCGCGTCCACCACCAGCAGCGAGGCGTCGTCGATGTCGCGCTTGGACACCGCCGTGCAGGTAATCAGGAAGCGCTCGCCCTTGAGGCGCACCGAGACGTTGCCATCGTGGTTGGCCACCCAGCCGTACTCGTGCAGCCGGTGGGAGGTGGCCACCACGTCGGCGCGCAGCTTCGGCAGCGGCACGAAGCCCTCGCTCACGTCACCACCTCGTCCACCACGCCGACGATCAACGAGCGGATGGGCAGCGTCTTGTCCCCGAGGATCTGCCGCACCCCGCCGCCCTCGCGCATCACCAGCACCACGTCCCCTGGCCCGGCAGAGGAGGTGTGGTCCACCGCGATGAAGCTCTTGCCCAGCGGCTGCTGACGCTCATCCAGCGGCTGCACCACCATGAGCTTCCGGCCCGTGAAGGCCGGGTGCTTGACGGTGGCGGTGACGGTGCCGAGCACCTTGCACAGGTTCATACGTCCACCGAGTCCACGATGCCGACGATGGCGGCATCCACCGGGACGAACGACGGCTGCAGGGCGAGCGCCGCCTCGCGGCTGCCCACCAGGTACACCAGCTCGCCAGGGCCCGCGGACACCGTGTCCACGGCCACCTCGGGGCTGCCCATGGGCTCGAGCTGGTGGTCCAACGGCTGGACCACCAGGAAGCGCTTGCCTTCGAGCCCCTCGTACTTCTGCTCGCACACCACGGTGCCGAGGACGCGTCCCAGGTACATGCGCGCGGCCTGTTACATCGCCCCGGAGGAGAGGACCAGGGGGATCTGCAGCTCGACCTCCTCCGTTCCGTCCTCCGCCTTGAAGGACGGGAAGACCATCTTCCGGGCGCCCTTCTTGATGCACTCGCCCACCGGCGCGCTGTCCAGGTCCTTGCGGTCCAGCTTCGCGCTCTTCACGGTGCCCGAGGTGCCCACGGTGGCCACCAGCGTCACCTTGCCGCCCTTGAAGGAGGGGTTCTTGCGCAGCTCCTGCTCCACGCAGGACTGGATGGCGCCCTGCGACTGCGCCACCACGCGCGCGATGTCCTCCTGCGGAGGGCCGCCCTGGCCCGCAGCGTCCTTGGCCGCCACCTCGGCGTCCTCACGCACCTCGGGGCCCACCGCCGTCTTCGCGGTGTCCCCGTAGAGCGCCTTGAGCTCCTCGGCGGACTTGCCCGTCTCCGGCACCGGAGCCGTCTCCCCCGGAGCGCCCGGCGCGGGCTTCTGCGCGCCACCGCCGCTCGGCTGCGGCTTCTTGTCCGTGCCCGGCGGCACGGGCGCGGGCGTGGGCGCGGGCTTGTTGCGTCCCATCAGCCGGTCCCTCAGCTCGCTGACACCCTCGCCGGAGAAGTAGGACTTCTCCACCGTCTTGCCCTCGGGCGTCACCGTCTTCATCTTCGGAATGACGTTCACCCGGTCCAGCGCGAACGCCCCGCCCACGAGGAGGAGGATGGGCAGCAGGACGAAGAGGGCGATCTTCCACACCGGATTGCGGCGGGTAACGCCCGACTGCACCATGAAGTGGCGCGTGTCCTCGACCGGCTTCTTCTTGTCGCCCTTGGCGGGCTTTCCACCCACGGCGGCCAGCGGATCCGCGTCCGCGTTGACCGCCGTCGGGGGCTCGGGCTGCTCCTCCGGCTCGCTGCGGTCGGGCAGATCCAGATCCGAGAACAGATCGTCCCCAACGCCCGCCTTGCCGTTACCAGAGGCCGCCGGCTGCTCGGGCTCGTTCCAGGCCGCGTCCTGCTGCGGCTCCTCGGGCTGGGGCTCGTTCCACGCCGCGTCCTGCTGCGGCTCCTCGGGCTGGGGCTCGTTCCAGGCCGCGTCCTGCTGCGGCTCCTCGGGCTGCATGTCCCAGGGCTGCTGCGCCTGCTGCTGCCGGGGCTGCTGCGCGGACTCGGGCGGATCCAGGTCCCACGGCTCACGGCCCGCCGGGGCGGCGGCCATGTGCCCCACCGAGGTGGGCTGATCATCCCACGACGAGTCCTGCTCCGGCTCGGGCTGGGCGCGGGCGGAGCGCTGCTGCTGCCCACGCACGGCCACGGTGGCGGGCTCGGGCGGAAGCTCCGGAGGCGCCTGCGGCTCGGGCGGCGGGGCGAACAGGGCCGCCAGCTCGGCGATGTCCGAGCCGCGCTTCCAGTCGGCCATGCCCTGCTGCCAGAAGAAGCTGCGCGCGTTGATGGCGCCACTGTCCATCAGCCCTCGCAGGCCGGCCTCGTCCAACGGGCCCTCCTGCTTGCTCTTCACCATCACGAACCACGGCGCGCTGGCCGGGCGGGCGGGGGCGGCGCGGGTGGGCTCCTCCTCCCAGGGGCTGGGGGCGGCACGGGCGGCTGGAGCGCTGGCGGCGGCCGCGACGGCGCGCTCTTGCTCTCGAATGCGCTCCACGTCCGCCAGCGACACCACTCGGGTGCTCTCCTCCATCTCGAGGGGAGGTCCCTGGACGGAGATGACGTTCTGGCAGTTCTTACAACGGACCTTGACGGTCTTCCCGCGGACCTTCTCGTCCGCGATGGAGTACCGCCTCTGACAATTGTCACAGGAAAAGTTCAAAGGGGCGACCGGTGCGCGCTGGGGGAAAACAAGGGGGGCAATCTACCCCAGTCTCTATAAGCGCAAAACGTCCCGTTGACTCCTTTCGAAGGGCCAACTATTGAGCCGCGCCTCAGGGATTCTGCTTTCCTCGTATCCAGAAGGTGGCGAGATGCCGGCCAAGGACCTCGGATCGAAGTACGTCTGCTTCAAGTGCAGTACGAAGTTTTATGACCTGAAGAAGCCGGACCCGGTCTGCCCGAAGTGTGGTGCGGATCAGCGCGAGAGCCCAGCGCTCAAGCCCGCCAGCGAAGGACGCCGGGGCCGCCTGGCCGCCGCGCCCAAGGTCATCGAGCCCGCCGAGCCCGAGGAGCCCGCCGAGGCCTCCGAGGAGGAGGACGACATCGAGACCTTCGAGGACGAGGAGCCCATCGAGGGCGCCGACGAGGAAGAGGACATCTGAGGCTGGGGGGTCCTCGCGACCCCACCGTGTCTTGCCGCCCGACTTCAGGGGCTCCACGAGAGCGTGGGGCCCCTTTGTCTTTGCGGGTGTCCGCTCAGTTCTCGGACGCGAGCTTCAGGTCCAGCTCGAGCAGGGCGCGGCGGATCTGCTCGTAGCGCGTGGGCCCCAGGGTCTGCAGCCCGAGCGGACGCGGAGACGGAAGCTGCTTCGCGTCCTCGGTGCGGATGTCGGCCCTGTCAGTGGCTTTCTTCTTGGCGTGCATCGTGGGCGATCTCCCCCCTAGGAGTTGGTGATCCACTCAATAGCAATTTTGCCGCCAAGTTAGAATTCCCATTCGCAGGCCTGACTTTTCAGTCGGTTAGCAGCCAGGGGGGATTGACCCTCCCCTACAGCCCACCTGCATTCAGACATAGTCAGGGAATACTGTGCTGCTCCAGGACACCCCCGTGTCTTTTTTGACCCGTGGGGCGTCGCGGATCAGCGCAGCTCGCCCACGGCCCAGGCCTGCTCCAGGCGAATGGTCTCTCCGGCCTTCACGGTGACGGGCTGGGAGGCCTCGGGCAGCCGCGGGTGCCAGAGCGTCACGGTGTGGGTCCCCTCGGGCACCTCCAGGCGGAAGCGGCCCTGGGCATCGGTGCTGGTGAAGTACGGATGATCAAAGGTGCGGACGGTGGCGCGCATCCACGGGTGGACGTCGCACTTCACCTGGAGGATGCCCGGGCTCGCAGGCAGCGGCTTCTTGAGGCTCATGCCCTCCAGCGGCATGGCCACGTTGAAGATGGACTGGGTGCCGGCCACGGCGCGCACGTTGTGCATGACGGGATCCGAGTTGCGCACCTCCAAGGAAGTGCCCGCGCGAGCGGCCAGGGACGCCGGCTCATAGGAGCACTTCTTCTGATCCAGCAGGGCGGGGGGTGAATTCACACCCTCCGCGGGCAGGGCGGCGCCATCGGCGAGCGCCACCACCACCTGGGCCAGGGCCCCCTCCCCTCCCATGGTGAGCGAGCGATCGGGCACCGTGTCGCCACACGTCGCGGCCACCGAGGGGGTGGTCTCCAGCAGGGCGGGCGGAGGCGGGGTGCCCGTGAGCCGCACCTGGCCTTCAATGAAACCCCGCCCCACGGGCGCCGCCGCGCGAGGCGTGGGGGCGGACGTGGCTGGAGCGGAGGCGGGCGGCGTGGCGCCGGACTCCGAGGAAGGACGGCAGGCAGGCAGGAGCGCGCTGGAAATCAGCGCACCGACAAGGAGAGCATTGCGCACGCAGGCCGTGTAACGGTTCGCCCCAGCCGTTTCAAATCCGGACCCAAAGAGACGGCGGGGATGACGTTCAGACCATCTGCGCGTTGGACCCCAATGCATTTTGTTGGTAGATGTGCGCCGGCCACACGCCGGTGTGGTCCTCGTGGGAGGCAGCAACTTTGCGGGAGAAATTGAAGGCGCTGGCGAACCTCCAGAAGGTGGATCTCGAGGTTGCCGCGCTGCGGAAGGCCGCGGACGTCCACCCCAAGCAGATCGCCGAGCTGGAACGCGAACTCGGAACGGCGCGCAGCGCGATCGAGGCCGAGCGCAGCCGGGTGGCGGACATCGAGCGGCAGAAGTCCCAGCTCGAGCAGAACATCACCGATGAGAAGGACAAGGTGAAGAAGTGGGAGGCGCGGCTGGCCGAGCAGCGCTCCACGCGTGAGTACTCGGCGCTGGCCCGTGAGATCGACATCGCCAAGAAGGCGAACCTCACCATGGCCGACGAGCTGGTCGAGCTGACCAAGACGCTGGGTGCCGCGCGAGAGGCGGTCAAGGGCAAGGAGTCGGAGTTCGCCGCCCGCCAGCAGCAGCTCGTCACACGCATGACGGAGCTGCGCTCGAAGCTCGCCGAGGCCGAGGGCCAGGTGAAGCAGCTCGAGGGACAGCGCTCGGGCGTGGCGTCCTCGGTGGACTCCAACCTGCTGCGTCGCTACGACACGGTGCGCAAGAAGAAGCTGCCCGCGCTGGTGGGCGTGGTGGCGGGGACCTGCCAGGGCTGCAACATGAACGTGCCCCCGCAGCTCTACAACCAGCTGCGCACCTCGCTGGGGACGGATGTGTGCCCGTCGTGCAACCGCATCATCTTCGCGGTTGAGGCGCTCGCCGAGCCCACCGAGAAGTAGGCACCGTGCCGCGCGCCACGAAGCCGCCGCCGAGCGAGGCCGACATCCTGCGCCACATCGCGCGGGAGGAGCCGCTCACCGCCACGGTGCGCGCGTTCCGGGGGCTCACCCGCGAGCGGCTGGGTCAGCTGTTGGAGGAGGCCGCCGAGCGTCTGGGAGGTCCCCCGGGTGCGGCGGAGCCCTCGGCTCCCGCGCCGGCCGAGCCTTCCGAGGAGCCGCGTGAGCCCCTGCCCCGACTGCGTGTGTATTCGGATGGCGCGGCCCGCGGCAACCCGGGCCCGAGCGGTGCCGGCGCGGTGCTGATCGAGCCGGGCGGTAAGGTGGTGGCCCAGCTGGGCAAGTACCTCGGGCACCAGACGAACAACTACGCCGAGTACTCGGCCCTGCTGCTGGGGCTCAAGCACGCCAAGGCGCTGGGGGCCAAGGAAGTCGAAGTGTTCGCCGACAGCGAGCTGCTCATCCGCCAGCTGGGTGGGCGCTACCAGGTGAAGAGCGCGACGCTGCGCCCCCTGTATGAGGAGGCGGTGAAGCTCCTCAATGAGTTCTCCCGGGTGAAGCTGGTCCACGTGCCGCGAGAGATGAACGCGGCGGCGGATGAGATGAGCAACCGGGCCATCGACGAGAAGCTGTAGCCGCCTTCGGAGTGCCGCCGGCCCGCGACTTGTTGTAAGACGCGGAGTGCCGGAGCGGCCCGGGTGAACGCTGGCCACTGCAGGAACGGGTGGCGGGAGGAAAGTCCGAGCTCCAGAGGGCAGGGTGCTGGCTAACGGCCAGTCGAGGTGACTCGCAGGACAGTGCCACAGAAAACAAACCGCCCGTTCCGCAAGGGGCGGGTAAGGGTGAAACGGTGCGGTAAGAGCGCACCGCGCTCGGGGTGACTCGAGCGGCACGGTAAACCCCACCTGGAGCAAGAGCCAATAGGGACGCGTCCTCGCGGTTGGGGGACAAGGATTGCCCGTCCGAAGCGTCCGGGTTGCTCGCTGATGAGGCCCCTGGGCAACCAGGGCCCTAGACGAATGTTCGCCGCCCACTCCGAAAGGGGTGGGGACAAAACTCGGCTTACAGGGCCGCTCCGGTTTTTTCCCTTCAGCGTGTCGCCACGGGCACCTGCGCCAGCAGCAGGCGGTGGCGTCCGTCATTGCGCACCGCCTCCGGGTTGGTGAGCGGCATGCGGGCGTCGGTGCGCGCGTCCCAGAGCCCCATCCATATGACGACATTGCGCGCCTGGGTGTCGGGCGGCAGGTAGAGGGAGAACTCGTCCTTCACCGTCTCCCCGGGCCGCCACTGGGTCGTGGGGTAGAGGCCACCCGCGGGCTTGTGGTCGAGGTTCATCCGCTCCATGCGCCCCTCGGCGTCCTCCACGTGGACGAAGACGGTGAAGTCCTCGGGGATGGCCTGGAGCACCTTGAAGAAGACGGTGATGCGGGCCGGCTCGCCCGGCACCACCCTGCCCGGCTGCACCGAGGCGCCGGCGATCTCCACCTTCCCGCCGAGGTTGGCGCCGCTCTTGATGGACAGCGGCGGCACCTGCTGCACGGTGGCCTGGCGCCGCTCGGCCTCGCTGGCGCCTCCGGGAGCCTCGACGATGCAGGCACAGAGCAACAGGCTGGGCAGGAGGTGACAAAGAGACGGAAGGCGCATGGTGGAGCGGTTTTTACCGGTCCACGGGCGCTGCATCCACCAGGGGATTGGTATAAGCGGTGCGCCCTATGAAGACTCCGAATTTCCTGGACGTCCTCGCCGCGCAGGTGCCGGTCCCCGCTCCCGTTCCGGCTCCGCCGGAGCCGACGACGCCGGGCCTCCCTCCGGGTACCGAGACGGGGGTGCCGGCCCCCGAGGCCAGCCCCGTGTCCACCGTGGTGGGCTACGGGGTGCTGGCGCTCTTCGCGGTGCTGATGCTGCTGGCGCTGCGCAAGCTCTTCTTCAAGCCGCGCCGCGCGCCCGAGCCCGGTAAGCCGGCGAAGCCCATCGAGGCCGAGAAGCCCACGCTGCCCGCCGAGACGCCGCAGCTCCGGGTAGAGCTGCCGAAGACGGAGGCGGAGCTGGCCCGCCAGCGCGAGGCCGACGCGGCCCATGCCCGCGCCGAAGCCCTGGCCCGCCAGCGCGAGGAGGCTGCCCGCGCTGCCCAGACGACCAAGGATGCCACCGAGCGCGCCCGCCTGGAGGCGCAAGTCCGGGCGCTCAAGGAGCAGGAGGAGGAAGAGAAGCGCGCCGAGTACCGCGCCAAGAAGGCGCTCGAGGAGGAGTCCCGGGAGCGCAAGAAGCGCGAGCGCGAGGAGGCCGAGCGGCTGCTGGCGGAGCAGAAGGCCCAGGCGGAGGCGGAGGCGGAGGCAGCCCGGCAGGCGGAGGCTGCGGCCGAGCGAGCCAAGCTGCAGGCCGAGGCCGGCAAGACGCTGGCGCAGGGCCTGGACAAGACGAAGAGCCAAGGCTTCATGGCCCGGCTCAACGGCCTGTTCGGGCAGAACCGCCAGGTGGACGAGTCGGTGCTGGCGGAGATGGAGGAGATCCTCTTCACCGCGGACATCGGCGTGCGCACGGCCTCGAACCTGGTGGAGGTGGCGCGCGAGAAGCTCAAGCGCAACGAGCTGAGCAACCCCGAGCGAATGAAGGGCCTCATCCGCGACGAGGTGGCGAGAATTGTCGACCTACCGGTGCCGCGCTCGCTGGAGGGCGGCGGGCCGCCGCACGTGGTGATGGTGGTGGGCGTCAACGGCGCGGGAAAGACGACGACGATCGGCAAGCTGGCGGCGCAGCTCACCGGTCAGGGCAAGAAGGTGGTGCTGGCGGCGGGAGACACCTTCCGCGCAGCGGCCACGGAGCAGCTGGACGTGTGGGCCGATCGCGCCAAGGCGGAGCTGATCAAGGGCGAGGAAGGCGGGGATCCGGGCGCGGTGGTGTTCGAGGCGGTGAAGAAGGCCCGAGAGGTAGGGGCCGACGTGGTCATCGCGGACACGGCGGGCCGGCTGCACACCAAGGCTCCGCTGATGGAGGAGCTGAAGAAGGTACACCGGGTGATGGGCAAGGCGCTGCCAGGCGCCCCTCACGAAGTGCTGCTGGTGCTGGACTCCACCAACGGACAGAACGCCATTCAGCAGGCCAAGCAATTCCAGGAGGCGGTGGGCGTCACATCGATCGCGCTCACCAAGCTGGACGGCACAGCGAAGGGCGGCGTCATCATCGGCATCTGCGACGAGCTCAAGATTCCGGTGGTGTGGGTGGGCGTCGGCGAGAAGATCGCCGACCTGCGCCGGTTCGAGCCCCGCGAGTTCGTGAAGGCGCTCTTCGACTAGCGGGCAGGTCGCGGAACTCCGCGACGTAGTCCAGGAACTTCACCATCGCCTTCACGTGGTCGCCACCAGCGTCCTCGACGTACTTGCGCGCCCAGCCCTCGGGCATGCGTTTGCGCACGTCCCGCAGCCACGCCATGAACGCGCCCCACTCCCGGTCCTGAAAACCGTTGCGGTGGCAGCAGGAGATGTAGCCCGTGATGTACGCGACCATCGCATCGAACTGCTCGGCGCCGAAGAAGAGCCACATGGGCCGTCCGCGCCTGGCCTCCTCCCGGATCTCCAGGAGGACGTCGAGCAGGAAGACCGAACGCTTGGAGCGGGGCTGAGATCTCGCCGTCATAGACTCTCCACCGTCTGCACCAGCGGTGTTCCCCCCATGCCCCATCAGTTCCCGATGCAGGTCCCCGCCACCTGATTGGCCGCTCCGTAGGCATTCTGCATGGCCCGCAGGGCTTTGGGGACTTCGCGCCCGGTGTGGACCTTCCACATCTCGATGGCGCCGGGAACGTTGCCCTGCGCAAGCAGGGCCAGCATCCGGGCGCGCGTGGATTCGGTAACAGCGGGGAGTGCCTCCACCACAGGAGGAGTCGGCACTGCCGCATACAAGGCCTGGGGCAGGCAGAGCAGCACTCCGAGCGCCCAGCCCCACAGCACCTTCCTGTGAATACTCATGGGCGCTACTGGCCCAGCATGGGGCCCAGCATCTGCTCCAGCAGCTTCTGGGTCTCGGGGTCGATCTTCATGTCCCCCATGCCGCCCATGAGCGACTCGAGCGTGGGCGCGCCCAGGTCCTCATCCCCGTGGGCCTGCTCCCACCACCGGTCCTGGAGCCGCTCCAGCGCCCCGGCATGCGAAGGGTTCGCCTTGGCCAGCTCCTTCCGGAAGCAGTCCGCGCACGCCCACTTGTAGCGATAGGTGTCCACGTACGAGCGCAGCGCCCGCTGGAAGGCGTCGTCCCCCACCAGCTTGCGCGCGGCGTGGTACATCAGCGGCGCCTTGCCGTAGACGATGGCGCCGTACTCCATCGAGCTGGAGAACGTCTCGGTGGGCCGGTGCGCGGGCCCGTCCTCCCCTCCCGACATGCGGTACAGGTGATAGGAGGAAACCAGCGCCTCCTGCCGCAGCGACTCCGCCGCCGCCTTGCCATGCGCCCACTCGAAGTAGAGCACCGAGGCGTACTGCGTGAGCGCCTCGTCCGCCACCGGGTCCTTGATGGGGTCCGTGCCCACCAGGCCCGCGAAGTACTGGTGCCCCACCTCGTGCGCGACGGTGAACTCCAGCGTGCGCTCGAGCGTCTTCGCCATGTTGGCGAACGGGCTCGCATCATCTCCGAACGATCCCCCACCCTGCGCCGCCATCCCCTGCATCATCCCCTGCAGCATCTCCATGCCAGGGACTCCCTCGAAGATGCTGTTGGGGTCCGTCGCGCCCCGGTACAGCGAGGTGCCCACGGTGATGAGTCCCTGGAACTCCATGCCGCCCGCGCCATCGGACAGCGGCGCCTCCACCACGCGGAAGTGCTTGTAGGGCAGAGGCCCCAGCCGCTTGTCGAACTCCGAGATGGCCGAGGCCGCGTACTGCAGCACGCGCTTGCCCACCGCCGCGTTCCGGGCCGAGTAGAAGCTCTCGACGGTGACGCCCTCCACCGTCTTCGAGGCGCTCTGGTAGCCACGCGAGACGAACACCGGGAAGTCCCGCACCAGCGCCGAGGCGAAGCTGTAGCGCCGCATGCCGCTCTTCTCCGGCACCTCGCCCATCGCCACGCCCGTGGCATGCACGTCCCAGCCCGCCGGGACGGTGATGGTGCCCAGCACGTTCGAGGGGTCATAGAGCGCCAGATCGCCAATCCCCGAGGGCCCCGCCCACGGCGTACCGTCCGGGTTCATCGGCGGCATCATCGGGACGATGCCCACCAGGCTGACGAAGTCACTGGTGGCCGAGAAAGCCCCATAATCCCCCGGAGGCCCCGAGCTGCCGAGCGCCCCCAGGAGCGAGCCGACGTTCTTCTTCGCCGCCGGCACGCGGGCTTGCAGCATCACCTCCACCGTCGCCATCGCGCCGGGCTCCAGGGGAGGATCGAGCGGCAGTCGGATCAACGTGGGCTCCGGCCGCTCCATCGTCACCGGCTTGCCGTCGACCTTGGGCTCCGAGAGCACCACCGCCTTGCCCGTGGCGGCGTTCGGCGTCACCCGCAGGAACACCTCGGAGCGCGTGCGCCCCTTGGCGCGAACCTCCACCTGCACCCGGCCCTTCACCTCGCGCTTCGCCGGATCCACCTCGAGCTGCACCCGATAGAGCGGCAGCTCCTCCAACGAGCCGAGCACCTTCGTGGCGCGCTCCTTCTCGGCGGGCTTGAGGTGCTGCAGACACAGCTGCACCTCGGGTGAGCCTCCGGCCAGGGCCGGAGCCGAGAGGAGCAGCAGCACGGGGACCCACCATCGAGGAGCGAGCGCCATGGGGGCAATGCTAGTTGACCCTTCCGCGAAGCGCTCGCTACAACCCTGTAGTCAATGACCGCCCGAACACTCTTCCTCGCCGCTGTGGCTGCTTCCTTTCTCGCGTGCATGAAACAAGTGCCCGCAACCCCCACCCGGAGCGGGCCTCCGCGAGCGCTGCAGCTCCTGGCGGACACGGCCGAGCGGGAGACCTCGCAGATCGAAGCCCGGCGCGAGGATGTGGAGATCGACACGCGCGACTTCGAGCGCACCCCGCGCGTGGTGGCCACGGGAGAGACAGCGCTGCTGCGGCTGGAGGGAGCACGGGCGCGCCTCTACGGCGACGCGGCGGGCAAGGAGGGCTTCTCGGTGGACAACTTCATCCTGCTCGAGGTGCTCGGCGACAAGGGCCAGGTGCTCAACCGAGGCGCGGTGGGCTTCACCGACGGCGTGCTGATCGGCCGTGAGCGGGTGGACAGTGTGGGCCGCATGTCCTTCGCCTTCGAGGCGGGCGAGGTGGACGTCACCAACCTGCTGCCCGAGAGCGCGCCCTTCAAGGTGCGCGCCACCGTGCTCGACTACTCGGGGGTCGGCCGGGTGAGCAACGTGTTCCTGTTGCTCGAGTCCCCCAACCGCGCCACCGAGGACGACCTGCGCGGCCAGTAGTCAGCAGGTCATCGGAACCGGACGACGCCGTTGAGGGTGCCGTCGCACGTCCCACCGCAGACCTCCTCCGGACTCAGCGGCCGGGCGGAACCCCCCTGGGTGGCCACCACCGTGCCGGCGGCCGCGGCGGCGACCACCGCGCCCACGCCGGCCCAGACATACCAACGCTTGAACCACGGCCGGTCCTCGCTCACGGAGGGCTCCTCGGGCGGAGCCACCGGCGTCAGGGGGTCCACCGTCGGAGTGGTGGGCGTGAGCACCGGCTGCTGCGGGCGATCCGCGCTGGCCACGACGGGGGGCTTGCTGCCCTCTACGGGCTTCAGGTGGGCGCTGACGGTGTAGTCGCGGCCCGCGCGGACCGCGATGCGGCTGACGTCGGACTCGAAGCCCTCGCGGCTGACGACGATTTCATGCGAGCCCGGCTTGAGCTCCACGTTCGCGAGCGGTACCTGGCCCCGGGGCTGCCCGTCGATGGAGACCTTGGCGCCGGGCACGTCCGCGTTCACGCTCACCACGCCGGCCACGGCGTCGAGCGCCACGGAGAGCTCGGCCGTCTTGCCCTTCTCGACGTTGATGCGGCGGGAGAACTCGGCGAAGCCCGGCCGGCGGACGACCACGAGGTGCTCGCCCGGCTCCACGGTGAACGCGCCCTGGGGCAGCGCTCCCACTTCCTTGTTGTCGACCAGGAGGCGCGCACCCTTCACGCCCCCGCCCAGCCGCACGAGCAGCTCCGTCTTGCCAGCGGCGATGGGGACGAGCAGGTCGTCTTCGGGAGCCGGGGCCGGAGGCGGCTTCTGCGCCGTGGCGGGCTTCTTCGCGGGCTTCTTGGCCGGGCGACGCTTGGCCGGCTTGGGCTTGGGCTTGGACTCTTTCGGAGTCGCCTCGATGGGGACGAGGAGATCATCGTCCTGGGCGAGGGCCGGGGGGGCCACCAGGGCGGCCAGCAGGGCGAAGACGGCGGCGCGGCGAAGGGACATGGCGGACAGAAGGTTAGAGAGTCGAAACGGGGGGGTCAAACGCTGTGCCACCGGAAGACGGGGTGATGAAAGATGCGCGCCCATGTCTCTTTCCTTGCGTTCCCTCCTCGTCCTCGGTGCCCTGCCCTTCGCCACCCTCCTGGCCTGCCCTGCCAGGTCCCCTTCCTCCGGAGGGACCCAGCCGGAGCCGGTGCGCATTCCCTCCGGCTGCGAGAGCAGTCAAGCGGGGGAATACCACCATGTGGGCAACCCCGCCTTCCGCTACGTCGCGGAGGATGACGGGCGCACCCTGTCCCTCACCGTGGTGAGCGCGCGCCTGGATGGCGGCGTGGGCGGCTCTCCGGACGCGGGAGGGATCAACCTGGTGCTCTCACGCACGCCCCAGGGCTTCGTGGGGGAGACGCGCGCCACGGGCTTCAACGTCTCCGGCAACCCGTGCCCGGTGAAATTCCCCACGGAGGTGACGGCCTGCGCGGACGACAGCCTGAAGCTGCGCACGGTGACGAGCACGGCCCTGGACGAGGCGTGCCGCCCGCCTCCGAGTGGCGCTCCCCCGAAGTGGACGGAGCAGGTGCTGCGCCGGGGTGCTCCCGACGCGGGAGTGCCTGACGCCGGAATGCCCTGAGGCAGGCGCAGCGACGGCGCTCACTCCCTGAGCGCCAGCACCAGGCGTGTCACTCCCAGTCCTTCCGCCAGGCGACACTTCACACAAAGTGCTGCTCGAGCAGGCGGGGATAGGGGTGTCCTTCAGGACCCGATGCGACCGGAGGCGGTCCATCCCTCGGGTGAGATCGCCCGGGAGCCCACGCGAATCGCAGTGCTGCCGTGGGTGAAGAGCTTCGGCTCGACTGGAGCCTGCTCCCCGAACAGGCAAGAAGCGCGTTCGCCTCGAGCACCGCAGCAGGAATCGAGCAGTGCCAGTGGCGGTGATTCTTCAGTGCCCACCTTTGAATGGGTCCTCAGCAAATGGGGGACAGGCACTCACTTGGCATGGGTAGAGGAATACCCAGAGGGGCATTCGTACGAGGGGAACTCCACAAGTAGGGTCAGAGTGCCGTAACCTTGTGCGTATCTTCGCGCACCAGGGGGAAGTCCATGCGGAGTGAGAAGCGATTCGGACGAGTCATTGTCATTGGCGGCAGCATGGCGGGCCTGTTGGGCGCCCGAGTGCTGTCAGACCACTTCGAGCAGGTGATCATCCTCGAGCGAGACCCAGAGCCCAACGGGCCCGAGGCTCGCAAGGGAGTGCCTCAAGGGCGACACGCCCACGGCCTGTTGGACGCAGGGCTCCACGTGCTCGAAACATTGTTCCCCGGCCTGATGCGGGAGATGTACTCCGAGGGCGCGGAGCGCATGGACATGGGGCGCGACGCGGCCTGGTACACGGCGGGCTCGTGGAAGACGCGCTACATCAGCGGAATCGAGCTCATCCTCTGCACCCGCACCTGGCTGGAGTGGAAGGTGCGAGGCCGCGTCGCCGCGCTCCCGCAGGTGGAGCTGCGCTCGAGCTGCGCGGTGGAGGGGCTCATCACGGATCCCGCGCACACCCGCGTGATGGGCGTGCGCTTCAAGACGCCCGAGGGAGAGGAGACCCTCATGGCGGACCTCGTGGTGGACGCGGGAGGCCGGGGCTCTCGCGCCGCGTCGTGGCTGGAGGCGCTCGGCTACGGCAAGCCCGAGGAGGAGGAGATCCGCCTGCGGCTGGCGTACACGAGCCGGTTCTTCGAGCCGCCTCCGAACTACCGGGGTGACTGGAAGATGATGGCCATGTTCCCTCGGGCGCCGGAGCAATCGCGCGGGGGCTTCATCGCGCGCGTGGAGGGGGGACGCTGGCTCGTCACGCTCCATGGCTACTTCGGCGACGACCCGCCGAGGGACGACAAGGGCTTCCTGGAGTTCGCGCGCTCCTTGCCTCAGCCCGACATCTACGAGGCCATCCGGGACGCGAAGCCGCTCACGGAGGCGGTGGTGCATAAGATCCCCTCGAGCCGGATGCTGCACTACGAGCGGATGGAGAACTTCCCGGAGGCCTTCGTGCTGCTGGGCGACTCGGTCTGCGCGCTCAACCCGGTGTACGGCCAGGGGATGACGGTCTGCAGCCTGAGCGCGCAGCTCTTGGGGCAGACGCTCGTGGAGCACAAGCGCGCCTCACCGGGGACGATGCAAGGGCTGTCGCGGCGGTTCCAGCGCAAGCTCTCCCAGCTGCTCTCCATCCCCTGGATGATGGGCACGACGATGGACCTGAAGTACCCGCAGGCGCAGGGCCAGCGCTTCCCGGGGCTGGGGCTGCTGCACTGGGCGTTCGGGACGCTGATCGACCTCACCTCGGTGAGCACACTGGCCTGCCGCCAGTTCTACGAGGTGATGCACATGAGGCGGGGAATGGCGGCGCTGCTGCGGCCGGATCTGCTCGCCGCCTTCGCCGCCTATGGGCTCAAGAGCCTCTTCGTTCCCCTGCCCCGGCGGGCCAACGTGGACACCCTGCCCCGGGCCCCGGCCTGACGCTGGCCGCTGGCGCTCTGAGCCCAATCGCGAGACGCTGGGACGTTCACCCAGGTGAGGGGAGCGTCCGTGCGTTGGAAGTTCTTGCTGGGTCTGGCGGCGACGATGGCTTGGACCATCGCCGGTTGCGCTGGACCCGAGCCGTCCCTGCGCGGCGGGCGCTCTCGCGCCTGGCCTGACACGGTGCTCCTGGGAGCGCTCCCCTCCCAGGAGGGTCCTCCTTCCTGCGGAGGGCAGCCGGTGCCTCGGGGCTGGCCCGAGCTGTCCTCCGGTGAGGACGTACTCTCCCCTTTCCTGGCATGCACCTCCCCCGCGGAGTTCATCGAGTTGCAGCGCGGGGTGGACATGGCCCGGCTGGTTGACGGGCTGGATGACTGGTCCGCTGTGCGGCTCGGCACCCTGGGGCCCCTACGGGCAGGAGCCGAAAACCTCAACCGCAAGCGGGCCGCCTTCCTCGTCACCGCCACGCGGGAGTACGGCGCCAGCCGGGCTCAGGTGTTCGCACTCTTCCTCCTCCACTCGGCCTTCACGGATGACATCCAGCAGGTGTTGCGGCTGCTGGCTCAAGACAAGCACCTGGAACAGACGTTGGGGCCCATGGGCGCCGTGCGCGAGACGCTGCGGCAGCGGGGGCTGAGTCTTGCGAGCCCGGAAGACCGAGCCGAGCGCCCGAGCGATGTCGTCCGGGGCATGGTCAGCGCCGCCACCGAAGCGCTTTCCACCAGTGAGCTCAGGCGCGGCGCGCTGACTCTGAAGTACACGGAGCAACGAGGGCAGTTGCCCCTGCCGTATCAGCAGGTGCTCGATGAGATCGAGCGCGCAGAGCTGGAAGCAGCCTTCTCGCCGCACGGCGTAGCGCTGGGGAGCTTCGATGCGCTGACGTTCGGGGTGCCCCTGGGCTTCTACAACCTGGTGGCCGGCACGTGCCATGGCGTGTACTCGCTGACGCAAGGTCAGTACGAGCAGGCCTCGCGAGAGCTCTCCGCGGCGGTGGTGTTGGTGGCTCTGTACGCTGGAGGCAAGGCGGTGCGCTTCGTCTCCGAGGGCCAAGGCAGCCCCAGATGGGTGCGCGTGCAGCGACTCACGGTACCGGAGCTGGGCTTCAAGGGGTTGGCGGAGGTAGCTGATCGGCTGTGGGAGCGGCTGGGCGGAGAAGGGATGCGCCAGCTTGCCCGCTACATGCAGGCTCAGCGAGAGGCTGCGCTCTTCGTCTACGAGCGGGACAAGGCAGCGGGACTGCGGGAGACTCCCAAGGGTATGACCTGGCATCACCACCAGGACCGAACGACCCTGCAGCTGGTTCCGACGGACATCCACGCCAGAACGGGTCACACCGGTGGCTTCGCGGGAGGTCAGTGATGGCTGCTTCGCTGCGGACGTTCGAGGGAGGGCCACCCCTCCAGGAAGAGGCGCTCAGGTCCTTCGAGACGAAGCATGGTCTTGCCCTCCCCGCTTCGTACCGGGAGTTCCTGCTGGCCACGAACGGCGGGCGCCCCGAACGTGACCTGGTGGCGATCACCGGTCTGGAGTCCCAATCGCCGGGACGAATCCATCTGTTCTTCGGGCTGAATGACCCTGTCGTATCGTGCAACCTCGATTGGAACCTCGAGGTGTTCAGGGATCGCATCCCAGCCGGGCTGCTCCCGATCGCAACGACCGAGGGCGCCGACAAGCTGTGTCTGTCGATTGCCGGCGAGCACCCAGGCGCCATCTTCTACTGGGACGGCTATGCGCCGGCCGGTGAGCGAAACCTCTACCGCCTGGCCGAGGACTTCACCGCGTTTCTCTCATCGCTCCACGCCGATGAGCTCTCGCCACGCCCAGGCTGATGCAGGGAGGGCATCCCTCCCTGCCTGAGTCAGCTCAGGCGGCCCGGTGCGCCCCCTCCTCAGGAGACTTGAGCTCCTGAGCGGGGGCGTCCGCGGGCTTCAGGCGGCCCTGGAGCAGGCTGGACAGGCCCACGTACAGGAAGCCCGCCTGAAACAGGACGATGAAGGGCACCGAGGTGTAGATGCGCGCGTCGATGGCGAACCACAGCGCGCCGGTGAAGTAGAGCGCGAAGAGCAGCTCGATCATGGGCATCAGCGTCTTGGTGCCCAGGTAGCTCTTCTTCACGTGCTTGACGCTCTTGCCCTCGGAGCCCGTCTTCGGCGTGCGCGCGAAGCCCGACTGCTGGTTGAGCAGCGCCTCCAGCACCGCCTTGGCGTTGTTGATCGCCAGGCCGATGCCCAGGCTCATCAGGAACGGCAGGTACTTCACCCGCCCCCACCCGCTCAGGCCCTGCTCTCGCTGCGTGGCTACGTAGAAGACGCACACGCTAGCCGTGGCGGTGATGAAGAAGGGCAGATCCAGGAACAGCGTGCCGTACAGGCCGTGGTGGAAGCGCACCACCATGGACAGCGGCATCAGCACCGACAGCAACACCATGAGCAGGTACGCCATGTTGTTGGTGAGGTGGAAGAACGCCTCGCGCTTCACCGCGAACGGCAGGTCGCTCTTGAGGATGGTGGGCAAGAGCTTCTTCGCCGTCTGGATGGAGCCCTTGGCCCAGCGGTGCTGCTGGCTCTTGAAGGCGTTCATGTCCACCGGCACCTCGGCCGGTGAAATCACCTCGGGCAGGAAGATGAACTGCCAGCCCTTGAGCTGGGCGCGGTAGCTCAGGTCCAGGTCCTCGGTGAGCGTGTCGTGCTGCCAGCCGCCCGCGTCCGAGATGGTGTTGCGGCGCCAGATGCCCGCCGTGCCGTTGAAGTTGAAGAAGCACCCGGAGCGGTTGCGCGCCGTGTGCTCGATGATGAAGTGCCCGTCCAGGAAGATGCTCTGGGCCTGCGTGAGGATGGAGAACTCACGGTTGAGGTGGCCCCAGCGCACCTGCACCATGCCCACCTTCGCATCCGAGAAGAACGGCACCGTGCGCTGCAGGAAGTCGGGGCTGGGCACGAAGTCGGCGTCGAACACCGCCACGAACTCGCCCTTGGCCAGCTTCAGCCCGTTCTCCAGCGCGCCCGCCTTGAAGCCCTGGCGGTTCTGCCGGTGGATGTAGACGATGTCGATGCCCTTCTGCCGGTGCCGCTCCACGCACGCGCGGGCGATGCCGCACGTCTCGTCCGTGGAGTCGTCCAGCACCTGGACCTCGAGCAGATCGCGCGGGTAGTCGATGCGGCACACCGCATCCACCAGCCGCTCCACCACGTACATCTCATTGAAGATGGGCAGCTGGATGGTGACGCGCGGCAGGGACGGCAGCACGCCCTTGGGCGTGGGCAACTTGAACTTATGGCGGTAGTACAGGTACGCCATCCGGTAGCGATGCGAGCCGTACACGGCCAACACGCACAGGACGGCGAAGTACACGCCCAGAAAGATGATCTCGACGGTGGTCATCGGTGACGCTCAACCCCTACCGCGGGTGCTCCCGCGCGGTGCTTCCCTTGCGCGGCGGCCATGAACCTGCGCTCACACGGGACCGCCGCTGCCGGATCCGGTGAACCCCCGCCCGTATCTGCCCGAAAACACAGGGATTTAACCCTCGGACAGACGAATGGCGCCGGACAATAGGGATGCGTCAAGTTCGTGTCAAACAAAACCCCGGCCCGAGGCCTTGGGTTGGACCTTCCATGAAGCACGTACGTCACTGTGGGCCGATGGACCCTTTGAGTTCCTCATAAAACGAGTCGGCGATGCGCTGGGCCTTGTCGCGCTCGGCCTCGTCGGTGACGGAGCCCTCCAGGAGGATGCGCCGGCCCACCACGACGGCCGTGGCCGAGGTGATGCCGTTGCGCTTCAAGGCGGCGTTGATCTGCTCGGCGGTGACGGTGAGGCTCGCCTGGACGACCTGGGCATCCACCCGCACCAGGAGCTTCACATAGGAGAGCCCCGCGACGGCCTGGCGCAGCATCTTCAGATCCTGGAAGGACTCCACCTGCCCGTCGACGACGACCTGATCACCGATGGGGCGAACCTCCAGCGAGGAGAAGCCGAGGGCCTTCAGCTCCCGGGCCAACTCCTCTACCCGAGGGGGCTCCACCACGAGGGTGCGCTGGACTTCCCCCTTGTCGGTCCACACCGTGAGGGCGGTGCGACCGCGGCGATTGCCGACGATGAGCAGCTGCGTCTTGCCCACCACCTTCACGTCCGCCACGTCCGGGTTGGCGACGGCGATGCGGCGGATGCCAGTGAAGTCGAGCACCGTCTGCGCGCCCGGGGCCAGTTGCACCGCGGGCTCCGCGGCCCTCGCGGGCAGGGGGAGGAGGAGCAGGCAGAGCAGAAGCCACGAAAGGGAGCGCATGAGCCGGAAGTGTAGCGTTCCTGCCATGGCAGGGAATGACGTCATAGGATGAGGGCCACATGGCCTCCTCCGACGTCGCCGGGACCCTCGACTTCGCCACCCCGCTGCTCTGCCAGCAACTGTGGAACGGCGACCACCAGGCGTTCCCTGTCGCCGCGCCCGCGATGACGAGCCACGCGCCCACCCGGGAGGCCTGCCTGGCCGAGCAGCGCCTCTTCCTGGAAGAGCACCTGTCGCGGGTGGAGCCGGAGATCCTCGCCCGCTTCTCCCTGCCCGAGCAGGTACGGATCGAGATGATCGAGGTGCTGGCGCCGCGCGCCGACCTGCCCAAGCGCCTCTTCAAGCCGACCACCCTGGAGCTGGCCGCGGTCATCGTTCCCCTGCCCCAGGAGACCTGGGCCTTCGTCCCCGCGCTGGACCACACGGTCTACGTGGCGCGCAACCAGGACGTCCTCGAGGCCATTCGCGCGGATGTGGAGCGGATCCTCACCGCGCGCGAGCCCAACTCCCACGAGTACCTGCGGCTGCTGCCGCCGAAGTCGGTGGCGCTGGAGACCGTGCAGCTCAAGCTCCGGCGCCAGGACGCGTTCGGCGAGAAGGCCCGGCAGGCCCGGAAGCGGCAGCAGGAGAAGCTCAAGCGCGATCAGGCGCACGAGGTGCTCCTCTCCGTCTCCACGGTGCTGCACGAGCGCAACGAGGCCAAACGCGGCCCTCCGTTGATCGGCCGGGACACGGAGCTGGCGCTGCTGGCGAACCTGCTCAGCGGCGAGAAGCGGCAGGGCGTGCTGCTCGTCGGGCCGGAGCTGGCGGGCAAGACGGAGCTGCTCACCGCGTGGCTGCGCGCCGAGCGAAAGGCTGGGCGTGAGCGGCGGGTCTATGCCACGAGCGGCTCGCGGCTGATCGCGGGCATGTCCGGCTTTGGCCAGTGGCAGGAGCGCGTGCTGCGGGTGATGCGGGCGGCGCACGACCTGGACGCCATCCTCTACTTCGAGAACCTGGGCGAGCTGCTCGCACAACACTCCACGGAGTCCATCGACCTGCCCGGGGCGATGAAGCCCTTCCTGGAGGAGGGCAAGGTCCGATTCCTGGGCGAGCTCGCCCCCGAGTCGCTCGACCTGCTGGAGAGCCGTCAACCCGCCCTCTTCGCCGCGCTCACGCGCGTGCGCCTGGAGCCGCTCAGCGCCCGACAGACCTCCGAGGCCCTGAGAGCGCGGGTGGCCTGGCAGCGGAAGGAGGAGTCCTCGCGGCCGACGCTGGCCGACGACGCGGTGGAGCCGCTCGTGGACCTGGCGGAGCGCTACCTCCCCAGCCGCGCGCTGCCGGGCAAGGCCGTGCGGCTGTACGAGGAGATGCGGGCAGGCGTCCAGCAGGAGCGCACCGGCGATGGCAAGGTGCCCATGCTCACCCGCGAGAAGGTCTACTCGCTCTTCAGCCTGAAGACGGGCGTCCCCGAGTTCCTGCTGCGCGAGGACCGCGCGCTGCTCGCCTCGGACGTGGAGGCTGTCTTCCGCCGCCAGCTCATTGGCCAGGAGCAGGCGGTGCGCCGCGTCGTGGAGACGCTGTGCATGGTCAAGGCCGGGCTGCAACCGCAGGGCAAACCGCTGGCCACCTTCCTCTTCGTCGGCCCCACCGGCGTGGGAAAGACCGAGCTGGCGCGGCTGCTGGCCACCTTCCTCTTCGGCTCGCCGGAGCGGCTGTTCCGCTTCGACATGAGCGAGTTCATGGACGGCTGGGCCGCCGAGCGCCTCATCCGTGGCAACGAGCAGGGAGAGGGCCTGCTCACCCGGCGCGTGCGCCAGCAGCCCTTCTGCGTGCTCCTGCTCGATGAGATCGAAAAGGCCCACCCCGCTGTCTTCGACCTGCTCCTCCAGGTGTGCGGCGAAGGGCGGCTCACGGATGCTCGCGGACGCACGGCCTGGTTCCACAACGCCCTCATCATCATGACCAGCAACCTCGGGGCGGCTCATCGCCGCACTCCGCTGGGCATCGGCGCGACAGCGGTGGACGACTCCTCCCACTACCTGCGCGAAGTACACCGGCACTTCCGGCCCGAGTTGGTCAACCGCATCGATCAGATCATCCCCTTCCACGCACTCACCTCCGAGCAAGTAGCGGAAGTGGCGCGGCTCGGAGTGGAGAAGCTCGGCCAGCGGCGCGGCCTGCTCCAGCGAGGAATCACCCTGGAGGTCCCTCCCGAGGTCACCGCCACCCTGGCCACCTCCGGGTACCAGGAAGCCTATGGCGCGCGAGCCATGCGCAGGCACCTGGACCAACACCTCGTCGTCCCCGTGGCGCGTGCGCTGTCCGCCGCGGGGCGAGATGCGCAGGGCGGACGCGTGGACATCTCCCTGCGCGAGGGAGTCCTCGCGGTGGAGCTGCACAAGGGCAGCCCTCGCGCGGCGCGCAACCAGCTCGAACAGGTGACGGAGCTGCAGACGGACCGGCGGACCGTGGACGCGCTCTTCCGACTCGACGCGGTGGTGCAGCTCGAGGAGCAGATCGCCTTCCTGGTGGCGCAGCTCTCCCAAGGAGAGCGGGACGAGCGAGGGCCCGGCGCTGCCTCGGTAGCGATGCTGCGCAGTGAGCACCACCGGCTCGATGGACTCTGGGCGCAGGTGCAGAAGCTGCACGCGGCGCTGGTGGCCGCCGAGGAGCTGGCGTTGATGGCGCTGTTCGAACAGCAGGACGTCGAGCCCTTCGTCAGCGACGCCCGCGAACAGCTCCAGGCCTTGAACCGGCGGATGCCCTCGGTATTGCTCGCGATGCTGCCGAGGCGGGACGACATCACCCTGGTGCTCCAGGAGGCTGACGAGGGACGCGCCCTGGAACGCTGGCTCCTCCCCCTGCTGGAGGATGCACTGCGGCGCCGGTGGCATGTCGAGGCCCGGCCGCTGGAGACCAGCAAGAGCAGCGAGCGCCGGCGCAAATGGGGCGAGCCCCTCGGGGCCGAGGCCCTGCGCAGAGCCCTCACCGCGCCCGAGCGTCCCTTCCGCGAGCTGCTGCTCTCGGTGCAGGGAGCGAATGCGGGAGTGTTCCTGGCGCTCGAGGCCGGGCTGCATCGCTTCGAGGGAACGGGAGAGAAGGAAGGCCCGCTCATGTTCACCGTCAAGCCGGTGGCGATGCGCAGCAGCCTGTCCCCGAAGGAGCTCGCGCAGCCCGCGGTCAGCCCTTGGGCGACGTCCACCCTCAAGCAGCTGCGCATCATGCCAGCCGCACGTGAGCACCGCGCCGACGGGCTGCTCGCGCTGTGCGGTGGGGCGCGCGTGATGACGCTCAATGGACGGAACTACTTCGAAGACCTCGAGCTCATCCTGCTCGCGCACATCTCCCTCGCCGAGCTGGCAGGCGGCCTGGACCGCGAGGGCCTCTTCTCCTTCGAGCTCGACGCGGTGCGGGAGGTGAAGCGATGAACCTCACCATCGCCATCTACCAGAGCCGGGAGTCCTCCGGTCTGCGCTGGACGACGCTCGCGCTGGGCCCACATACCCGCAGCCGCACGGGCAAGAACACGGTGAAGCTGCAGCGCAAGCTCGTGGATGAGCTGCGGACCGCCCTCGGCGAGCTGCCCATCCGCGAGCTGTCCTACTTCCAGCTGCCGCGAGGCATCCGCCTGGAGCGGGTGCGGCTCGAGCTGGACTTCAAGCGGGTACAGGCGGGCGCCGAGACACGGCGGCTGTCCGGCGTCTTCCCGTTGATCCTCGAACCGCGCTGGCGCACGCGCGCCGAGCCCCTGACGATCGCCTACCATCCCCTTCGCCAGGACGAGTGGTTCCCGATCGATCCCGAGCAGGGCCTGGAAGACCAGGCGAAGGCCTTCTTCACCCGCACCTGGGCCAGGCTGGAGGCGTACGAGCACGAGGAGCTGCGCACCAGCCGTAAGGACAGCCTCACCGCGCTCTCGTTCGTGGCCCGGACGAAGTCGCTGCTCGACGAGCTGGGCAAGAAGAAGGGGCCCTGGGACGATCTCGAGCTGGACGATCGACCCGGCAAGAAGAAGAAACAGAAACAGGGAGGGAACCAGGTGTTGGGCAACCTGGGCACCAACCTGACCGTCCAGGCGGCGGAGGGCGCGCTCGACACCGGCATGCCGCGCAGCCCCTACCGCGAGCAGCTCCAATTGCTCCTCGGCGGAGAGCGACGCACTCCGGTGCTCCTCGTGGGCCCGCCGGGCTCTGGCAAGCGGACCCTGCTTCGGCGCTTCGTCGCCGAGCAGCTCGAGGCCGAGGACTTCCGGAGCCACCGCAACCTGGACAAGGTCACCGAGGTCTGGGCGTTGGCCGGCAAGCGCATCATCGCCGGCATGAGCTACGTGGGCGACTGGGAGCAGCGCTGTCTGAAGCTGCTCGAGGACTCACGGGGCGGGCGCCGCATCCTCTTCATCGAGGATCTGCACGCCTTCGGCCGCATTGGCCGCTCGCGCGACAGCGACGCCAACCTCGCCCTCTTCTTCCAGGGGCCCCTGGCACGCGGGGAAATCACCCTCGTGGGCACGGTGACGCCGGAGCAGCTCCAGCGGCTGGAGACCGACGCCCCCTCGTTCGCCGCGCTCTTCACGCAACTGCACGTGCGGCCCACCAGCGCCGACGAGACGCTGCGGATGCTGCTGCACGAGGCCCGGGAGCTGGAGGGCCGCCACGGCGTCATCTGGGCGCCTCCGCTCTTCCCGGCCCTGCTCGAACAGGCCGGCTCTCTCTTCGCGGGCGCCGCGCTGCCGGGCAAGGCGCTCGATCTGCTGCGAGAGCTGGCGGTGGACTACGGCGGCACCGGCCGACATGTGCATGTCGGCATGCTCTTCGAGCACCTCTCCCGAAGGACGGGCCTGCCGGACTTCCTGCTCCATCCCGGCAAGCGCTTGGAGCCGGACGAGGTGCGCACCGCGCTCTCTCGAAAGGTCATGGGTCAGTCGGAGGCGGTGGCGGTGGCGTGCGATCTCATCGTGCGCATCCACGCCGGGCTCACCGACCCCCGGCGACCCTATGGCGTCTTCCTGTTCACCGGCCCCACGGGAACAGGCAAGACCGAGCTGGCGCGGGCCCTGGCGAGCTACCTGTACGGAGATGACTCGCGCATGGTGCGGCTCGACATGGCCGAGTTCCAGACTCCGGATGCCGTGGCGCGTCTGACCGGGGATGCCTGGCAACCCGAGGGCCGCCTGACACGCCAGATCCGCGAGCAACCCTTCACCCTCGTGCTGCTCGACGAGATTGAAAAGGCGCACCCTGCGCTGCTCAACCTGCTGCTGCAGACGTTCGATGAAGGCCGGCTGACCGATGCCTCGGGCGAGACCGCCGACTTCACGCACACGGTCATCGTGATGACCAGCAACCTCGGAGCCCGCCAGCGACCGGCGGTGGGCATCGGCGAGCAGGACGCGCGCTCGGTGGCCCTCGACTCCGACCGCGCCGTGCGCGAGTTCTTCCCGCCCGAACTCTTCAACCGCATCGACCGCATCGTGCATTTCTCGCCCCTCTCGCGGGAGTCGGGGGAGAAGGTCGTCGAGAAGGAGCTGGCGCGGCTGCTGGCGCGTCGTGGGTTGACGTCGCGCAACATCTTCGTGTCCGCCGATGACGCGGTGAAGCGGCGCATCGTCGCGGAGGCCTTCGATGCCACCCTGGGCGCGCGCCCGCTCAAGCGCTACCTGGAGGAGAAGGTCGGGCAGGTGCTCTCCGAGGCCATCATCCGAGGGCCTCAGGCGCTGATGCGGCTGTTCCAGCTCTACACCCGGGACGGCCGCTTCGAGGTGCAGGCCGACGCGCTGGTCCCCCGAGAGCCCGCGCTCGAAGGCTTCGCGCTCGAGCCCCTCCTGTCCCTGCCGGTGGCGAAGCTGCGCGAAAAGGTGCTCGAGGCGCGCGAGCAGGTGCAGCACATGCGGCACAGCGAGAACCTGGGCGCGCTCTCCGAGCAGGTCCGCCTCCACCTGGAGCGGCTACAAGCCGGCGAGCGAGACCATGCCGAGTCGCTCTACACGCTGGACGCGATGCGGCTGCACCTGGAGAACTTCGCGGCCCAGCTGGAGGCCCTTGCCCGGGCACCCGAGGAGGAAGCCCGGGAGATGATCGAGGTAGAGCACTTCGGCGTCCTGGAGCGGCGCCCCCAGCCCCACAGCCGCTCCGAAGGCCAGCGCGTCCGGCTCTTCGATCGGCGGGCGTTCGAGCCGGTGCGCGTCGTCTCCCGCGAACAGATGCTCGACGCCCTCTCGGAGGTCTACTTCCTGCAGCGCATCCTCCGGGAGCTCTCCCGCTCCGATCAGCACGTCGTCACCCTGGAGTTGCTGCCCCTGGGCCAGTGGCGGCAGGGTGGGGACTCCGGCTCGCTGCTCACCCGGTGGCTCTGCGAGGCCTATGCCCACGCACGAGGCGAGTTCGAGAGCTTCGCCGCGCGCATGTCCGACGGCACACTCGTCTCGGGTGGCTACGGGCAACTGTCGGAGATGCTGCGCCTGGGCATGGAGCCCGTACACCTGGTGCTCAAGAAGGTGGGGCCCGGCGTGCGCCCCTTCTTCGAGGGAGAGGCCGGCCTGCACGTCTGGCAGTCCTCGGGACGGCTCCCGGAGATCGTCAAGGTGCGAGTGTACGAGGAGTCCGCCCCGGAGCCCCTGGCGCTCATCACCCAGCACGAAGCGAAGCTCCAGGCCTTCCACAAGGCGCGCCAGGAGGGCACCCGCCCCCTGCCCGAGAACCCCGAGGCAGCCGCCCCGGTGATGCGTGCCTACCGCTTCGAGCCCCCCACCCGCCCGGATGCCGTGTCGGTGCTGGAACTCGATGACTACCTGCTCACCTACAGCGGCAGCCACCGGGTGCGGTCTCCCGGGGAGGCCCTGCCCGCCCTGTGGCGGCTGCGAATGACCCAGAACCCGGCGGACGGGAGTGTGGCGCCATGAGCGACAAGAGCCTTCGCGTCTACTTCACCACCCACCACGACGGCAGGCTCACGGGCCGGCTGCTGCCGGTATGGGAGAGTCTCTTCGACGCCCCTGCCCCGTCCGCGTATGGCGCCAGCGAAGCCGAGGTCTACGCGCAGCTCGAGGCGCGGGTGCGGCAGTTGATGATGGACGATGCCTCCATGCTGAACCGGTTCCTGTGGGAAGAGTCCCTGCAGGCGCGCACGCTCACGGTGGAGGTCCATCCGCAGACGGTACACAAGAAGCGGCCGGTGATTGGCAAGGCGCTGGTGCCGCTGAAGCTCACGTACGTCTACGGAAAGCTGGAGTCCGGCGCCTACCGTGTCCTGGTGCCTCGCTTTGGCTGGTCGTTCGTGCTCGAGGAGCTGTCCATCGCGCGCGAGGTGCTCCAGCACGCGCTCACCACTGCCCTGCTCGGCGAGCAGCCGCAGGGCCTCTATGACTTCCGCCACGAGGGCGAGGAGTTCGTACACAGCTGGGATCCGGGAGGGCTGCGACAGGCCGAGCGGCCCCACTCCGACGAGGAGCCCGCCCCGCCAGTGCTTGAAGCGATCGGCGAGGAGCTGACCTCGCGCGCGCGCAGCGGACGGGCGCTGCCGCTGGTCTACGACGGCGCTCCGATGGAGGACTGGCGCGCCTTCGTGCTGCGCCAGCCGCCCGCTTCGATCCTCCTCGTGGGAGGACCGGGGGTGGGCAAGACGAGCTGGGTGCTGAAGCTGGCGCGCTGGCTCTCGGAGAAGCGGCGCGACGAGAAGGAGAAGCACTTTCCGAAGATCTGGCGCACCAGCGCCGAGCGAATCGTCGCCGGCATGGTGTACCTGGGCATGTGGCAGGAGCGCTGCCTGCAGATCGTCGACGCGCTCTCGTTCGAGAACGACTACCTCTACGTCGATCGGCTCACCTCGATCCTGGCCCCCCAGCCGGACGGCTCCTCGATTGGAGATCTGCTCCTGCCCGCGGTGATGAGCGAGGAGATCTCCCTCATCGCCGAGTGTACCGAGGGTGAGCTGGAGCGCTGCCAACGGCGCTTCCCCGAGGCGCTGCGTCCCTTCCGCATCATCCGCCTGGAGGAGCCAGCCACCTCGCAGGTGCCGGAGCTGATGCGGCGCTACCAGGAGACCCGGCGCAGCCGTGTACACCTGCACCCCATGGGCCTGCGGCAGGTCGTCGGGCACCTGGAGATGTTCCAGCGCGACAGCCTGTTCCCGGGCAAGGCCTTCCGCTTCATGGACTGGCTGGACCAGCAGGCCGAGCGCGGCAAGACCCGAACGCTCTACCCGCGCGATGCCTCGGAGGCCTACGCGCGCTACACCGGGCTGCCGCTGCAGCTCATCAGTGACGAGATCCCCGCCGAGCAGGGCACGCTCACGACACAGCTCGCGCAGGGAGTCATCGGCCAGGATCGCGCCTGCGAGCTGGCCGCGGGCGTGCTCGCGCGGTTCAAGGCCGGCCTCAATGATCCGGACAAGCCGGTAGGCACGCTGCTGTTCGTCGGCCCCACGGGCGTGGGGAAGACAGAGCTGTCCAAGCAACTGTCGCGCACGCTCTTCGGCCACGAAGAGCGGATGATCCGGCTCGACATGTCCGAGTACATGCTGCCCGGCTCGGCGCAGCGGCTGATGGAGGTGGGGCCGGGCATCACCAGCCTGGCCGAGCGGGTGCGGCAACAGCCGCTGTCACTCGTGCTCTTCGACGAGCTGGAGAAGGCGCACCCGGAGATCTTCGATCTGCTGCTCGGAATCCTCGGCGAGGGCCGCCTCACCGACAGCCTGGGGCGGCGGGTCGACTTCCGGATGACGGTCATCTGCATGACGAGCAACCTCGGCGTCGAGCAGTCGGAGCCGGTGGGCTACGGGGCCGAGCGCGGCTCGGGAGACTTCCTACGCGCGGTCCGCCAGGCGTTCCGGCCCGAGCTGTTCAACCGCATCGACCATGTCATCCCCTTCCGCCGGCTGGCGGAGGCGGACGTGCTGCGCATCGTCGACCTCGAGCTGGAGAAGGCGGCTTCGCGGGCGGGGTTGCTGCGGCGCCGACTGCGGCTGGTGGTGGAGCCGGACGCGCGGGCCTGGCTGGCACGGCACGGCAATGACCCGAAGCTGGGCGCCCGCCCCCTCAAGCGCCTCATTGAAGCGAAGGTGATGGCACCCATCGCGGTCAGGCTCGCGGCGGACGCCCGGCTGGAGGACGCGATCCTACCGGTGGTCGTGGCCGGAAGCGAGGCCGAGCGGGGATTGAGGCCCGAGTCACGCGTACTCGCGACGATCCTCGAAGCCTGATTATCATGGCCGCAGCGATGAGCCTCACCGCGACAGACACCGCCTCGCCCCACCTGGTCTTCGGGCAGACCTTCGACAGGCTCTTCAACGAGGTCCTCGCGGGAAGGGTGACTCCGGAGCTCCAGCAGGCGCTGCGAGATGTGGGGCTCGACCTGTCGCGTCCGCTGCTGCCCGCCTACCCCATGGAGGTCCTGGAGAAGTGCATGGAGGTGGCCGCGCAGCGCCTCTATCGCGGGGTCCCTCAAGAGGTGGCGCTGCGGGCGCTGGGCGAGCTGCAGGTGGATGCCTTCACGCGGACGCTCGTCGGTCGCGCGACGCTCGCCGCCATGCGGCTGTTCAGCGTGAAGATGGCCCTCGATCGGCTCTCGCGCGCCTGGCGCAACGCGAACAACTTCGTTCAGACCGAGGTGCGCGAGATCAACCGCGACCTCTATGAAGTCTGGGTCAACGAGGTGGGCCGCTTCCCGGAGATCACGCTCGGCATCATGAGCGCGATCCTCAAGCACCTCGGCCAGGGCAAGTTCCAGGTGACCATCGCGCACTACGATGGCCACGCCTGTACCTACCGCATCTCGGTCCAGCCCCCCCCGAGTCCGTAGGCTTCCGCCGGGCCTCAGCCGCCCACGGCGCGGAGCGTGGCGGGCTGCACGGTGGCCGTCTCGGGCGCTTCCGTCACCCCGGCCTCGTCGCGGGTCGCCTGCTCCAGGATGCGCTCGACGAGCTGCGGGAAGGAGATGCCCCGCTGCGCGGCGATCTTCGGCAACAGGCTCATGGGCGTCAGGCCCGGCAGCGTGTTGACCTCCAGGACGAAGTCGTTCTCCTCATCCGAGCACATCAGGTCCACCCGGCCGTAGCCGCGGCAGCCCAGCGCCTGCCAGGCCGCGAGCGCCAGGTGCTCCACGTTGGCCAGCCGCGTGGGAGACAGCCGGGGCGGCAGGAAGTAGCGCGCGCCTGTCTTGTACTTGGCCTCGTAGTCGAAGCCCTCGCGGGGATAGGAGATCTCGCAGCTGCCGAGCACCTCGCCGCCGAGGATGCCCACCGTCACCTCGCGGCCGCGCACGAAGTGCTCCACCAGGGCCTCGCCCCCGTAGCGGCACGCCTCGGCCACGGCAGAGGTCAGCGCCTCGGCGTCATTCACCAGCGCCAGCCCCACCGAGGAGCCGCCGCACGCCGGCTTCACCACGCACGGGAAGCCCAGGTCCCCATGGCGCTCCTGGAGCTTGTCCAGCTCGGCGCGGCCGATGCGGTAGCCCTGCGGCGTGGGCAGGTTGTGGAGGCGGAAGAGCTTCTTGGCGAAGGGCTTGTTCATCGCCAGCGCCGAGGCCATCACCCCGGAGCCGGTGTAGGGCAGCTCGAGCAGCTCCAAGAGCCCCTGCACCTTGCCGTCCTCGCCCATGCGCCCGTGCAGCGCGAGGAAGGCCACGTCCATCTCGGCCGACCGGAGCACCCGATCCAGGCCCGGCCCGGCGAAGACGCGGGTGACGGTGTGCCCCTGCTCCTCCAGCGCGGCCACCACCGCTTCTCCAGTCTTCAGCGAAATCTCCCGCTCCTCGCCCCACCCGCCCATCAGCACTCCAACGCGCTTGCCCATGTTGATGAATTCCTCCTGGGTCAGTCCCTCAGCACGCCGGATGCCAACATCACTCGTGCTACAGGTCACGAAAACTGCCGCCGGGAGTGGGTGTAACCCTGTAATTTCACGGGTATACATGTCTGTAACTTGCGGCCTCGAAGCCACGGCGTGGCCCGTGGGCCACGCTTCGGGGGGCAGGCAGGCGGGTTCAGCGAGCCTCGGCCGGGGGCTGCTCGGGGCAGCCCTCGGGGGTGTCGCAGGCGTTGGCGCCGGTGCCTCCATCCGCGCCGGGCGAGGAGACACAGACCTGTGCCTGGCAGGTGTAGCCCTCGAGGCACCGGTTCTGGGAGTCACAGGGCTGGCCCTCGGGATCGAAGTCCAGCAACAGGCTGCACCCGGACAGGCACAGCGCCGCAAGCCACCACAGGGTTCGTAGGGAGCGCATGGCTAGTAGTTCCGCAGATCGTCTTCATCGAGTGGAGGCCGCTTCTTCTTCTCTTCCTCGCGCTTGCGCTGCTCCTCCGCCTCACGCTTGCGCTGCTCCTCCGCCTCGCGCTTGAGGCGCGCTTCCTCCTCGCGCTTGCGCTTGTCCTCCTCGGCCTGCTTGAGGCGCGCTTCCTCTTCGCGCTTGCGCTGCTCCTCCTCCTGCTTGAGGCGCGAGTCGCCGTCGCGCTTGCGCTTCTCCTCCTCCTCACGCTTGGCGGCCTCGTCGCGCTTGCGCTTCTCCTCCTCCTCGCGCTTGCGCTTCTCCTCCTCCTGCTTGGCGGCCTCGTCGCGCTTGCGCTTCTCCTCCTCCTCGCGCTTGCGAGCCTCCTCCGCCTCACGCTTGGACGTCTCCTCGCGGGTACTGGCGGGGGGCTTGCTCTGCGGCGTGGCCTCGGGCTTGGGCTTGTCCTCTGGACGCGGCGTGGGAGTGGCAGGCGTCGGCTGCTGCTCACGCACCGGCGTCGGCGGCGGCGTCACACGGCTCGGCCGGGTCTCCTTCTTCCCGCTACCGCCGCCCGCGAAGGCCAGCCAGGCGCCCGCTCCCGCCGAGCCCAGGCCCGCGAGGATGCCCACGTCGGCGATGAGCGCGAACGTCTTGCCGTCCGAGCGCAGCTTCTCCGCGCGCGCGTCCGTCTGGGGCAATTCCTTGAAGCGATCCGAGCGAGAAGAGGCCTCCAGGCCGAAGTAGACGCCGCCCGCCAGGAGCGCCGCGCCCGCGGCCATCAGCACATAGCCCGCCGTCCGGCGGCCCGGACTCGGCCCTCCGGAGGCGAAGTGGCGCACCGGCCCATCCTTCCGGGGCGCATCCGTCGCCAGGGCGCTGGAGAGCAGGGACTGAATCGCCGCATCCATCGCCTCGCCCGAGGAGGGCACCGGCCCCACCGCGTAGCCCAGGTTGTGGCCATCCGACACCTCCAGGCGCAGGGCGATGGCATCCTGAGCCGCCGGCCCGGGAGTGCCTCGCACGAGCAGCGCCAGCACCTGAGCGGTGCCCGCGAAGGCGCCGAACTCCCGGAGCGACTTGTCCCGGTCCTCGTCCTCGGGCTCCTTCACGATGCGCTTGACCCACGCCTCCAGGCGCTGCGCGGCCGGAACGGGCTCGAGGGTGAAGCTCGCCTCGGTGCCACTCACCCGCTCCTGGGCCAGGGCATAGCCGGGGGCGATGACGGTGACGTAGTGGTCGCCCCGCGAGAGGCCCGAGACCGTCACGGGGGAGATGCCCTGGAACTGCCCGTCCACGTAGACCTGCGCGCCCACCGTGCCGGTCTTCACCTCCAGCGTCTTGTCGGCCTGGGCCAGGACGGCCTTGCGGGTCTTCTCGACGAGGGCGAGCTCATCGGGCGGGAAGAAGTTGGGCGAGAACTCGGCCCGCGGGTTGCGGCCGAGCATGTCCCTCAGCTCCTTCGTGGCGGCCTTGTTGTCGCCGTTGGCCACATACGAGGCGATCTTCATCACCCGCGCCCGGCTCATGTCCGTGAAGTGCCGGGACAAGTCACTGGCCTCGTACGCCGCCGCCGCCTGCTCGAACTGCTCGAGCGCCTTCTGGGTGTCCAGCTCGTCGTAGGCCTTCTGGCCCTCCTGGATCGCGGCGGCTCCCTCCTGAGCCTTCTGCTCTCGGGCGCGGGCCCCCTGCGAGTCCAGCACGTCGGCAAGGCGCACCCGCTCGAAGCGTCCGGCGTCCGCCGCGGCCTGCTCGGCCATGTAGGTCAGCCGTGGCAACTGGGCCTGGGCGGCCGCATCGAGAGGAATCACCACCACCCCGATCTTCGGCGTAGTCGCGGCCGGAAGGACTCGGGGCAACAGGCGCAGCGGAGGTTGCTGCGCGAAGGCTGGGCCCGCGGCGAGCAGACCCACCAGCAGGCCGCTCAGGGCAGCCTGCAACATGCGGTTCAAAGGATGTCGCATCTCTCTTCCCACCATTCGCCGGTCATTAAACGGACTGGGCGGCGAAACGCCAGTTGGGAAAGCAACTAACGTTGCGTGGTTCCCGTCCCCGCCTGGGCCGGAGCCGTCCCCGCGGACTCGGAGGCCATGCCATTGAGGTACTCCAGGGCGATCTTGAGGGGGTAGTCCTTGAGCTTCGAGGAGGCCTCCCAGGGCTTGAGGTTGGCCGGCAGCGCGCGCGGGCTGGAGGGCTGCTCGGGCAGCGACATGATGGGCTCCGCCTTGAAGTGGCGCTCCAGGTCCTTCTCCCGAGGCGCCTCACGGCCAGGTTTGCCGCCGGCCTCGTCCGGCACGAGGAAGTCCGGGGTGATGCCGCGCTCCTGGATGCTGCGCCCCTTGGGCGTGTAGTAGCGGGCGATGGTCAGCTTCAGCCCCGAGCCGTCCTCCAGCTCGATGACGGTCTGCACGCTGCCCTTGCCGAAGGTCTGCGTGCCCATGATGACGGCGCGGCCGTGGTCCTGCAGCGCTCCGGCGACGATCTCCGAGGCCGAGGCGCTGCCGGCGTTCACCAGCACCACCACGGGGTAGTTGGCCTCCGTGTCGCGGTCCTTGCTGCGCTCCTCGGAGGCGTTGCGCCCATTGCGTCCGCGCGTGCTGACGATGGGGAGGTTGCCGGGCAGGAAGCGGTCGCTGATCGCCACCGCCTGATCCAGCAGCCCGCCCGGGTTGTTGCGCAGGTCCAGCACCAGTCCACGCAGCTCCTTGCCCCCGTTGAGGGTGCGCAGCCGGTCCAGCTCCTTGCGCAGGTACAGGTCCGTGCGGTCCTGGAAGTTCTTCACCTTCACATGGCCGATGCCCCCGTAGAGCGCGCTCTCCACGGAGACGATGCGGATGTGGTCGCGGATGATGGCGATCTCCCGCGGCGCGCTGAAGCCCTCGCGCATGATGGTGAGCAGCACCCGCTTGCCCGCGGGGCCGCGCATCTTCTGGAGCGCCCAGGGCAGGTCCTTGCCCTCGGTGCTCTCGTCATCGATGCGCAGCAGCTCGTCCCCGGAGCGCACGCCGGCGCGGGCCGCGGGCGTGTCGTCGATGGGGGCCACGACGATGATGCTCTCGCCCTTGCGGGCGATCTCGATGCCCAGCCCTCCGAACTCGCCGGAGGTGTCGATCTTCATCTCCTTGAAGACCTCGGGGGGCATGAAGATGGTGTGCGGATCCAGGGTCTCGAGCATGCCCTTGATGGCGCCGTGCATGAGCTTCCGGTTGTCGACCGACTCCACGTAGTTGTTCTCCACGTAGGAGAGCACCCGCGCGAAGACCTCCAGGTTCTTGTAGGTGTTGTCTTCGCGGTCGGCGCGCGCGGTGGGAGCGACGAGCAGCAGGCCCGCCGCGATCGCCGCGCGCCACGAGGGGAGCAGGCCCTTCACGGGGTACGTCCTTTCCGGCAGTGGCCCACGCAGTCTACACCCGCGCCTACAAGCCCGCCGTGTCGGCGAAGCCCACCAGGTGGGACACCAGCTCGTCGGGCCGCTCGACCTGGGGGACGTGGCCGAAGCCCTTCACCACCCGCACCTGTGCGTGCGCCGGCAGGTGGGTCCGGTAGTAGTCGAGCGTCTCGGAGGGCAGCAGCCGCTCGCTTCCTCCCCACAGCATCAGCACGGGCATGGACAGACCGCGTAGCAGCTCCGGCGCGAGACTCGCCCGGGAGACCCGGGCCTCCGCCGCCAGCGCCTGCACGGTGGTGGTGGCGTAGAACTTCTTCAGCTCGGTGGCGAAGAGCATCAGGGCCAGGGGCGGCTTGTGGAACAGGCGCCGGGTGAGCGCACGTGCCTGAGCGGGCGTCTGGATGGCGAACGAGGAGAGCAGCGCATCGGTCGCCTCCTGGGTGAGCACGGCGCCCGCGGGCGCTACCAGCCCCAGGGCTTTCACCAGCGAAGGCGCCTCGGCGGCGAGGTTGACGACCATGGCGCCGCCCAGGGAGTTGCCCACCACGAAGGCGGGCTCACCCACCACCTGCTCGTGCCAGGCGCGTAGCACGTCGAACTGCCCCCGTACGCATACCTCTCCGCCGCAGTACTCCGAGGAGAAGCCATGGCCCGGCAGGTCCACCGCCAGCACCCGGGAGAAGCGCCGCCTCAGCCCGAAGAACACCCCGGCGAAGCCGTTGGCCGAGCCGCCCAGGCCGTGGACGAGCACCACCGGCGGTCCCTTGCCCTGTCCCTTCAGCTCGTACATGTGTACGGACTGGCCGGCCACGGGGACCACCTTGGACTGCACACCCCGCGCGACCAACACGCGGCGCATTGCCTTCTGCATGCCTCCCAGCAGATCCACCGTGCTCCCTCGCTCTTGTTGAAGGTCCTGGAGAATAGCCTAACGGGCGCACGGGCTTTGCGCAGCGCGTTAAGGAGACCGTGTCAGCCAGGGGACCGGATCCACGGCCTGACCGCCCTTGCGAATCTCGAAGTAGAGGTAGGCGCCCTTGAGCGAGCCGGTGTCTCCCACGGTGCCCACCTCGTCGCCGCCCTGCAGCTCCGCCCCGGTCGTGCCCGTCACCGTGGCCAGGTGGGCCATGAGAGTGTGATAGCCGCCGCCGTGGTCGAGGATGAGCAGGTTGCCATAGCCACGCAGCCAGCCGGCATAGACGACCTTTCCGGGCGCCACGGCCCGTACGGGGCTGCCCTCCGCGGCGCGGATGTCCACGCCCTTCTGCACCGTGACGGTGTTGAACAGCGGGTTGACCACCTTGCCGAAGCCCACCTCCACGACGCCCGCGGCGGGGTACGGCAGCTTGCCCTTGAGCGCACGAAAGCCCGTGGTGGGGATGCCCTCGGCCATGTCCTCCAACATCCGCGACAGCTCTTCGTCGGCCTGCTCCAGCTCGCGCATCGCCCGCTTGGCCAGATCCGCCTCACCCGAGAGCGTGGCCGCCACGTCCCGGAGCGCCGCCTGCTGCTGCTCGGCGAGGGACACCTGCTCCTTGAGGACGGAGGCGCGCAGGGTGAGCGAGCCCTGAAGGCGCTTGAGCTCGCGCAAGGCCTGTTGCTCCAACCGGGCCACATGCCGTACGGCGCGCAGGAGCTCCAGGTCGCTCTTCATCGTCGCCTCGAGCGTGCGGGCGCGCCAGATGAGCGAGGAGAAGTCCCGCGAGGTGAGCAGCACCTCCACGGGCTGACGGCGCGTGAGACGGTACAGGGCGCGCAGCCGGGGAGAGAGCCGCCGCAGCTGCTGCTGAAGCACCTCGCGCACCACGGCCTCCTCGCGCTCGGCGGCGGCCACGCGCTTGCGGAAGGCGGCCAGGTCCTTCTCCAGCGCCTGCACGCGCTTACGGGAGAAGCCCACCATGTGCTCCAGCAGCTCCATGCCCTCCAGCACGGAGACCTTCTTGGACTCGATGAGGACCAGGGTGGCCTTGTGGGCGGCGATCTGCTCGCGCACCGCTGCCCGCTCCGCCGCCTCGTCCTGCGCGAGGGCGGCGGTGGCAGACAGCAGCACCGTGAGGAGGAACGCCCGGCTCATACCCGCGAGAAGCGCCCCACCGCGACGAAGCTGCCCACCAGCCCCAGCATGCCGCCGGCCAGTACCAGCTCCAGGGCCAGCCCGGGCCGTACCAGCGACTCGGAGCTCGCCGGCCCTAGGAGAAACGAGAAGAGCGAGGCCAGAGTGGGCCCCACCAGCCGCCCGAAGGTCCACAGCCCCAGGAGCGCCACCGCCGCGCCCAGGACGCCCTGGAGCAGCCCCTCGATGAGGAACGGCGCCTTGACGAAGCGGTCCGTGGCGCCGACCAGCTTCTGGATCTCGATCTCCTCGCGCCGGGCGTAGATGGCGAGCTGGAGCGTGGCGGCGACGATGATGACGGTGGCGAAGAGCACCACCGCGAAGGCCACGAGCCCTCCGTAGCGCAGCGCCCGGGCGATGGCCGTCAGCCGCTCCACTGCCTCCCGGCCATAGTCCACGCCCGTGACGCCCGGCAGCGCTCTGACCTGCAGCGCCAGCGCCTCCAGCCCTTCGGGCGTGCGCTGCTCCGGGGCAACCGACAGCTCCAGCGAGGGCGGCAGCGGGTTCTCCGGAAGCTGCGAGAGCGCGTCACCCAGATCTCCCAGCTCACGGGACAGTCGAGACAGCGCCTCGTCCGGATTGACCAGCACGGCCTTGCCACCACTGGCCGTCTCCAGCTTGGCGCGCATCTCCTCCACCTGCGCGGCGGTCAGCTCCGGCGCCAGGTACACCGTCACCTCCACCTCGCCGCCCAGCGAGGCCTGGAGCCCGTCGAGCGCCCACCCCGCCGTGCGCGCCAGCCCCGCGGCGAACAGGGCGATGGCGATGGTGGTGATGGCGATGAAGTGAACGAAGGGCGAGTGCTTGAGCCCTCCGGCTGCAGAGCGCCAGAAGTAGGAGACCTTGGCCAGCGCGCTCATACCGCCATCCGCCGCGCGGCCTTCACGCCGTCCTCGTCCGAGACGATGAAGCCGCGCTCCAAGCGCACCGTGCGCTTCTGGTAGCGCGCCAGCAGCGTGCTGTCGTGCGTGGCCACCATCACCGTGGTGCCGCGGATGTTGACCTGGTTGAGCAGGTCCATGATCTCGACGGTGAGCGCCGGGTCCAGGTTGCCCGTGGGCTCGTCGGCCAAGAGGATGGTCGGATCATTCACCAGCGCGCGGGCAATCACCACGCGCTGCTGCTCTCCACCGGAGAGGCGCAGCGGGTACGAGCGCGCCTTGTGCTCCAGCCCCACCAGCTTGAGCATGCGGTGGACCTTCTCGCGCGCCTCGGCCCGGGGCACTCCCAGCACGTCCAGGGTGAAGGCCACGTTGTCCTCCACGGTGCGCTGGGGCAGCAGCTTGAAGTCCTGGAACACCACGCCGATGTTGCGCCGCAGGTACGGCACGGCCGACTCGCGGATGCGCGCGATGTTGCGGCCGCCCACGAGGATCTGCCCCTTGGTCGCCTTCTCCGCGCAGAACAGGAGCTTCAGGAGCGTCGTCTTCCCCGCGCCCGAGGGCCCGGTGAGGAAGATGAACTCCCCCTTCTCGACGTGGAGGTTGATGTCCGAGAGGACCGGCGGATCGCCCGGGTAGGACTTGTACACATGGAACATCTGGATCATCGGCGGCGCGATTGTGGCCCCATCTGGGCCATCGCACCAATCCGTGACCCTCCCTTGCTCGCCAGCCCGGGAAGGGAGCTACGGGGCTAGGACTGCTCGCCCTCGCCCGCCAGGTAGCTGAGGATGACCTCGTCGAGGCTCTTCTCGGAGATGAGGTCCTCGCCGAACAGGGTCTCCACGCCGATCTCGTTGATCTTCGGCTGCACCTTCATGGCACGAGCGGCGGCCACCTCGGGAGGCAGCGCGGAAACCGCGGGAGGCGGAGGCGGAGGCTTGGCGACCGCGGGCTGTGCAACCGGCGCCTTGGGCGGCTCCATGTCGGAGGCCAGCTGCCCGGGCTGGTAGTGCTTGGCGGCGATGGACTCGTAGTTGTCGTACACGCCGTTGATGAGGTTGCGCAGCATCTCCTTGTGCTGCTCCTCCATCAACTCGCGAACGACTTCCGCCAGGTTCTCGGCGTTGAGGATGTCGGCGTACGACGTCTTCTTCGAGGCGAGGATGTTCCCACCCACGAACAGGTGGGTGATGATGTGAGGGTTGTTGACCCCCGAGTCCTCGGTCTGGACGTGGTAGACCTTCCCCTTGTGCTTGATGTTGTGGTTGAAGCCGGTGACGGCTTTCTCGAAGGTTTTCGCCATGCCGAAGGCGTCGGAAGCTAGCAGTGCCCCCTGAGCGAAACAAGTTAAGCGTCGCCTGCTTCGGTCCGAATCTCGCCCGGCAGGCCGCTTTTCCGCCGATGTAGGGCAAGAAGAGGCGTGCCTGCTCTCCGGCCGTTCGAGCCTCCCTCCAGTTCGTTGAAAACCGGATTGCGGCTAGGCTACGTACGTCCCTCCGTGAACATCGTTCCCGGCGCTGCCAACCAGGTGTGAGATGAAGAACAACGTCACGAACAAACTGCGCCAGCAGGACGCTCAGGTCCTGGCCAAGGGCTACTCGCCCGCGATCCGGGCGATGGACATCGCCAGCATCGTCATCTTCCTCTCCCTCGAGCTGTTCCTGGTGTACCAACTGTGGGGCAACCCCCATGTGGGCCCGTGGCTGCTGCTGAGCGCGGTGCTCTTGGGCTACCTGGCCTCGGACTTCGTCTCCGGCTTCGTGCATTGGATGGCCGATACCTGGGGCTCGGCGGACATGCCCGTGCTGGGCAAGGCCTTCGTGCGGCCCTTCCGCGAGCACCACGTGGACGAGAAGGCCATCACCCGCCACGACTTCATCGAGACCAACGGTAACAACTGCGCCATCTCGATCCCCGTGGCCATCGGCTGCGTGATGATGCCGCACACCAGCTCCGCGTGGGTGTTCCTCGCCGCCTTCCTGGGCTCGATGATCTTCTGGGTGATGACGACCAACCAGTTCCACAAGTGGTCGCACCTGGACGAGCCGTCCCCCGTCATCGCCTTCTTCCAGCGGGTACACCTCATCCTGCCGCCGGCGCACCACCGCATCCACCACACGGCGCCCTTCAACAAGTACTACTGCATCACCGTGGGCTGGCTGAACAAGCCGCTGCTGATGATCGGCTTCTTCTCCCTGGCAGAGCGCATCGTCACCCGGCTCACCGGGCTCATTCCGCGCAAGGATGACATCGGCGTGGAGGCAGCCGCGGAGCTGATGAACTCGACCGCCAAGACCGAGGCCCCCATGGTGCAGGCCGCCAAGGCACTGCTGGAGAGCGCCGAGGACGCGGAGTCCGTCTCCTCCGCGCGGCACTCCGCCTAGAAGCTCAGGTCCACCTGCTCCGCCGTCGGGATGGGGCGCCCGAGGAAGCGCGCCCCCACCTCGACGAAGCGCTCCGGCACGTCGGTGACGAAGTAGCCGTACGCGGGCGTGGGCCCCGGGGAGGCGAGCATGCCGCGCTCTCCGAGCAGCGCGGCCACCGCCTCCGCCGTGGCCTCCGCCGAGTCGACCAGCGCCACGCGCGGCCCCACCACCTCGGCGATCACCGTCTTGAGGAGGGGGTAGTGCGTGCAGCCCAGCACCAGCGTGTCCACGCCGTCCTGGGCGAAGTCCGTGAGGTACTCGCGCGCCACCAGGCGCGGCACCTCGCCCGCGGTCCACCCCTCCTCCGCCAGCGGGACGAAGAGCGGGCAGGCCCGCGCCTTCACCCGGACGTTCGGCTCCGCCGCCTGCAGCTCGCGCTGGTAGGCCCCGGAGCGCACCGTGCCCGGCGTACCGATGACGCCCACCCCGCCACCCCGCGTCTTCCGCAGGGCCGCGCGGGCGCCAGGGCCAATCACCCCCAGCACCGGCACCGGCAGGGCCGCCGACAGCGCCGGCAGGGCCACGGCGGAGGCCGTGTTGCAGGCCACCACCAGCAGCTTGATGCCTCGCTCCATGAGGAACTCGGCGTTCTTGAGGGAGTAGCGCGTCACCACCTCGCCGGACTTGGTGCCGTAGGGGACGCGCGCCGTGTCGCCCAGGTACAGGGCGCTCTCGTGGGGAAGTCGCTCCATCAGCGCCTTGAGGACCGTGAGCCCGCCGACGCCTGAGTCGAACACCCCGATGGGACTGTGGCTGCCTTGCCGCATACCCCGGCTCCCTATCACGTTTGATGCCAACGCCCACGCCACCCCGCAAATGCAAAGAGGGCCGGGGCTTGCTCCCCGACCCTCCTGCTGTGCCCTCAACCCTTGCTGACCTGGATTACTGGCGGAACAGCGTCACTTCGAGCGCCTGGTTGGGCCCCGGGAACTGGTCGGCCTGCACGACCAGGTTGGGGATGTTGGGGTTGGAGCGGTACTGAATGCCGTTGGACGTCGTGGCGATCAGGATGACCTTGTAGGTGCCGGGCCGCAGGAAGCTGTAGGTGATGGGCTTGGAGCTGCAAACCTGCCAGTCCCCCTCCTCGCCGTACACCAGCTCGTTGGTGAAGACGTCGCGGAAGTTGAGCCCCACCCGGAAGCCAGGCGAGCCATCCGCCTGCAAGCAGTCATACGTCACCGAGCCGTCCGAGAACCGCCAGGAGATGGCCGCGCCGCCCGACGTGAGGTGGTAGTTGGCGGAGACCGGGTTGTAGGCCTGCGTGCTCAGGCTGCCGCGGAAGTAGTAGAGGGGACGGCCCGTCGAGTCCTTGGCGATGAAGTCGATGTAGTGCTCGCCCGGCGCGAGGTACGGCGTCTGCAGACCCGGCAGTTCCTGGCCCCGGAAGCAGGGGAAGTTCTCGGGCGGCAGGTCATCCAGGGTGATCTCCACCGTGGTGATGCCCGCCTGGTTGCACAGCTTGTTCCCGGGCAGCGTCCAGGTCAGGTACGCGTAGGAGCTGTTGTTGCTGTTGCCCACCGGCACCATGTCGATGTTCACCCGCGCGTCGCCGTTGATGACGAAGGAACCCGAGCCCTCGAAGATGACCACGTTGCGGTAGTCCACCGCCTGGATCTGGAAGTTGTACGTGCCGGGCACGAAGTCGTGCAGGACGATGCCATCCACGTTGTTGGTGTTGCAGCCGTACTGGCCGCCGTTGTGGAGGGACTCACCGGGGATCTGGATGTTCACCCCGTACACGTCCCGCGCCCCGTCGCAGCGCAGGCCCGCGAACGTCCACATGAAGGTCACGTCTCCCCGGCGAGCGGGCGGGTGGTCGTCATCGACGATGATGCATCCGGTGGACAGTGAAGCGACGCAGAGGAATGCGAGGAGCAGTCTGGAGTTCATGAAGGCACCGCGTGTGTTGGGGGCGTCCGGGCGTTCAACCCGTTGTGCCCTCAAGGACGGGGGGGGTCGGGAATTATTCAAGCCTTCCCGGATGCCCTCGCGCCAAGCCGGCTTTGTTTGACCACCCTGGATCGGAGTGTTACGGCCTGTTCCCCATGATGTCCCACCTGCCCCTGGCGCTCGGCGCCATGAACTACCTGGAGATCATCCGCGACGCGTCCCTCATCGAGCTGGCCGTGCTGGTGCTGCTCATGGGCGTGTCCGTGTCCTCCTGGGCCCTCATCGTCATGAAGCAGCGCCAGCTCTCCAAGGCTCGCGCACAGTCACTTACATTCCTGGACACCTTCTGGAAGGCCACGCGGCTGGAGGGCATCTACCAGACGGCCCAGAGCTTGGACGGCTCCCCGCTCTCCAAGGTGTTCTGCGCGGGGTACGAGGAGCTGAGCAAGCTGGCCCAGACGAAGGAGGGCACCGAGGGGGCGATGGCCGAGCGGCTGGGCGGGATCGAAAACGTGGAGCGAGCGCTGAACCGGGCCGCCACGACGCAGATTACGGAGTTGGAAGCGCGGGTGCCCTTCCTGGGCACGGTGGGCGCGGCGGCGCCCTTCGTGGGCCTGTTCGGCACGGTCATCGGCATCCTCAACGCCTTCAACCAGATCGCCGAGAAGGGCAACGCCACGCTGGCCACGGTGGCCGCGCCAGTGGGTAATGCGCTGTTCGCCACGGCGGCGGGCCTGTTCGCCGCGATTCCGGCGGTGGTTGCCTACAACTCGTTCGTCAGCCGCATCAAGATCTTCGACACGGAGATGTCCAACTTCTCCGCCGACTTCCTGAACATCATCAAGCGGCACTTCTTCCGGTAGCGAGGCGCCGCCATGGGCATGGGAGGAGGCAACAAGGGCCAGGGTCGCACCACCATGAGCGAGATCAACGTCACGCCCATGGTGGACGTGATGCTTGTGCTGCTCATCATCTTCATGGTGACGGCGCCGCTCATCCAGCAGGGCGTGAAGGTGAACCTGCCCGCGACCAAGGCCGCTCCGGTGGAGGCCACCGAGAAGAAGGTGGTGCTCTCCATCGACGCCGGGCGCCGCGTCTTCATCGGTGACGCGGAGGTGCCTCTGGAGGAGCTGGAGACGAAGCTGGCCGCCAACGCCAAGGCCCAGGCCGACAAGGAGGTGTACCTCCACGCGGACCGGGACGTGCCCTACGGCGTGGTGGTGGAGGTGATGGCCGCCGCCCAGCGCGCGGGCATCGCCAATGTGGGGATGATCACGGACCCAACCCCGGCGGCCGCGACGTCCAAGGGCAGTCCGCCGCCCAAGAGCGGCAAGAAGGAGGCGAAGCGCTAGCCCATGGCCCTGCACCCGGCCGTCTCCCAGAGCATGCTCGCTGCCCGGCCCTCGCGCATGGGGCTGTTCCTCGGCGTCTCCGTGGGTGGCCACGCGATGCTGGTGGTCCTGGGCGCGCTGTACTCGTTCCTCACCTCCGGGCCGAAGGTGGATCCGAACCCGCCCGTCATCCGCGCCACCCTGGTGCGCCAGGGCAAGCCGCGAGACCAGAAGCTGCTGCCGCGCAAGGAGGAGCTCCCGCCGCCGCCCAAGGAGGTGAAGGCTCCGCCTGCTCCGCCCACTCCCACGCCCGCGCCCCCGGAGAAGGTGGCGGTGCCGGTGCCCGGGGTGAAGCCCGAGCCCGCGCCCAAGCCCGCGCCGCAGAAGGGCGAGGCCTCCGCCGAGGAGCGGCGCAAGCGGCTCTTTGGCGCCTTCGACAAGACGGCGAAGCAGGCACCAGAGGAGCTGGAAGGCGCCGAGGATGGCGATCCGGACGGCGACTCCGCCACCGCCGAGGGCGAGCGCTACTACGCCCTGCTCTCCACCCAGGTGCGCCGCAACTACAACGTCGCCGACACCATCCCCGACACCGAGCGCATGTACCTCAAGGCCCAGGTGAAGATGCGCCTGGGCCGCATCGGCGAGGTGCTGGAGGCGAGCCTGTCCACGCCCAGCGGCAACGACCTGTTCGACGCCGCCGTGGTGGCCGCCGTGAAGAAGGCCTCCCCGTTCTCCCCTCCCCCTGATCATCTTCGTGACGCGCTCCAGAAGCAGGGCGTCGTCCTGGAGTTCCGCCCGTGAAAGCCCTCCTCGTCTCCCTGGTACTCCTGCCCCTGGCCGCGCTCGCGCAGGCCCCCGTCATCCAGATCTCTGGCGCCAACTTCCGCCCGCTGCCCCTGGCCGTCCCCGCGCCCCTCTCGGTGGATGACGGCGGGAAGAAGGCCGCTGCCGAGTTCGACGAGCCTTTCATGTTCGACCTGCGCGCCTCGGGCCTCTTCCAGGTGCTGGACCGCGCCAGCTTCACCGCCGACGCCAAGGAGGGCATGACGGCGGGCAGCATCAACTTCTCGCGCTGGACGGACGTGGGCGCCGAGTCGCTGGTCAAGGTGCAGCTGGGCGCCGAGGGCGGCACGCTGCGCGGCGAGCTGCGCCTGTTCAACGTGGGCACCGGTCGCGAGGACCTCAAGGTGAGCCACTCCGTGCCCACCCCCGAGCCCCGCCAGCTGGCGCACTTCCTGGCCGACGCGCTCTACAAACACCTCACCCGCGAGTCGAGCCCCTTCCTGTCCCGCATCACCTTCGTGCGCAAGGCCGGCCAGAACCGGGACGTGTACCTGGCCGACTGGGACGGCAACAACGCCCGCGCCGTCACCAGCGGCGGCATCAACCTGCTGCCCGCCCTGGGGCCCGGTGGCACCGTGGCCTTCACCTCGTACCGCCGTGGCCGACCGGACCTCTACATCCAGGCGCCCGGGGGCGAGGCTCGCCAGCTCGAGAACAGCGGGCAGATGGCCACCGGCATCGCCTTCTCGCCGGACGGCAAGCGCATCGCCTACGCGCTGGCTCAGGGCGAGAGCACCCAGCTCTACGTGGCCAGCGCGGACGGCAGCGACCCCAAGCGCGTCACCGACACGCCCTACGGCATCAACTCCAGCCCCGCCTGGTCGCCGGATGGCAAGCGCATCGCCTTCGTGTCCAACCGGGGTGGCTCGCCGCAGATCTACGTGATGAACGCGGACGGCACGGGCGCGCGGCGCCTCACCTTCCAGGGCAACTACAACCAGACGCCGGACTGGTCGCCGCGCGGAGACCTCATCGCGTTCACCGCGCGCGACGAGCGCAACGCGTTCGATCTCTTCACCGTGAACGTGGACACCGGGAAGATCGCCCGCTTGACGCAGGACCAGGGCAACAACGAGGAGCCCGTCTTCTCGCCCAACGGCCGCCTCATCCTCTTCACCTCCACGCGCGACGGCGCCCCGCGGCTCTACGTCATGACGGCCGAGGGCAACAATCAGCTGGCCCTGCCCATGGACAAGGCCGGTGGACTCACGCCCGACTGGGCGCCATGAGCGTCTCGCCCTTCCGGGCGCGCTGGTCGCTCGACCCGAACATCCGCTTCCTCAACCACGGCTCGTTCGGCGCCTGCCCCACCGAAGTGCTCCAAGCGCAGTCGGAGCTGCGCGCGCGCCTGGAGGCCGAGCCCGTGCGCTTCTTCGTGCGCGAGTACGAGGCGATGCTCGACGAGGCCCGCGTGGCCCTGGCCGCCTTCGTCGGCGCGGACGCGGATAACCTGGCCTTTGTGCCCAATGCCACCGCGGGCGTGAACACGGTGCTGCGCGCGCTGCGCTTCGAGCCCGGCGATGAGCTGCTCACCACCAACCACGAGTACAACGCCTCGCGCAACGCGCTGGACTGGGCCTCCAGCCGCTGGGGCGCGAAGGTCGTCGTGGCGAAGCTGCCCTGGCCCCACCCCACCCCGGCGGCCATCGTCGAGGCGGTGCTGGCCCACGTCACCCCGCGCACCCGGCTGGTGCTCCTGGACCACATCAGCAGCCAGACGGCGCTGGTGCTCCCCATCCAGGAGCTGGCCCGCAAGCTGCGCGAGCGAGGCGTGGAGACCCTGGTGGATGGCGCCCACGGCCCGGGCCAGGTGCCGCTGTCCCTGCGAGAGCTGGACGTTGGCTACTACACCGGCAACTGCCACAAGTGGATGTGCGCGCCCAAGAGCGTGGCCTTCCTCCACGTACGCAGAGACCTTCAGGCACCGCTCAAGCCCCTCTCGGTGAGCCACGGCCACAACTCGACACGCAAGGACCGCTCGCACTTCCGGCTGGACTTCGACTGGACGGGGACGTCCGACCCCACCCCGGCGCTCTGCGTCCCCCACGCCCTGCGCGTCATGGGCGGCATGCTGCCGGGAGGCTGGCCCGCGCTGATGGCGGACAACCGCGACAAGGTGCTGGCCGCGCGACGGATGCTCTGCGAGCGCCTCGGCGTGGAGCCCCACTGCCCGGAGGAGATGGTGGGCGCCATGGCCACCGTGGGCCTGCCCGACGGCTTTCCCCTGCAGCCGCCTCCTCCCTTCTTCCTGGATCCGCTCCAGGACCGGCTCTTCCACGAGTGGCGCATCGAGGTGCCCGTCACCGCCTGGCCCCAGGCGCCCCAACGCCACCTCCGGCTGTCCGCCCAGCTCTACAACACGCACACCGAGTACCAGACCCTCGCCGAGGCTTTGGAAGCGCTGCTGCGTTGAGTAGGCTCGCGGCCAATGCCGCGTTTCGCCACTATTGATGTGGGCACCAACTCGGTCCTCCTGCTCGTAGCGGACCGAACTCCCGAGGGTCGCTTCCAGTCGGTCGTGGAGCGCGCCGAGATCACCCGCCTCGGACGAGGAGTGGATCAGAGCCGCCGCCTGTCTCCCGAAGGCATGGAGGCCACGCTCTCCGTCATCACTGCCTTCGCCCAGGAGGCGCGCTCACTCGGAGCCGAGGGCATCGCTGTGTCCGCCACCAGCGCGGCGCGCGACGCCCAGAACGGCGCGGAGTTCCTGCAAGCCGCCAAGGAGCGCGCTGGCGTCACGGTGGAGATCATCTCCGGCGAGCAGGAGGCGCAGCTCTCGTTCGCCTCGGCCCACATGGACTTCGGCAGCGAGGCGGCCGGGCCGCTGCTGGTCATCGACATCGGCGGCGGCTCCACCGAATTCATCTACGGCAACAGCGCCGGCCGGGTGGACTTCCGACACAGCTACGACGTGGGCTCGGTCCGCCTCACCGAGCGCTTCATCCGAAACGATCCCCCCTCCACCGAGGAGCGCGAGCGCGTCGAGAAGTTCCTGCGCGACACCTTCGCCTCGCTGCCCCCGCCTCCGCCGACCGCGGAGCTGGTGGGCGTGGCCGGCACAGTGACGACGCTCTACGCGATGCAGCACCGCGTCGACCCCTATGACTCCGAGCGCGTACACGGCGGCACGCTGACGCGCGCCCAGCTCGAGCAGCTCGTGGAGCAGCTCTTCCGCACCCCGCTGGCCGAGCGCTGCAAGCTCCCTGGCCTCCAGCCCAAGCGCGCGGATGTCATCTCCTGTGGCGCGCTCGTGCTGCTGGAAGCCCTGCGCGCCCTGCGCTTGGAGCAGTGCCGCGTGAGCGACCGCGGCCTGCGCTGGGGGCTACTGGCCCACCGCTTCGGAGCCTCCCGGACATGAACCTGACTCCCGCCGTGTCCGCCGCCGAGCCCACCACGCCCGCCGTGCGCGCGGGCTACGCGCTCTTCATCCTCACCCTCATCAACCTGGTCAACTACCTCGACCGGTACATCGTCGCGGCCGCGCTGCCCTCCATCCAGGCGGACCTGAACATCAACAACACCCAGTCGGGCATGCTGGGCACCGTCTTCATCATCGTGTTGATGCTGGCCTCGCCCCTCGGCGGCTATCTCGGGGATCGCGTCCCCCGGAAGATGCTGGTGGCGGGCGGCGTGCTCATGTGGAGCCTCGCCACCGGAGCCTCGGGCCTGGCGGCCTCCTTCGTGGCGCTGCTGGTCGCGCGCGCCTTCATCGGCATCGGCGAGGCGGGCTACGGCGCGGTGGCGCCCTCGATGATCTCGGACCTCTACCCCCGCTCCATGCGCACCCGCATGCTGGCGTTCTTCTACATCGCCATCCCCGTGGGCGCGGCGGCGGGCTACGGCCTGGGCGGGTTCCTGAGCAAGACGTACTCCTGGCACGTGGCCTTCTTCGCCGGTGGCGCCCCGGGGCTGATCCTCGCGATCATGGCCTTCTTCATGCCCGAGCCCCAGCGGGGAGCCATGGACGGGCCGGACGCCCAGACGAAGATGCCCTTCTCCGTGGGACTCTCGGGGCTGGCGGGCAACAAGGCATTCTGGGCCACCACGGCGGGCTACACGCTGATGACGTTCTCCGTGGGCGGGCTCGCCTTCTGGATGCCCTCTTACATGGTGAAGACGCGCGGAATGACGGAGTCCGAGGCGGGCTTCCTCTTCGGCGCGGTGACAGCCGTGGCGGGCCTGCTGGGCACGGTGTCGGGCGGGTGGCTCGGCGACAAGCTGGACCGCAAGCGCGAGGGCGGCGGCCTGGGCATGTCCGGACTGGGGCTGCTGCTCGCGGCCCCGTGCATGTTCATCGCCGTGAACCTGGAGTCGCAGGTCGCCACGTTCGCCGTCATCGGCGTGGCGCAGTTCCTCATCTTCCTCAACAGCGGCCCCATCAACGCGGCCATCGTCAACTGCGTGCAGCCCGCCTTCCGTGCCTTCGCCATGGGGCTCAACGTGCTGTGCATCCACCTGCTGGGGGATGCCATCTCCCCCACCCTCATCGGGAAGATCGCCGACGTGGCCAGCCTCACCACCGCCATCGAGGTGAACGCCGTGCCGGTGCTGCTGGGCGGCGTGGCGCTCATCATCGGCGCGAAGCTCTTCCGCGAAGCCGTACCCCAGCAGCGCTGATCAGGCCTGCTCCATTCGAGGCCGGTACTCGCCGGCCAGCCGCTCCACCTCGGTGGACAGCCGCTCCCCATCTTGCAGGAGCAGGGCCTTGAGCCTCGCGCGACTCCCCAGCGTGAAGAACACGCCAATGTCGCGCTTGAGCACCACCCAGCGCTCGGAGAAGTAGAGGGTGAAGAGCGCCAGCGGCGGCACGCCCACCAGCGCCGCCACGCCCCACCCCCAGCCGCCCAGCAGCCACGCGGCCACCGTGAGCCCGGGCCACCACAGCAGGGACATGAGCAGCGCGGCCAGGAACTTCACCGTGGCCTGGGTATCCAGCTCGGCGCTGCGCGCCAGCAGCCGCGGCACCTGGTACGGCAGGCCGAAGAGCACCAGCCCCAACAGGAACAGCGGCAGCCCCAGGCACAGCAGCGCCAGGTTCTTCAGCACGAACGTGGTCACCTGCCCGGTGCGGTATACGAGCGTCAGGTCCTTCGGGTCCGCGTGGACCAGCTCCAGTCGGCGCTGAAAGGACATCAGGGACGCGCGTACCTGCTCGAAGCGCTCCGGCTGCTCGGTCCGGAAGAGCTGGAGCCCTCGCGCCCAGTGCTTGAGGCGCTCCCGGTCCGTCTTCTCGCCCTGGCGGAACGCGTAGAGCTGCTCGGCCATCTGGATGAGCGGCAGGTCCTCCCACCGCTCCAGGTTCACCGTGACGGCCTTGAGCGCTCCGGCGATGCGCTCGGTGAGCTGGCGCGCCGCCTCCTTCTCCCCCGCACCGCCTTCCGCATCGAGCTTCAGGAAGGGCGCCACCTCGATGGCGGGCCCCACATCGATGAGCACCGCGCTGTGGAAGACGTGCTTCTCCGAGTAGGTGAACCCCACCGGGACGATGCGCACCGGGGCTCCCTCGCGCGCCGCGCCCAGGGCGATACGCGCCGCGCCCGTCTTCAGCTCCGCGAGCATCGGCTCCGAGTGGCTCTTGCCCTCCGGGAAGATGGTGATGGCGCGCCCCTGCACCAACGCCGTGCGCGCCGCCTCCAGCGTCCCCTCGTTCTTCGTCATCTGCGTGGGATTGTCCTGCTTGCGGTACACCGGCAGCGCCCGCAGCCCCTTGAGGATCCACCCGATGACGGGCAGCCGGAACAGGGGCTCCTTGGCCAGGAAGGTGACGTGGCGGCGGGTGATGACGAACAAGAGCGCCGGGTCGATCAAGCCGTTGGGGTGGTTGCCCACGAACATGACCGGGCCCTCGGGCTCGGAGGCCGGGGCATTCACCTTCACTCGGTAGAAGAGCCCCAGCGTCAGGGACACCAGGCCACGGATGAACGCGTAGAACACGCCCGGACTCTACACCGACACGTCACCCGCGCGTCTTGAGCAGCCGCGTGAGTTCGCGGTCCAGGGTGGCGGCGAACTGCTGCCGATCCTGGGCGGAGAATCCCCCGGGCCCTCCTGTCATCACCCCGCTGTCACGCAGCTCCTGCATGAAGTTCCGCACCGAGAGGCGCTCGGCGATGTTCTCCTCGCTGAAGAGCTCTCCCCGGGGGTCGATCACCACCACGCCCTTGGGGACGAGCAGCGCGGCCAGGGGGATGTCCTGCGTCATGGCGAGCTCGCCGGCCTGGGCCGCGGCGGCGATGTGCGCGTCCGCCACATCGGGGCCTCCGGCGACCTGCACCGAGGAGACGAACTCCGAGCGCGGCAGGTTGAGGCGTTTATTGGCCACGAAGACAGTGGGGACCCGCAGGCGCTCGGCGGCGCGCAGGAGGATGTCTCGCACCGGTCCCGGACACGCATCGGCATCGACCCAGATCTTCACTGGCGCTCCAGGCTTTCCCGGGCACGCCAGGGAAGGTGAACGCTGAAGGTGGTGCCGTGCTGCGCGGAGGAGGCTACGTCGATGTGTCCCCCATGTGCCGTCACGATGCGCTCGGCGATGTAGAGGCCCAGCCCCAGTCCCTCGCGCCGCACCTGCCCCTCCAGGCTCCGCTTGAAGGGCTCGAAAAGCCGAGCGCGCAGCGCCTCGGGAATGGGAGGCCCCTCGTTGTGGATGCGCACGAGAAGTTCCTCCTCGGCCTTCTCCGTCGCCACCTCCACGGACGTCTCCGGCGGGCTGTAGTTCAGGGCATTGCTCAAGAGGTTTGCCACCACTTGCGCGAGGCGCTCCCGGTCCCACGTGCCCTGCGCCGCGTCGTTCAACCCGAGGCGGATCTGACGCGCGGGGTGCGCGGCGCTGTGCTCCTCCACGACCTCGCGGATGACTTCGTGGAGATCGCACGACTGAGGATGCACCGGGATTCCTCCGCCGAGCCGCGCCTTCGTGAGATCGAGCAGGTCGCTGATGATGTTACCCGCCCGGCCAGCCGCGGCGGAGATGACCTGCGCCTTGCGCACGAGGGCGGGCTCACTGAGCCGCCGCTCGAGCAGGGCCGCGGAGACCTGGATCGCGCCCAGCGGGTTGCGCAGGTCGTGCCCCACGATGCCCACCAGCTTCTGCTCGAACTCCTGCATCCTGCGCGTCTCCTCCTCCTGACGCTTGAGATTGGAGATGTCCCTCAACGTCCCGAGGAACCGCACGGCCTTGCCCTGAACGTCGAAGATGACGCGCCCCTGGGCGGCCACCCAGCGCTCGAGGCCGTCCTCCAAGCCCACCGTGCGGAACTCGGGCTGGAATACGCCTTCAAAGCCACCCTTGACCGCGACCTCCACGTCGGAGCGGATGCGCTCGCGATCCTCGGGGTGCAGCGCCGCGAAGAAGTGCTCCACGCTCATCGGCCGGTCCGGGGAGAGCCCGAAGAACCGCTTGGCGCGAGCATCGAAGTTCAGCGCTTGGGTATGGAGGTGGGCATCCCACGTGCCGACCTCCCCCGCTTCGATGGTCAGCCGCAGCCGCTCCTCGCTCTCGCGCATGGCCTGCTCGGCGCGGACCTGGGCCGTTACATCTCGCGCGATACACAGCACCGACTCCACGCGCCCCTGCTCATCGCGCTCCGGAACGACCCGGGAGTGGAAGTGACGGAGTCCGTCCTCGGCGGGAAACTCGAAGCGCACCGACACCTCGCGCCCCTGCAGCGCGGCATCGATGGCGGCGCGCCACTGGGCCACCTGCTGCGCGGGCATGCCGAGTTCGGCGTTCGTCTTGCCAAGAAAGCGCTCGGGAGAAAGGGCCGAGATGCGGGTGATGCTCGGGCTCACGTAGAGGTGGCGGTGCTGCGGATCGAAGCGTGCCACGACATCCGGCAGGTTCTCCGCCAACCGGCGGAACTCCTGCTCGTGCTGCCGCACCTCGGCTTCGGCCCGAAGCGCACGCAGGTGGGTGCGCCGCAGCCGCACGAGCACCGAGACTCGCGCGGCCAGCTCGGCGGTTGCATAGGGCTTGGCTACGTAGTCGTTGGCTCCGGCGGACAGCCCCTCGACGACATCCGGTTTGGTCCCCCTCGCGGTGAGAATGAGGATGGGCAGCTCCGCCTCGTCCCAGTTCTGACGCAGGAAGCGGCACACCTCGAGTCCCGAGGAGCCAGGAAGCATCCAGTCGAGCACGACGACGTCGGGCAATGGCGCCATCGAGATGCGCTCGAGGACGGAGGGGCCGTCGCGGAACACCTCGGCATCGCAGGAGCCCGCCAGCGCGCGCCGAACCGCCTCCGCCTCCAGGGCGCTGTCATCCACTATCCAGGCAGTAAATCGCTCGACGGGGGTCATACGTGGCCTTACGAGGCACACCTACGCCCCGAAACTGATGTCGGCGCTCGCGAGAGGGAAGGCGAGCCTTCCACGGCAGTAACACAGGCATCCTCGCCGTGGATAGCGTGCTAAGGGCTGGGGCCGTCTTGGAATTCCTGGGAAAGAGCCAGAGTGCGCAGCCGTCGAGGCGACGCGCGATCGAAGCACTCGGCCGCCACCTGAAGCCGCTCGCTCCGTGCCTGGGCGTGGGACTGGTGCTTGCCTGGATCACCACGCCTTCCGTGGCACTCGCCGCCTGCGCTGGGGCGGCGCTCATGCTCGCCCATGCACGCTGGCGCGAGGGTCCGTCCGGGGTGCCCACCTTCGTGGTCCTCGCCTGCCTGGTGGCCTTCCAGGCGTGGCTCGTTACGCGGGGGACGTTCGCGTGGGATGTGCGCGAGGCGCTGGGCAGCGCGTACGACTCGCTGGCGCGCAGCCTCCGCCTGGGCTCGGCGGAGGTCCGTCCCGAGGACATCCAGATCGAAGCCTGGCGCTCCGGCGGGCGCACGGTCATGTACTTCGGCCCGTTCCCCGCGCTCTTGCGCGTGCTGCCGGACCTGCTCGCGCCCTCCGCGTACGGACTCTGGTCTCGGGCCTCGGGCTTCCTGGCGCTCCTGCTCTGCCTGTGGGCCGTCGCCGCCATCTGCCGCCGACAGCTCGCCGCCAACGAACGGCTCGATGCCCGAGGACGTAGTGTCCTGTTCTTCGCGTCGTTGGCCGCCCTCGGCCTGGGCTCGCCGCTCGTCCTCCTGGGCTCGCTCGCGAACCTGTACCACGAGGCCATTCTCTGGGGGCTGTGTGCCGCCCTGTGGGGCGTGTCCTTCGCGCTCGGCGTACTCCGGGATGACGCGGGAGCATGGAGAAGCCTCGCCCTGCTGTCGGCGGCTACGGGCGTCGCCTTCCTCTCGCGGGTGACCTTCGGCCTGCCGCTCTATGTGCTCACCGTGGGCCTCGCCCTGCGGTTCCTCGTGCTTCAAGTGCGTAGAGAGCAGCAGCCGCTGTCCAGAGTCGTGGGGCGCGTGGCGCTGGCACTGCTTCCGACGCTGGCCGCGGGACTCTTCTCCCTCTGGTACAACCACGCACGCTTCGGCTCGCCGCTCGCGTTCGCCCCACTCGATGCCTACGGAGGACCGAAGCCCCAGGGCGTGGACAGCGCGTTCCACTGGAGCCGTATCCCCAGCGGCGCCTGGGCTTACTTCCGCATCTCCCTGGAGCACTTCAGCGCCCAGGCACCATTCCTGCGCTTCGCCCGCCCGTTGATGATTCCTCGGCCGGAGCTCTACCGCGACCTCACCACCCTGATCATCTCGCCACTGCTCGTCTCGCCGTGGCTCGTGCTCGGGCTCGCGGGTGGGCTCGCGCTCCGGGGACGCCCGGGGGAACGGCAGCTGCTCGTGCTCTGCGCGCTGCCCTTTGCTGCCCAGTGCGTGCTCATCCTCTCCTATTACTGGCTGGCCTACCGGTTCACCGCCGAGTTCCTCCCATTGGGGGTCTGGTTCCTCGCGGCGTACCTGCGCCATGCGGGCGCCGGGAGCGGAGCGTCTCGTCTCCTCTCCCCCCGGGCATTCACGCTCGTGGTGGCGCTCTCCGCGGTGGCCACGCTGACGTCCCTGTTCCACTTCCAGAGCCTGTGGTGGGCGTACCCGGCCGAGTACCGCCAACAGGTCTCGCGCACCTTCGAGGCGGTCGATGCCTACCTCAGGGGAACTGATCCACCACCTGGATGACGCCCTGCGAGTCCTGCACCACCGCCGTGCCCGGCTCCGGGCCTGGGTAGGAGATGATCCCCTCCCCGTCCTTGTCCCACCGGGGATCCACCAGCACGCCGCAGAAGGGCACCTCGTAGAAGTCCCGCAGCTTGCCGTCCTCGTAATAGCGAACGTAGGCGCGGTCATACCGGCCGAAGACGCGGTGGTTGGCCACGTACAGATAGCCCGCGATGCTCATGTCCTTGAGCTCGCCCTCCTCCACCTTCGGCAGGGACATGACGAACCGGCTCTTGTAGTGCGCCGAGCCCGGCCGGTTCTGCGTCTCGTCCACGACGACGGGGATGCGGTCCCCCACCTTCAGCTGCATCCGCTCCATCTGAGCGATGGCATCCGACGAGCACTTCATCTCCGGCGGCATCCACTTCGGCCGCGTCGAGGCCTTCACCTCCTCCGGAGCGCTGACGCACCCCATGCTCCCCACGAAGGTGGCGCTGGCAACCAGCAGGGCTCTCCAGGCAGTGGGCACGCGCACCTCCCTAGAACACACCAATGCTGAAGTGGAACTGGGAGGTCGGCTCGTTGATGGCCTCGTCCCGGTCGAGGTTGACGCCCACGTCGAAGGCCAGCGGGCCCACCGGCGTGACGTAGCGCAGGCCCACGCCCGCGGTGTACCGCAGCGCGCTCGGATCGAAATTGGTCCGGTCCACCCAGAGGTTGCCGGCCTCGAAGAAGAGGCCCAGGTCCACCGAGGACACGGCCGGCAGGCGCAGCTCCAGCTTGCCGAGGGTGAACAACTCGCCCCCCTGGCTGATGGGGGCCTGCCCGGAGAGCACCGCCTCCAGCGCCTCGGGGCAACCCGACGGATCGATGATGGCGCGGCAGTCGATCAGCTGCTGGCGTACGTCCTCGCGCTGGTCCTCGGGCAGCACCCCGTCCTCCCGGAAGCCGCGCAGGCTGGAGGAACCGCCCAGGTAGAAGAGCTTGGAGCCGATCGACTGCGCCCCGTCGGTCAGTTGGATGATGGTCCCCGCCCGCGCGGAGAGCGCGATGCTGGCCCGGCGCCCCAGCGGCGCGTACACGCTCACGCTGCTGGACAGCTTCACCTCGTTGATGGGGAAGTCCGGCGCGGAGGCGCCCTGTGCGTCGGTGGGCGCCACGCTCAGGTCGCGGGTGAGCTCCGCGCTGGTGGAGATGAGCAGGCCCCGGCGCGGATTCGTCGGGTCGTCGCGGAAGTCGAGCGTGGCCGACGGGCGCAGCGAGTGCAGGGTGAAGACGCCGTACGGGAAGCGCAGCCGCTCCTGGTCCGCCCGGCTCGGCACCCGCAGCACACCGCCGCGCGACTTCAGCCGGTTGTGCTCCAGCTCGTACTGGAGCGACAGGCTCAGCCACCGGGCCGCCGCCCAGTCCAGGCCCGCCACCGCCGCGAACCGCGTCGAGAGGTACGAGGGCCGGTGGACGCGCTCACCGATGAAGTCCGCGCGCCCGCCAATCTCGAACGGCAGGAACAGGTTGAGCCGAGGCTGGGTGAGCGACACGCTGCCGCGCCCGCCGAAGCCATCCCAGCCCTGAAGCGAGGCGTCCTGCCCGCTGTCGAGCGAGTACCTGCCGGAGAGCGCCTCCGCGCTCCAGCCCACGTAGTTCACCTTGGCGCGCGCCAGCAGGTTGAGGCCCTGGCCGTCCACGTTCGGGAACGCCGTATCCAGCGTGACGCGTGGACCATCCACCAGGAAGTAGCCGCCCGACACCTCGCCATCGATGCGAGGGCGCTCCTGCACCGTCACCAGGATGTCCTTGATCTCCTCCCGACGGTTCGGCTCCCGGAGCTGCACCTCCACCTGCCGGAAGATGTTGAGGCGCGCGAGCCGGCGCCGCCCCTCGCCCAGCTTCTCCAGGTCGAGCGTGCGACCCACCTCCAGGTCGAGGTGCGCGCGGACCGTCCGCTCATCCGTGCGCGCCAGGCCCTGCATGATGATGCGGCCCACGCGCACCTGCGGACCCGGCTCCACCACCACGCGCACCTTCATGTCCCACGGGTCCTCGCCGCCCGGCTGCGCCTCCACCTCCACCCGGGCGAACAGGTAGCCCGCCCGCGCGAGCAGTCGCACGAGCCCCTGGCGCGCGCGATCCACCGCCTCCTCGCTCAGCGAGTCGCCCCGGCGCAGCTCCAGCCCCTCGGCGCTGAGGCCCGCCGGCAGCCCCTCGACGATGACCTCGCCCACCCGCGTCTCCGGCCCCTCCTCCACCACGAACTCGGCCACCGCCGTGCGCCCCGCCACGTCCAGATCCAGGTGGCGGAAGCTCACCCGGGCGTTCGGGAAGCCACGCTCGCGGTAGGCCTCGGTCAGCACCTCCGCGGCCTCCAAGTACGCATCCTCCACGAAGACCGTGTGCGGATCCGGCGCGAGAGGCAGGGAGCGCGGACCTCGCGTGTCGCGCCCATCGAGCTGGAGCGGATCGTCCCGCAGCGGCAGCGCCACGTCGGGCAGCGGCTCGCTGGCACGGACGCGCTCGGCGAGCACCTCGCGCAGCACGCCGCTGGGCAGCGCCCGGTTGCCCTGGAACCGCACCTGCGTCACGACGAGCGGGTGGCCCTCCTCGATGTCGAAGGCAAGCACCGCTTCCTCGTGGTCCGGCCGGCGCACCTCGCGCGGTGTGACGCGCACATCGTGGAAGCCACGGTAGCGGTAGAACGTTGCCACCCGTCGCGCCAGGTGCTCCATCATCCCCGGATCCAGCGCCTCCGTGCCGTCGTAGGACAGCACGCGCTGCAGCAGCGCGGACGGGAAGCGGTGGTTGCCGTGGAAGTGGAAGGTGTAGCGCGGGCCGGCGGAGACCGGCAGAGCCACCGTCGCGACGCCCTTCTCCGGAGTCACGAGCGGAGTGCCCACCCGCGCCCGGTAGTAGCGCTGCTCACGCAGCACCGCGCGCAGCCGCTCCAGGCCGGCATCGAGCCGGGCCCGGTCGAACACCGCGCCCACCTCCAGCCCCAGCGCTTCCATCAGCCGGGGCAGCGGCAGCCCGAAGCTGCCCGTGAGCGTCACGCGGCCCAGCCGGGTGGGCTCGCCCTCCTCGAGCGTGAACACCAGGACGACGCCACCCGGCGTGGGCTCCTGGGTCATCTTCACCTGGGCCTGGTCATAGCCCTTGCGGATGTAGGCCTCTTCGATGGCCGCGAGGGCGGTGTCCAACCCGTCGGGGTCCAACGGCGCCCCTTCCTGGAGGCCACTGGCGTCGCGGATCTCATCGTCCCGCAGGACGACGTTGCCCTCAATGACGAGCCGCGAGAGCCGCTGCACCGGCGTGAGCTGGAACACCAGCCGTACGCCGCCAGGCACGTCCACCACCCGGGCCACCACGTCCGTGAAGCGGCCCGTGTTCCACAGGCGCTCCACGCTGCGGCGCACCGCCAGCGGCGAGAGCACCTGCCCCCGACGGACCATCACCAGCTCGAACAGCTCGGTCAGGCTCCGGGGGTCCGAGCCCGGCGGCAGGCTCAGCTCCACCTCCAGCACCGCGGGCGCCACGGACGCCTCGAGCTCCACGTCCTCCGAGGCGCTCGGGGACGGCTCCTGCGCCAGGGCCACGCCGGCCACCAGCAGGCACACGGCGAGCGCTACTCGACCTCCCAGCTCAGCTTGAGCTCGAGCCCTAGGTTGCCGAAGGAGGCTTCGTTGTTCTCGTTGTCCCACTGAGCCTGAGCGGAGAGGCGGTTGTCGAAGCGGTACTCGGCGCGGGCGCGTGTCCCTCGCCCACTGACCGGCTGTGTCATACCGATCTTAAGCTGGTCGCTGAGGATCTTCGACTCAAGTTGTGCGGTCGGCTCCGCTTGCCGGGTCGCATCGTTGTAGGTGGTCGAGATCTGGAAGGACAGGTCCTTCAAAATGGCGTTGCGCGGTAGGAAGCGCTTCACCTGCCGGTCCAGGCCGGAGACGTTGAAGAGCGCCTCGGCGGCCAGGCCCGCGCTGGCCGAGGCCGCCGTATCCCGGTCCGTACTGGTCACACCGAGGGTGAGCAACGACAGCACATCACCCTCCGCCAGCGAGGGCTCCGAGGAGAGCAGCACCTGCGGGTCGCTCGGAGGCCCGAACGCGTGCAGCTTCAGGGTGTACTCGCGCACCTGCGTCTGGGCGCGCACGTCGAAGACGAGATCGAACCCGTACCGGTCCCGGAACTCCACCTGGGCCTGGCTGATGGCGAACTGGTTGTTGCGGAAGAACGCCTGGCTGCCCTCGGCCGCCTCCACCCGCCCCAGCAGCCCGGGGCGCACGTTGGTGCCGGTGAGCCGCAGGTCGCCCAGCATCCGGGCGCGCGCCAGGTTGTTGTCCACCCGCACGTCCCTCAGGTGTACGCGCACGTCATACGTCAGGAACTCGCGCGGCTTGTCCGCCGTGGTGGGCAGCACGCCGCTGCGCCGGCCGAGGTTCTTGAGGACGCTGTCGAGCTCCAGGCCCTTCTGGTAGCGCAGCCGGAGGATGTCCACGTCGCCCGCGAGCAGCATCGCGTCCGGCGTGCCCGTGAGCTGCAAGTCCCCGGAGGCGGTGACGGGCAGGTCATCCGAGAAGCGGTAGGTGACGTTCTCCAGCTCCGCCACCAGCGACAGCCGGTCGGGCACGAGCTGCTTGAGGGCAATCTCCCCGCTGGCGCGGACGCTCCCCTCGTTGAGCAGGCCCCGGAACCCCTTGAGCAACACGCCCTGCTCGGTGAAGGTGGCCTGCCCGAAGAGGTTGCGCAGGGTCACGGGCCGGCCGCGCAAGGCCATCCGCCCATCGGAGAGGTTCGCTTCGCCCGCCAGGGAGGGCTTGTCCATGAGGCCGCTGGCCTGTGCCTGGAACTCCATCCGGCCGCCGGTACGCTCCAGGTCCGGCACCAGCGACTCGAGCACCCGCATGTCCAGCGCGCCGCGCACGGTGAGGTCCATGGCGCGAGGGCCGAGCCAGCCGGTGGCGGACAGCTCCGTGTCCGGGCCCCGGAAGGCGAAGGACTGCACCTCCAGCCGGCCGTTCACATAGCTCAGGGCGATCGGGCCCTCGTTGGCGCCCCGGAATCCGCCACGCGCCAGGGTGAGCTGGTCCACGGTGGCGCTCAGCTGCACGGCCTCCCAGTTGCGGATGTTGCCCTGGGCACTGAGGATGCCCGAGAGCGCGCCGGACATGCCCTGCGTCAGGGTGCTGGCGGGCAGCAGCGGGCGGATCTCCGGCAGCGCCAGCATCACGGAGGCCTCGAAGGGGAACGGCTCCTTCACCTTCATCTCCACGAAGCCGCTGGCGTCCCGGAAGGGCTTGCCGGTGATGTCGAGGTCCCTGCCCTCCATGCGGGCCACCAGGTGCATCGGGCCCAGGTCGCGGTCGGCGAACGCCACCCGAGGGCTCGTCAGCGTCGCCTCGACGATGGGCAGGGTGGAGTTGCCGGACACGGTGCCCGCGAGCGTGAGGGTGCCCTGCAGGCCCATGCGCGTGGCGAACTCCTGCCCCACCGCCTCCGCCAGCGAGAGGTCCTCGCCGCCAAAGCGGTAGTCCAGCCCACCCGCGAAGGTGAAGGTGCCCTCCACCCAGCTCTTGCCGAGCGGGCCCTCGAGCACGGTGCGCTCCAGCACCATCTCCTTGCCATCCACGAAGCGCAGCCGGGTCGAGCCGCTGCCCATGCGGCGCCCGTAATAGGTGGTGTCCTTGAAGTCGAACGCCGCCAGCCCCTCGAAGCGGTCCACGGGGCTGTCGATCTCCACGCGCCCGGAGGCCACGCCCGCGATCGTGCCCTGCATGACCGCGATGTTCGGGTGCAGCCCCGCGATGATGTCGAGCAGGTCCTCCGTGCGGCCCTGAGGCACGTTCACCTCGGCGCGCGCATGCATCGTCGAGCCGAAGGTCAGCGCCGCCTTGCCGAAGTACTGGGTGCGCCCCTTCTGCCCGGACAGCGCCGGGAAGTTGATCACCTTGTCGTGGTACGTCACCTTGCCCTGCACCACGCCCAGCCCGAAGCCCCAGAAGGTGAAGTCGCGCATGGACATGCTCGCATCCACCTTCACGTCCGCGTATGGCCCCACCACGGTGAAGGACGTCCCACCCGAGCCCGCCCACGGCAGCTCGGCGATGGCGCCGAAGTCCGACAGGTCCAGCTCTCCCTGGCCGCGCACCTCCAGCCCGCGCGTCGAGTCGTAGAAGAGCGTCACCTCCGCGTTCGCCTTGGAGCCTCCCGACTCCACCTGGGCGCCGGTGAAGCTCACCCGGTCCGGGAGGAGCTTCACCTGTGCCTGCACACGGCCCCGGTCGAACTCCAGCAGCGTGATTCCCTTCGGCTCCGGCGCATCGAAGGCATGCGTGGCCAGCACGAAGCGGCCGGTGCGCAGGTCCACGTCACCCGCGAGCTGCGGCCGTGGCAGCAGCGTCCCGGACAGGCGGCCCGTGGTCGTCGCGGGGAAGTCCACCCACGAGCCCTCCACGCCGGCCTGCGCCAGGATGCGGCCGAAGGAAGCATCGAAGGTCTGCACCTCCAGCTCCACGGGGAGGTTCGGGGTGAGCCGCACCGTGCCCTGCACCTCGACGCGTCCGCTGCCCACGGGAACCGTGAGCTTCTCCACCCGCACCCGCTCGCCCGCGTAGTGCAGCCGCGCCGTGAGGCTGGTGGGGCCGAAGCGCTCATACGCGAGGTTGCTCGCGGATACCTCCACCGCCACGTTCGGCGCCGACGGCCGGCCATTCACCGTGAGGCGGGACCAGACATGGCCCGAGGCCTGCTTCGGCAACAGGCGCGCCTGCGTGAGCGTGCGCAGCGGCAGGAACACCTGCGCGTCCAGCGCCAGCACGGGGTCGCAGAGCTGCTCCACGCGCCCGGAGAGGCTCACGCTGGTCTCGTCCAGCGCCACCTCGGCGCGGTTGAGCTCCACCGACTCCGCGTCCACGTCCAGGCCGCCGCTGAGCACCAGCCGCCCCAGCGCCAGCTCTCCTCGGCTCGGCCCCAGGTCCACCACGCCGCGGCGGGCCTCCACGTCGAACTCGGCGATGCCCCAGCGCTCCTTCCAGCCCATGTCGAGGTCCATCACCTCCACACGCCGGCCGTCGGGCAGCGCCAGCCGCACCTGCGCGCCGGAGAGCGCCAGCCGGGAGATCCTCAACCGCTCCAGGGGCTCCAGCGCGCACGTGCTCGGCGTGTCACGCGAGGTCTTCGAGGGCTTGGATAGGTCCAGCGCGACGCGAGGCCGCTGCACCTTCACCAGGTCCAGGGCCAGCTTGCCCGAGAAGGGGCTGGAGAGGCCGAGCTGCACCTCGGCGAGATCCGCGGCGAACAGCGGCGTGTCCGTGCCGGGAGCGAAGAGGGACAGGCCGCGGATGACGACCTTCTGGCCCAGCGGATCCAGCTCACACTGGCCGATGCCCACGTCCAGCCCGAGCACCTCCGGCAGTTGCCTCCGCGCCACCGTACACGCGGTGTCCCAGGCCACGCGCGTACGAAGCCCCATGACCGCCCCCACGAGCAGGAGGACGACCACGAGCAGCGCCCGACGCGCGCCCTGACGGTTCTGGGAGGCCAAAGCGGCTACAGCTTACCGAGACCCTCGAGATAGCGGTCGATCTCCGCGAGATCGACCTTCGAGCCGGCTGCCCGGCTGGCGGGCGTGGAGGCCGGCTTGCTGGCCGCGCCCGCGCTCTCCGGCAGCGCCGAGCCCACCAGGCCCAGGTTGTCGGCTACCCGACGAACCAGGGCCTCATCGATGGACTCCTGGCGCGCCAGGAAGCCCTCGAAGAGGGCGTTGTCGCACAAGGTGTTGATGACGCGCGGAGTGCCGCCCGAGGCCTTGTGGATGGCCAGCAGCGCCTCGGGGGTGAAGGGCACCCGGGGCGAGCCAGCCAGCCGGAGGCGGTGCTTGACGTAGGCCTCGGTGGATTCGGCGGTGAACGGCTCCAGCTTGTACCGGAAGGCCACGCGCTGGGCGAGCGGCGGGTCCAGCTTGAGGTTCTTCTCGATCTCCGGCAGGCCGAAGAAGACGAAGGAGATGAGCTTGCGCTCGGGGACCTCGAGGTTCAGCAGGCCCCGGAACTCCTCCATCAGCTCGCGCGTCTCCAGCATCTGGGCCTCGTCGATGAGGACGACGGCCTTCTTGCCGGACTCGTAGATCTGCAGCAGGCGCTGGTAGAGCTGGGACAGGAGCGCCAGCTTCTCCTGGGCCGGGTTCTCCACGCCCAGCTGCAGGGCGATGCGGCGCAAGAGCCAGTTGGCGGTGATGCCCGAGTGGATGATGACCAGCAGCGCGGCCTCGTACTCAGCCTCGGGTAGCGAGTCGAGCATGCGCCGAGCCAGCGTCGTCTTCCCCGCGCCGATGTCCCCCACCAGGATGGACAGGCCCTTCATGTAGCTCACGGCGTGCATCAGCCGGGTGAGGGCCTGCGAGTGCTGGGTGGAGTTGTAATAGAACCGGCTGACCGGGGCGTTGGAGAAGGGCTCTGCGGTGAGCTCGTAGAAGTCGAGGTAGGTCGTCATGGGCTCGCCGGACGTGGACTACACGTAGCCTACCTTGCGCGCTTTCGGCGCGCCTGCCGCGGCTGCAGGAGGGGGAACCGCCGCCGGGGTGATGGGGTCATCCTCGGGTACTGTAACAGCCGACAGCCGCGACACCTGGGAAGAGACGTCACGGTACTTCGGGTCCAGCTTGGCGACGCGCTGGTAGTGGTAGAGCGCCTTGCCGGCCTCGCCCAGGGCCTCGTAGGCCAGCGCCAGCTCGAAGCCCAGCGCCTTGGCCGCCTCGCCCGTGGCGACCGGGCTGGTGAGCCCCTCGCGGAAGGCGTTGACAGCCTCCGCGTGCTCGCCACGCATGCCGTGCAGCATGCCAATCATGGTGATGCAGTCCAGCTCGCGCGGCTTGCCCACGCAGCCCTTGCGGGCCACGGCGAACTCGCCCAGCGCGTCGTCGGACAGGCCCATCTCCTTGTAGGCGATGCCCAGGTCGTAGTGCGTGTCCACGTCCTCGGGCTTGACGACCTTCTCCAGGCCCTTCTTGAACTCGGCGAAGACCTCCTCGACCGAGTACTGGAAGTCATCCTCCGAGGCCGCCGGGGCCGGCGAGTCGTCACCCAGCCCGTCGATCTCTCCGGCCAGCTCCGCCGCCAGGTCGAACGCGTCGCGCTCGCCCGAGGCCTCCACCATGGGCTCCACGGAGGGCACCGACACCGGCTCGGCCGTCTCGGTCTCCTCCGTCGTCGACGCGCCGCCAGCCTGGGCCGCCTCCAGCTGCGCCATCATCTCGCCGGCGCGCCGGTGGTTCGGGAAGGCGATCAGCACCGTCTCGAGGATCTCTCGCGCCTCGTCGTACAGCCCCTGATCGAGGAAGAAGCTGGCCTCGTCGCACTCCTCCGACGCGGGCTCCTCCTCCTCTTCCCCAGTGGCCGACTCCGCGGTGGGCTCGCCCTGCGCCTCGGCACCGGGCTCCGCGTAGTCCTGTCCGAACGACTCGTCGGCGGAGGCCTCCACGCCCAGCACGGCACCGACGACGGTGGTGTGCTCCTCCACCTCGTCTTCGCCTGAGTAGGCCGGCATGCCGGCCGACGTCACCTCGGGCTCGCTCTCGAACGACTCGGACTCCAGCGGGCGCATCGAGACCCGCGTGGGCATCTCGTCGTCGTCGCCCAGCGCGTCCCGAGAGCCCGTCGTCTCCGTGGTGCGCTGGAGCAGCTGCGCCGAGGGCATCGCCGGCCGCGTGGGAGGCGGCTCGTCGTCCCCGAGCGAGATACCAGCCTCCTCGCCGAACGACTCATCGTCGCCGGTGACGATGGGCTCATCCCCACCAGTGACGATGGGCTCGTCCACCACGTACTCGGCGGACGGCGCCTCGACGTCAGCGAACGAGGCCTCGTCCTCCGCCAGCGGCTCGTCCACCAGGTTCGTGGAGGTCGTGTCGTCGCCGACGACCAGGCCCTCGTCGGCCAGCGACTCATCGGCCGACATGGACACCGAGGTGCTGTCCTCGGAGCCGTAGTAATCGCTCTCGTCGGAGACGATGCTCTCGCCGACGAGCGCCTCGTCGCTGATGACCGCCTCGTCGTGGCCGTCATCGACGATCTCGTCGGAGTCCGACCCGCTGAGGGTGGCCAGCGCCAGCTCGTCTCCCGGCGGCTGCGCGAGCGCGTCATCCGGCGGCTCGGCGACGACGATCTCCTCGTCGTTGGACTCCACCAGGATGGCGTCCTCGCCCAGCGACTCGACCGGCGCGGCGACCTGCGCCCCCGTCTGCTCAGTACGCAGCACGGCGAGGAAGGCAGGCACCTCGGGGTGGTTGGGGTTCTCCTGGAGGATGGTGGCCAGATACGGCTGGGCACGCGGCACGTCCGCGCGGCGCGTGCAGAGCCGCAGCACGTTGAGCAACTGCTCGGAGGCCTGCGCGGTGTTCCCGGCGGCGACGTAGATGTTGTAGGCCCGCTCGTGCGCGTCGAGGTTCTCGGGGTCGACCGTGAAGATCTTCCGCAGGTGCTCGAGCGCTTTGTCGTGGAGGCCGTACTTGACGTAGACGTCCGTCTCCGTGAGCAGCTTGGAGAGCTGGTCGCGCGTCAACACGCCCGCGAGCGTGGCCGGCGCCGTGCTTCCCCCCGTCATCACCGGCGTGGGGATGGACGTGGGCGAGGAGCGAGGCGCGGCCCGAGGAGCAGGCGCGGGTGCGGGGGCCGGAGCGGGCGCAGGAGCCGGAGCGGGCGCAGGGGCTGGCGCCGGACGGGCCACGGGGGCCGGCGCGGGCGCGGGGGCCGGAGCAGGCGCCGGGGCTGGAGCACGCGCGGGCGCCCGGGCGGGGGCTGCGGGCGCCGGAGCACGCGCGGGCGCCGAGGGCGCGGGGGCCGCATTGCGCGCGAGCAGCTCCGCGTCCTGCGGATCAATCGCCGCGATCTTCTCCCAGACGCCGTTGGCCTCCTGACCACGACCCGTGTCCTGGTAGACCTTGGCCAGCTCCTTGTAGACGGAGACCGTCTTCGAGGTCTGCCCCAGCCCCTGGAACGCCTGGGCGAGCAGGTTGAGCGTCTCGACGTCGCGGCCATCGGCCTTGAAGGCGAGCTGGAGCTTGGCCAGCGCGCGCTTCCAGTCGGCCTTGGCCAGGTAGCTGGCCGCCACTTCCTTGGCCAGCGCGATGTTGTCCGGCTCCAGCGTGGACAGGCGCTCGATGACGCGTGCGTAGTCGTCCGTGCGGCTGTTGCGCTTGAGGTACTCGGCGGCGCGCTTGAACTCCTGCACCGCCTCCTTCGTCATGTTCTCGCGCGCGTACAGCTCGGCCAGCTTCATCTTCGACGCCACGTTCTCGGGGTCGAGGTCGACCATCCGCTTGAGCGTGTCGAGCGAAGCCTTGGTGTCGCCAGCCTTGTCGTAGTGGTTGGCGACGATCTGGAAGTAGGCCATCGCCTCGGACATCAGTCCGAGCTGCTGGTGGAGTTCCGCCAGCTTCAGGTTCACTTCCAGCAGGTTGGGGTTGAGCTTGAGGACCTGCTTGTAGAGCGCGACGGCCTTCAGGAAGAAGCCGTCGGAGGAGTAGCTCTCGGCAACCTTGGTGAAGTAGTGCGCCGCCTGGGGGTTGTCGTTCTTCTTCTGGTACAGCTCCCCCATCTTCTGGAGGACACGAACGTCCTTCGCGTCCGACTCGAGGACCTTCTGGTACTCCTTGATGGCCTTGTCGTATTGGCCCTTCGCGACGAGCTTCGCGGCAGCTTCGATGATCTTGTTCTTGTCCATCGAGCAGGGCTTCCGGCCGGGCTAACCCCTCGGAACTTCTTGGGGTTCCTGCGTCCTCAGGGAGACGGCGAGAGAAGCCCGAGGCTATCGGAATCTTCGTTCGCGGGTCAAGAAATCGCCGGACCCCCAACCGAGGCGGATCAGGGGGTTGCGCGAAGGCTCACCAGGCAGGCGAGCGCTACGGCGTCTCTTCGATGGCTTTCTTCAGCCGGTGCGTGCCCGTTTCACTGGCAAGCAGTCTTTCGACGAACCGGGTGTCGTAATTGCCTTCCCGGAAGGATTCCTCCGCCAGTGCGGCCCGATGGAAGGGAATGTTGGTGCGAATCCCCTCCACCACGTACTCCCCGAGTGCCCGCTGCATCCGGCGGATGGCGGTCTCCCGGTCCTCCGCATGGACGATCAGCTTGGCCAGCAGGCTGTCGTAGTGCGGGAGCACCGTGTAGTTCTCATACGCAGCGGAGTCCACACGCACCCCGTAGCCACCCGGCACGCTGTAGCCGGTAATCTTTCCCGGCCAGGGCGCGAAGGTGACGGGATCCTCGGCGTTGACGCGGCACTCGATGGCCGCCCCGCGCATCTGGACGTCCTCCTGCTTGAAGCGCAGGGGGTGGCCGTAGGCCATGCGGATCTGCTCGCGCACCAGGTCCACGCCCGTGACGAGCTCCGTCACCGGGTGCTCCACCTGGATGCGGGTGTTCATCTCCATGAAGTAGAACTGCCCGTGCTCATCCAGCAGGTACTCGATGGTGCCCACGTTGTTGTAGCGCAGCTTGCGCATCGCCTCGACGGACACGCGCCCCATCGTCTCGCGCAGCTCCGGGGTGAGCGCCGGCGAGGGGCTCTCCTCGATGAGCTTCTGGTGGCGCCGCTGCACCGAGCACTCGCGCTCGCCCAGGTGGATGATGTTGCCGTGCTCGTCCGCGGCGATCTGGATCTCGATGTGGCGCGGCTTCTCCACGTACCGCTCGATGTAGAGATCGCCGTTGTTGAAGCTGGCCACCGCCTCCGCCGCGGCCGTGGAGAACGCCTGCGCCAGCGCGTTCGGATCACGGACGATCTTCATCCCCTTGCCGCCGCCACCCGCCGCGGCCTTGAGGATGACCGGGAAGCCGATCTCCCGGGCGATCGCCTCCGCCTCCTTCGGATCCTTCACCACGCCGGCGCTGCCCGGCAGCAGCGGCATGCCCGCCTCGCGAGCCGCCTGCTTGGCGCGGATCTTGTTGCCCATCAGCCGCAGCATCTCCGGCCGCGGACCAATGAAGCGGATCTTGCAGTTCTCACATACCTCGGCGAACTCGGCGTTCTCCGACAAGAAGCCGTAGCCGGGGTGGATGGCGTCCGCCCGGGTAATCTCCGCCGCAGACAGCAGCTGAGGGATGTTGAGGTAGCTCTCCTTGGACGGCGGCGGGCCAATACACACCGACTCGTCCGCGAAGCGCACGTGCAACGCATTGGCGTCCGCCGTGGAGTGAACCGCCACCGTGGCGATGCCCAGCTCCCGACAGGCGCGAATGACCCGCAGGGCAATCTCCCCACGGTTGGCGATCAGCACCTTCTTGAACACGCCCTGCCTCCTTGGAGGCCGGCGCGCGGCCGGCCCGCACGCGCTACGCCGGCTCGATGCGGAAGAGCGCCTGGCCGAACTCCACCGGCTGCCCGTTCTCCACCAGGATCTCGGCCACCCGTCCCGCCAGCTCGGCCTCGATCTCGTTCATCAGCTTCATGGCCTCGATGATGCAGAGCACCTGGCCCTTCTTCACCACCGCGCCCACCTCGACGAAGGCAGGCTGGTCCGGGGCGGGCGTCCGGTAGAACGTCCCCACGAACGGGCTGGTGATGAGCTGGCCAGGCTTCTCCGCCGCCTTCGCGGGAGCGGCAGCAGCGGCGGGCGCGGCAGCCGCCGGCGCGGGCGCCGAAGCGCGCGCGGGCGCCGCATACTCCACCGTCTGCATGGGTACCGGGCTCACCGACGGGCTCACCGGCGCCGCGTGGACAATGGTGGGCGCCGGGCCATGGCCGCGGCGGATGTAGAGCCGCTCATCGCCTCGCTGCCACACCAGCCGCGTCACATCCGACGCCTCGAGCATCTCCACGATCTGCCGCAGCGCATCCACGTCCAGGGAGGTTGCCCCTGGGTCGCGTCCGCCGCCAGCTGGCGTGGGCTCGCTTTCGGTCCGGGTTGCCTTGCGCTTCGTCGCCATGCGTCCCCTCTCCGGCCGGAGCTTCAGCCCCGGTCTAGCCCGCGGTCGCCACGCGCGTGAGGTACTTGCCGTCACGCGTGTCGATCTTCAACACGTCGCCCTCGTTGATGAAGAGCGGAACGTTGCACGTGTAACCCGTCTCCAGCGTCGCGGGCTTCAGCGCGCCGGACACCGTATCGCCACGCACGCCCGGATCGCACTTGGTGACCTTGAGGTCCACCGAGTTGGGCAGCGTCACGCCGATGGCCTTCCCGTTGTAGAAGAGCACCGAGACGTTGATGTTCTCCTTCAGGAAGTTCTTGCCCTCGCCGAGCACCTTCTCGCTGAGGAAGGTCTGCTCGTAGTTGCGAGTGTCCATGAAGTAGAAGTCCTCGCCCTGGACATAGAGGTACTGCATCTCCTTGTCCTCGATGTCCGGCTTGCCGACCTTCTCGCCCGACTTCAGCGTGGGCTGGAGCACGCGGCCCGTGAGCAGGCTGCGGATCGTCGTGCGCACGAACGCGGAACCCTTGCCCGGCTTGACGTGCTGGAACTCGACGATCTCGAACGGCTCGCCGTCGATCTCGATCTTGAGTCCCTTGCGGAAATCGGAGGTATCAATGACACCGGCCATGGAACAGCTCCTTCGGACTGCTGAAAAAGTCCGGGGTGTCTAGCCGATGGCCTTTCCCTTTGGAAGGGGGAAAGCGGAGGCAGGCGCTCCGTCTGCTCGCCTGCCCTACAACTCGGCGCGGACCTTCGGCGCGGTGACCCGCAGCACGTATCGGCCCTTGCCGTAGTTACCCTCCGCCCGCATCGCCAGTACGAGGAAGTACTCGGGCGATACCAGTCGGATGATGGTCAACACCTTGTCGCTGTTGACGCTCAACTCCGTCACCGCCCCCGTCTTCAACACGTCGGCGGCGTTCTTCAACTGGGTGAGCAGGTTGGCGTACTCCACCCAGGCCCCGTTGAGCTCGAGGTCCGTGGCCTCGTCCTTCTGGTAGGTCTCCACGGAGATGCCGTCGAAGCCCATCACGCTACACGCGAGGGCTCCGTCGACTTGACTGACCACCGACTCCAAGTGTGCGCGGAAGGACATGGCGACGAGCGCTGATAGGAGAAGACCGTCAGCCCGTCAAGGCGTCTGGCAGGTGAACGCCTGACCGTCCTGACCCGGGTTGAAGCAGGCCGCGTTGCCCTCGCCCAGGGTGGGCACCTCTCCGGCCGCGCAGGGGTTGCCCTCGCGGGAGATGACAATGGGGAACTTCACCTCGTTGGTCTCCACCGAGGCCCCCGAGGAGAGCTTGCCGGCGATCTTCATCGACACCAGCAGCGTCATGGCCTCCGGCGACGACGGCACCGAGGTCTCCAGCCGCGGGCGGGCCTCATCGCCGATCAGGTTGACCTCCACGGTGCTGTCGTCATCCGCGCCCTGCACCACGAGGTAGATGGGCCGACGCTCTTCCTTGAGCGACACCGAGGGGTTGCGCGCCTCGTAGCTGAGGATGATCTCCTCGCCGTAGAAGTCGAGGCTGGCACCGGAGGTGTCCCCGAGCGGCGAGGCGAGGGTGAAGGCCATCCGGTACTGCTGGCTGATGTCGAAGTTCAGCCGGCCGTTGAGCACCGGCCCGCCCGGCTCACAGTCGCTGGTGGGGTCCAGGGGCCTGGCCTCCAGGAGCTGAACCGGTCTGTTCCCTTCGACACACGCGGAGGCGCTGGCGGCCAGCGCCGCGATGAGCATCAGTCGCTTCATAAGTGGACTCCGTATCTGACACGTCCCTGGCTACAGGGACTGCGCGATGGTCTGCCGGTTGAGGATGCGCGGCGTGATGAAGATGAGCAGTTCCTGCCGGTCGTCACGCTCCGTCGTCTGCTTGAAGAGGAAGCCCAGCACGGGGATCTTCGACAGGAACGGGATGGCGGCGGTGGCGGTGCTGCCACGGCGCACGTAGATACCGCCGATGACCGTGGTGTCGCCGTCCTTCACGAGCACCTGCGTGTTGGCCTCCTTGCGCTGGATGGCCGGCTGGCCGTTGGCGCCGGTGTTGGCCGGGTCAGGCTGGTTGTTGGCGGCGTTGATGCTCATCAGGATGCTGCCGTCCTGGGTGATGTGCGGCGTGACTTCCAGGGACAGGCGCGCCTCGACGAAGAGGGTGTTGGTACCCTGGGCCGACGTCTGGCTGAACGGGATGGACACACCCTGGCTGATGCGAGCGGTGTTGTTGTCCAGCGTCGTCACCTTGGGCGCGGAGATGGTCTTCACGTAGCCCTCGTTCTCCGCGGCGGACAGGCGCAGGTTGAGGCCCAGCGCGCCACCGGCCGAACCGAAGGCGAAGGTGAGCGCACCACCGATACCCTGGCTGGTAGGCGCCGGCAGGTTGACGGCGTAGTTGGGGGTCTGCAGACCCGGCGACTCACCGGGCGCCGAACCGAAGACGTTGACCGAGTTGGGGAAGATGAGGCCGGTGGTGTTACCGGTGGCGGCCGCCAGCTGGCCCTGACCACCCCACTGCACACCCAGCGAGCGGCTGAAGGCGGTGTTCGCCTCGACGATGCGGCTCTCGATGAGCACCTGCGGCGTCTGCGTGTCGAGGTTGCGAACCAGCGCCCGCGCCTTCTCGATGTTGGCACGCACGTCCTTCACGATGAGCACGTTGGTGCGCGCATCCACCGAGACCGAGCCGCGCTCGGACAGGATGTCCTTCACGCGCGCCTGCATGTCGGCGGCCACCGCGTAGTTCACGGGGATGAGGTTCACGAGCAGGTCGGCCTGCTGCTGCTTGGCCTTGAGGGTCTCCTGGCGCAGCCGCGCCTCCTCCTCGAGCGTCTTGAGCGGAGCGATGCGGACGATGTTGCCCACCTCCTCCTTGCCCAGGCTCTTGGTGCGCAGGATGAGGTCCAGCGCCTGGTCCCAGGGCACGTTGCGCAGGCGGATCGTCACCTTGCCGCTCACGTCATCGGCCACGACGATGTTCTTCTTGGAGATCTCCGCGATGACGCGCAGCAGGTTCTGGATGTCGATGTCCTTGAACTCGAAGGACACGCGCTTGCCACGGTAGCGGGCCTGCTTCGGCGCGCCCTCGGCGGCGTAGGTGGACTCCTCGGCGGTGAAGCCGGCGGTGCGCTGGGTGACGGCGACCTGCTCCGTCTTCACGCCCTGCACCGACAGGTTCCAGCTCATGGAGCCCGAGTGCTGCGTCACCGTCTCCTCGATGGCCCCGTCGGCGGCGACCACCACGCGAACGCGCTGGCCCTCACCCGGCACCGAGAAGGCGCTGATCATCTTCACCGGCGTCTCCAGCGCGCTGGTGTCCAGGCTGCGCTCCAGCTTGCGGGGCAGCTTCGCGTTCTCCAGCGTCAGCACCGCGCTGCGCGGATCCGGGCGGTCCACCTTCCAGGTGGCCGGGCCCGACAGCTTGATCTGCACGCGGCCGCCATCGTCGCTCTCGACGAAGGACAGGTCCTTCACGTCCACCACCGAGGCCTGGGCCGACTCGGCGGCCATGGGCGCCGGGCGCAGCGGAGCGACCTCGGCGATGGCCTCCTGAGGCGCGGGAGCGGGCGGAGCCTTGCGAGCCACCGCGGCGCCGAGCACTACTTCCAGGCCCCGAGCCGCGCGGTCCACGCGGTAGGCGGGCATGCCGGCCGGAACGTCGAGCACCAGCCGAACCTTGTCGGCGTGCTCACCGGCGCGAACGCCCTTGAGCGTCTTGCCATTCACGCGCGGGGTACGCGCATCCAGGTCCACGCCGTACACATCCAGCGCCAGGCGCGGCGGATCCGCCAGCTCGAGCACCTCGTAGCGGGCGATCTCGCCATCGGTGCGGATGGCCAGCGTGTCCTTGGCGTAGGTAATGGCGGTGATGCGGTGGGCGGGGTTGGTCACCTCGCGCTCATCCGCCTCGGCGGCCACCACGTTCTCCGGCAGCGCGGCCTGAGCGGGAGCCGCCTGGGGCTCACCCGCCTCGACCACCACCGGGGCCACCTGGGGCGCCGCGGAGCGGGCCACCACCGGCGCCGGGGTGACCGGAGCCGCGGGAGCCGTGACGGGCGCCTGGGCGACGGCCTCGGCGGCCTTGGGCTCGGGACGGGCCTCGGGCTTGCTCGCCTCGAGCTGGGCCGTCTCGACCTTGGCCGCCCCGCCGTCCACCGAGATGATCACCCGGTTGCCGTCGGCGCGCACGTCGTACTGCGAGGCCTTGTCGAGCGCCACCAGCACCCGGCCGACGCTGGCGCGCTCGTCCGAGAACTGCGAGGCGACGATGCCCGTAACGGGACCCTGGCCATTGTGATGGCCCTTGATACCCGTGGCATCCGCGGACGAGAGGTCCACCACCAGTCGCTCCGGCCCACTGAGCCGGAACACGGTGAAGGTGGGCGGACGGGTGCCGGAGACCACTACCTGGGCCCCGTTACCCGTCTGCCGCACCTGCAGATCGCGCAGCGTATTGAGTTCGGCGCCGTCCGCCCTGGCGCCCGCAATCGCGACCGCCAAAGCAGCCGCGATCATCCACTTGCCCCTCGTCACATCGCTCTTCGCGAGCATGCTACCCCTCTACAAGTTGGAATCGGGCCCGGGCTGCTGGCCCGAGGAGCTACTCCCAGTTCCTGCCCGTGGACAGGTCGTACATCGGGTCCCGCTTGACATCCGGTTTGAGCTGGAGGCCCACCGGATTGGGGATGACTTTCCCCTCCGCCTGGATGAACTCGGTGACCGTCACCGAGTCCCGGAGGATCTGTGTCACCCGGCCGCCCTGGCGTCCCATGCGGGCGTTGCGGCGCACGATGTGCCCGCGTCCCAGGGGATCTTCCACCATGGCAATGGGGTTGGCGTCGCCAGTGACGACCGCGACCAGCTTCAGCTGGTCGATGTCCCACAGGCAGAGCGGCTCGCTGCAGGACGTCACCACCGTGTCCTGCTTGCTGCCCTGCAGCTCCTCGAGGGGGCTGCGGAACGGGTCGCGCTTGCCAACCGGGTTGTACGTGTAGTTCACGGAGGACTCGACGACCGCGTCCTTCTTGGCGTCGGCGGTGGTGGCAGCTGGCTTGGCAGCAGTGGGCTTGGCCGGCGCGGGCGCCGCCTTCTGTCCACCGCCACAAGCCACCAGCGAGAGCGCCAGCGCAGCCGTGGTCATCTTGTACTTGAGCGTCTTCATCCTCTGGTTCCTCTTGTCACCCTATTTGGGGGCCGGCGCAACTTTCTTGCCCTTGTTCTTCGGATCCTGCGGCATCTGGCTGGCCTCGATGAACCGGAACGTCGTGGCCACGAACGAGCTCTGAAGGATGACCTTCTCGTTCTTGACCGCCGGCTTGTCGAGCGTGATGCCATTGACGTTCACGATGCGGCGCATGTTCGCGATCTCCTGCATGAACATGGCGACCTCGTGATAGTTGCCGCTCACCGTCATCTTGATCGGGATGCGGGCGAAGAACTCGCCGCCACCGATGGTCTCCTTGCCCGGCTCCACGCGGGCGATCTCCAGACCGGACTTCTTGCCGATGTCGTTGATCTGCGCGAGCAGCTCGTCGATCTCCTTCTTCTCCGGGAGCTCGGTGAGGGCCTCGGCGAGCTTCTGATCCAGCACGTCCAGCTCACGCCGGCGCTCGTTGAGGTTCTGGGCGATCTCGCTCTTCTCGGCCAGGTCCAGGTCGAGCTTGCGGCGCTGCTCGACCTGCAGCTTGATCTTGTCTTCCGTCGGCTGCACGAGCAGGAAGAAGTTGGCCACCGTAAGGGCGACGACGAGGCCCACCAGGCCGCCGTACTTGATGCCCGCGGGGGCCTTCGCAATCTTGTCGAGGTACTGTTCCATGGTTCGCGAGGCCTCTCAGATGGCGTAGTTGGCCGTCAGGTTGATGTTGAAGTCGACCGTGGAGATGGCGTTCGGGTCGCTGCTCGAGGCCGAGGCCGTCTTCTGCACCGCGTCCTTCAGCTCGATGGCGTTGAAGAACGGCTTGATGGCCGACACCGGGAACTCCTCGATGGTGGCGTCCGGGGTGAGCAGCTCCACGCGGCTCGTCTTCGCGTCGCGCCGCTGCTCCACCAGCCGCCCCATTCCCTTGGGCGTCCACACCATGCTGCTCAGGCCGCGCATGAACTCGGCCACCTCGTCGTGGCTGACGGCCGAGCCGGCGATCTTCACGCCGCTCTTGTCCTCGATGAAGTTGCGCAGCCACAGCTTCTTGGGCATCGCGGAGGCCAGCGCGTCCATCATCTTCACCGGACCGGAGCGGCCCTTGCGCAGACCATCGAGCACGCCGAGCTTCTTCTCGACCTCGGCCTTGCGGTCGTTGATCTTGTCGACCTCGCCGATGACCTTCTTGAGCTCTTCGATCTTCGTCTGGACCTGGCGGATGCCCGCGGCGTTCGCCTGGAACTCCGCGTCGCGATCGGCGTACCACATGTAATTGCCCACGACCGCAGCGACGATGACAGCGGCGAAGAGGACAAGGATCTGCTTGCCCATCTCCCGCTTCTTCGCCACCCGGACGGGCAGAAGATTGATGCGGATCATCATATGCGTCGGTTCCTTCTCAGGGAGAGGGGTCTATCAGTTCAGTTTGTCGCCGGGACGGCGCAGAGCCAGCCCCACGGCAACCGCGGCCACGGGCGCCACATCCATGATGAAGTTCGGGTCGAACTTGCGGTTGTCGATCTCGATCTTCTTGAACGGGTTGAGGATCTCCACCGGCACGCCCACGCGGCTCTCGATGGTCTTGAACAGCGCGGGGATCTTCGCGGTTCCACCCGAGATGTAGACCTTGCTGAAGTTGGCGTCGGCGGCGGTGCCCGCGTAGAAGTCCAGCGAGCGCTGGATTTCGCCGGCCACCTGCTCGGCCACGCTGGTCAGCACGCGCTCCACTTCCTGAGGCACCACGGCGTCGGCGTCCGAGCCGTTGCCGCCGATCTTCAGCGCCTCGGCCTCCTCGTAGGAGACGTTGAGCTGCTTCTGGATCTCCTCGGTGAACTGATTGCCACCGATCGTCACGTCACGCGTGAAGACGGTGATTCCGTTGGAGATGATGTTGATGTTGACCACCGAGGCGCCCGCGTTGATGAGCACCACGGTCTCCTTCTCGGGGATGTCGTAGTTGGCCGAGAACATGTTCTGGACGGCGAAGGCGTCCACGTCGACGACCACCGGCTGCAGCCCCGCCTCGGAGACCACGGTGGTGTAGTCGTTGATCATGTCCTTCTTGGCGGCCACCAGCAGCACATCCATCTGCCCGGTGGCGTCATTGGCGCCCGAGTCGAGGATCTGCGTGTCGATGTTCACGTCCTTCACGTCGAAGGGGATGTACTGCTCCGCCTCCCACTGGATGCTCTCCTCGAGCTCTTCCTGGCTCATGCGGGGCATCTGAATCTTCTTGATGATGACCGAGTGGCCGGAGACGCCGATGGCGACCTCCTTGCTCTTCACCTTGAGCTCGTTCATCAGCTCCTGTACCGCCTGGACGATGGCCGTCGAGTTCATCAACGCCCCGTCGACGATGGCCTCCGGCGGCAGCGCCTTCATGCCGAAGCTCTGCAGCGCGTAGCCGACCTCGCCGCGCTTGCGCTGCTCCTTGAGGAGGATCATCTTTACAGAGGTCGATCCGATATCGAGACCGAGTGCCAGTTTGCCCTTCGCCATTCAGTTCTCCCGTGGAGAGGGCGCCAGCGTAGCACCAGCGCGCAACCCCGCCTAAAAGTTGACCGGCGCCCGCTCGCTCCACGGCCGGTCGGGCACGCCCGCCGTGCCCTCCGCCCGCGCCCCCGCAGTAACGCCTCTCGGGGCCGATTTTCCGGCCTGGGGCGCGCTCCGTCAAATACCCCCCACTGTGCTCACCTGCACGCTTAGCTCTTCTCCGCCTCGGCGTCGGGGTCGATTCCGTACTCCTTGATCTTGTACAGGAGCGCGCGATGGCTGATGTCCAGCACCTCGGCGGCCCGGGTGCGGTTGCCCTTGGTGCGGCGCAGAGCTGCGCGGATGTACGACTCCTCCAGCTCCCGCATGGCGCGTTTGAGTGACAGGTCGCTACCAGGCTGTTGCACGGGCGAGGGTGCGCTGGCGGGCGCGGAGGCCGTCCACAGCCGCTCGGGGAGGTTGGAGGGCAGCAATTGGGGCCCATCCGCCAGGAGCACCGCGCGCTCCATGGCGTTCTCCAGCTCGCGCACGTTGCCCGGCCAGGCGTAGACGCCCATCAGCGCCTCGGCCTCGGGGCTGAGGCCCTGCACCGGCGGCTCGCGGTTCAGCTCGCGGTTGAAGCGAGCAATGAAGGTGCGGGCCAGGAGCGGAATGTCCTCGCGGCGATCGCGCAGGGGCGGCATCCGCAGGTTCACCACGTTGAGGCGGTAATAGAGGTCCTCGCGGAACTCGCCCCGCTCCACCAGCTTGCCCAGGTCCCTCAGCGTGGCGGCGATGACGCGCACGTCCACCTTCTCCGAGCGGCTTTCTCCGACTGGTCGGATCTCTCCTTCTTGCAGAACGCGAAGGAGCTTCACCTGCGCGGGCAGGGGCAGCTCACCCACCTCGTCCAGGAAGAGTGTGCCGCCGTCGGCCTCGCTGAACAGGCCGCGCTTGGCGGTGCGCGCGTCGGTGAAGGCGCCCTTGGCGTGGCCGAACAGCTCGCTCTCGATGAGCCCTCCGGGAATGGCGCCACAGTTGACGGCGACGAAGGGCAGCGCGGCTCGGGGAGAACGCTGATGCAGCTCGCGAGCGATGAGCTCCTTGCCCGTGCCGCTCTCACCGGTGATCAGCACGGTGGTGTGTACCGGCGCGAGACGATCCACCTGGCGCAGCACCGCCTTGAGCCCCTCGCTCTCTCCGAGGATGCGCTCGATGGGGGCGGAGCCGGCCTTGCGCAGGCGCTGGTTCTCGCGCACCAGCCGCTCGCGCTCCTCGGCCTTGCGCAGGACGAAGACGATCTCCTCGGGCTTGAAGGGCTTCTGGACGTAGTCGTAGGCGCCTGCGCCCACCGCCTCCAGCGCCTGCTCCTGCGAGCCATAGGCGCTCATCACCAATACGGTGAGGCCCGGCTGATCAGCGATGGCCTGGCGCAGCACGGACAGGCCGTCGCGCTTGGGCATGCGCACGTCACACAGCAGCACGTCGTAGCTGCGCGCGGCCAGCTCGCGCAGGGCCTCTTCGCCGTCGGCCACGGCGCGGACCTCGTACCCGTGCCCGTTGAGCACCAGGGTGAGGACATGGCGGATGGAGGGCTCGTCATCGGCGACGAGGATGGATCGAAAGGTGGGCATGGTCGCTCGGGGGACCCATCATCCCCCAGCGTCCTGACTCAAGGTAGTTCCCTGCTCAGGTCGCCGGCAGGTGGAGGGTGAAGCGGGCACCGCTCCCCTGAACGTTCTCGGCGGTGAGCCGCCCGCCCATGCTCTGGGTCAGGTGCAGCGACACCGCGAGCCCCAACCCCGTGCCCTTGCCCTCCTTCGTGGTGAAGAAGGGCTCGAAGAGGCGCGGCATCACCTCGGGAGGGATACCCGGGCCGGTGTCCTCCACCGCCAGCAGGGCCTCGCTCCCCTCGCGCCGGGTGGAGACGCGCACCCTGCCCTGCCCCTTCATCGCCTGCGCGGCGTTGAGCAGCAGGTTGATGACGATCTGTGAGAGCGGCCCCGCGTCCGCCCGAGCCAGAAGCCCGGGCTCCAGCGTGAAGTCCACCTCCACATGGGACAGCTCCGGCCCGGCACGCACCAGCCGCACACACGTCTCGACCACCTGACTCATGTCCACCGGCGCCAGCGTGGCGGGCCGAGGCCTCCCGAGGTCCAAGAGCCCCCGGACGATGCTATCGATGCGATGCACCTCATGATCAATGTGGCCCAGGTACTCCTTCAGCTCCGGGCTGGTGGCCTTCATGCGCGCCAGGGACAGGTAGCCGAGGATGCCCGCCAGGGGATTGCCTACCTCGTGGGCCACGCCCGCGGCCAGCTTTCCCACCGTGGCCAGCCGCTCGGCGGACACCAGCTCCGTATGCGCGCGGGCCAGTCGCGCGTTGGCCTGCTGCAACGCCTCCACCTGAGAGCGCGTGAGGGCCTGCTCCCGGCGAAGCGCCTCGGCCATGCGGTTGAGCGCGCTCTGGATGCGCGACATCAGCGGTCCGCCCTGGGACACCGGCGGCAGATTCAGCTCCAGCCGGCCCAGTTGCTCCACCGCCATCTCCGTGGCCCTCAGAGGCCGGCCCACGGTGAGGTCCAGCACGAAGTACACCAGCACCGCCAGCACCAGCAGATCCAGCGCGAGCGCGAAGGGCAGGAAGCCGCGCACGCGCGAGAGCACCTCTGCCTCGGGGCTGTCGGGAGGAGCCAGCCGGCGCGTGACGTCCAGCAGGCGGATGAGCGCGGGTTGGAGCGTGAGCCACGACAGACCCGTGGAGAGCGAGCCCAGCAGGAAGGCCACGCTGGCGATGCGCCACTTCATCTCGGCTCGGGCCCCCTCACGGCAGGCCGCCCAGCAGCAAGGCGAGCTGGGGCGGCAGCACCCGCGACAGCCACGGCGCCAGCAGGAGGATCTCCAGGCCCGCCAGCGCCAGCCACGGCCCGAACGGGATGTTCGTCGTGCCGGGCACCCAGTCGATCTCCTCGCCCGCCTCGTCCTTGGGCTCGTCCGGGATGGGCTGGAAGAGCAGGCACCAGGGCACCAACACCAACCGGCGCCACAGCGGCAGCCCTGGCTTCGTGAACTCCCACGTCATCGTCAGCTCGGGCTCCGGAGCCTCCTTCTCGGGCTCTTCCGACTCCGGCACCTCGGTACGCGGCCCCGCGCGGCCAGTGAGCGCGATGAGCAGCACCCCCACCACGGCGCCCTGGAGCGAGGAGAGGAAGAGGATGCCCAGCAGCGCCTTCCAGGTCAGGAATGCCCCCAGCATCGCCACCAGGAACTTGTCCCCGCCCCCCAGCGCCTCCTTCCGGAACAGCTTCCAGCCCAGGTACTCCATCAGCCGGAAGGCGAGGAAGCCCACCGCGGCGCCGATGGCCGCGTCCCTCAGTGCCTCCATCCCCCGGGGCACCGCGAGTGCCACGCCCGCGATGATGCCGGGCACGGTGAGGGAAAACGGAAGGATCCAGTGCTCGAGATCAATGAAGGTGAGCGGCACCAACAGGGTGATGAGCACCAGCGCGGCGACGAGCTCCCACGACCAGTCGAAGCGCCGCAGGCAGGCCAGGAAGAGCAACCCGGTGAGCAGCTCCACCAGCGGGTAGCGGATGGAGATGGGCGACTTGCACCCTCGGCAGCGGCCCCGCAGTGCCAGCCACGACAGGAGCGGGATGTTCTCGTACCAGGACAGCGTGTGCCCGCATTTCGGGCACCGAGACCGTGGTTTGACGATGCTCTGCCCGTGGGGCACTCGAGCAACAACGACATTCAGGAAACTGCCGACGCACAGGCCCAAAATGAAGAGCCAGACAGCCAGCAACGTCATTAGAAAAGGCGGGAACTCCGGGTCCATGGAGGGCCGAGAGGCTAGCCTCTCCGGGCCCTGGGTGCCCAAATTCGTCGCCGGGTGCCAAATTTTGTCGATCAGACCTGACCTGATCCGGCACCCCGCCCCCCTATCCCACGAAGATCAGCCCACTTAGCAGATCTGGCGCAAGTGGCGCGACCTTTGCTATGTCTTGCGTCGTCGTTCAGACCCCCAGTCCTCGCCGACTGCAAGGAGCAGCAGACCATGACCCAGACCCGTCGCAATCGTGGCTTTACCCTCATCGAGCTCATGATCGTGGTTGCGATCATCGGCATCCTGGCCGCCATCGCCATCCCGAACTTCATCCGGTTCCAGGCGCGCGCCCGCCAGTCCGAGGTGAACACCAACCTCAAGTCGCTCTTCACCGGTCTGCGCACCCAGCAGCGCACGCCTCCCGCGGTCATCCGCGCCACCAGCTTCGCCCCCGAGCGCGGCAACCGCTACAGCTACCACCTGGATAACGGCTGCGGCGTGTTCGAGGATCGCAGCGCCATCAACGTGGTCCAGCACGACAACGACGTGTGCATCGGCGTTGACACCTTCAAGTTCGCGGGCTTCCCCACGACCTTCCCGGTCGTTGCCCTGGGCGCCGCGACCTGGAACAACAACGCCATCGCGAACGGCATGGCGATGGACGCCGGTATCTTCAACGCCGCGGGTGGCACGGGCTCCTTCGACTTCCTCGCCTACGGCATGGGCGACGTCGACAACAGCCCCCTGGACGCCGCTGACGCGTGGTCCATCTCCTCGTCCGACGGCGAGCTGCAGCCGGTTTGCCCGGCTCCCGTGGGCCCTGCCGAGAAGGTCGCCGCTGGCGAGCCGTTCAACATCAGCAACGACGTGAACTGCGACTGATTCAGACGTACATCACCTTACGTGATAAGAAACAGGCTGGGATGCTCGTTCATCCCAGCCTGTTTTGTTTGGGAGGCACTCACATGCCCCGTCGCAAGCTTCACGGTTTCACGCTGATTGAGTTGATGATCGTCGTGGCGATCATTGGAATCCTGGCTGCCGTCGCCATCCCGAACTTCATCCGCTTCCAGGCCCGGGCGCGTCAGTCGGAGGTCAACTCCAACCTGAAGACGCTGTTCACCGGGTTGAGGACCTTCGAGATGAAGCCGCAGTCGGGTATCCGCGTGCCTGGCTTCGCCCCGGAGCGCGGCAACCGCTTCACCTATTACATGAATGACCCCTGCTCGGCCTCCGAGGACCGGTCGGCGGTCAACATCACCCAGCACCCCACCGACGACTGCATCGAGGTGGACCGCTTCAAGTTCACGGGGATGCCGGCGCTCTTCCCGCGCGTGCCGCCCACCGCCGCCAACTGGAACACCAAGGCCACCGCCAACGGCATGGGCCTGGACCCGGGCATGTTCGGCGACGGCGCGAACTGGGACTTCATGAGCTTTGCCGCTGGCGACGTGGACAACTCGTTCGGTGATGCGGCCGACACCTGGCTGGTCTCCTCTTCGGATGGCCTGGTGACGCCGGCCTGCCCCGTCACGGCCCAGCCCGAGCGCGTCTCTGCCGGTGAGCCCTTCAACGTCAGCAACGACGTCTCCTGCGACTAGGAAATAGGGCCTGCTTCCCGCTGTTGTCCGTGCGAATTCCTCTCGATGCCTCCATCCTGGTGGTAGTGTACGGACCCCGCCATGAAGTCCTTCATCCCCCTGGTGCTGTTACTCATCAGCGTGGGGACGGTCTCCTGGCTCTCCGAGCCTCCTCGTGAGCGTCCCCGCGGGCCCTATCGGGCCCCCTTGTTGCCTCGCATCGAGATGCTGCGCGTGGTCGGTGCCGGCCAGCGCTCGCTCGTCACCGACTACTACTGGCTGCAGGCCATCCAAGCCGCGGGCCGTGGCAGCGAGAGCACGACGGACCCCACCCGCTATCTAGACCTCTTCTACTACTCGGATCTGGTCACCGACCTCGATCCCAAGTTCGAGAAGGTCTACATGTACGCGGGCAACACCATTCCCACCAACCTCGGCCGCGAGACGTGGGTGAACACGACGGAGGCCCGGAAGATCCTCGAGAAGGGAGTGAAGAACTTCCCCGAGAACTCCGCGCTCCGGCTGTTCCTGGCCTACAACCTGAGCTACTTCCACGGAGAGCACGCGGCCGCCGCCGAGCACCTGCGCATCGCCGCCACGCTGCCCAACGTGAACAAGTACGTGCCAGAGATCGCCACGCGGCTCCTGGCGTACAACCGGCGCTTCGACGCCGCGCTCGCGCTGGTGGAGTCCTTCCGGGACAGCGAAACGGATCCCGAGATGCGCCAGATGTTCGAGGAGCGCGTGAACGAGATCCACCGCGAGAAGGTGCTCATCCAGGTGGATGACGCCATCGCCGCCTTCCAGAAGCGCGAGGGCCGGCTGCCCCAGACGCTCTCGGAGCTGGTCTCCAAGGGGGACCTGCCCTCCATCCCCCAGGATCCCATGGGCGGAGTCATCATCATCGGTCCCGACGGGCGCTCCAGCTCTACCTCCAGCCCGGTGCGTCTGGAGCCTCTCGACTTCCGCAAGAGGGCCCGTGAGAAGGAGCAGCAGCAGGAGCAACAGCAGCAGCAGCAACCACAGCAAGACACCCAGAGCCCCCCATGAGCGCCACCGAAACGCTGGCCATCGAGACCCGGGACCTGTCGAAGACGTACCGGCTGGGATTCTGGATGAACAAGCGGGTGCTGGCCCTCCAAGGCCTCAACCTCGCCATCCAGCCAGGACAGGTCTACGGCCTGCTCGGACCCAACGGAGCCGGCAAGTCCACGACGATCAAGATCCTGATGAACCTCGTCCAGGCGACGAGCGGCATGGCCCGCATCTTCGGGCACGAGCCGGACGCGAAGGAGGCCCGCCGCAACGTGGGCTTCCTGCCGGAGAACCCCGCCCCGTACGAGTACCTCACGGGCGAGGAGTTCGTGCGGCTGGCGGGGCAGCTGGTGGGCCTGAGCGGCCATGAGCTGGACGGGCGCGTGAAGGAGGTGCTGGGCGCGGTGGGCATGGCGCGCACCGCAAGCCTTCAGATTCGCCGCTACTCCAAGGGCATGGTGCAGCGCATCGGCCTGGCGCAGGCCATCGTCGGGCGGCCCAAGCTGCTGGTGCTGGACGAGCCGACGAGCGGGTTGGACCCCGTGGGCCGGCGAGAGATCCGCGACCTCATCCTCCAGGAGCGCGAGCGGGGCACCACGGTGCTCTTCTGCACGCACATCATCCCGGACGTGGAGGCGCTCTGCACGCGCGTGGCGGTGCTCGTCAACGGCAAGCTGGCGCGTGAGGGCAGCGTGCAGGAGCTGCTCACCGCGCAGGTGCCGCTGGTGGAGCTCACCATCGAGGGGCTGGAGCTGGAGGCGGTGCGGGGGCTGGGCCACCCGCTGGAGCAGGCCCAGGACTTGTCCAACCGCGTGCTGGTGCGCGCCGGAGACGCCCACGTGCAGCCGCTGCTCAAGAGCGTGCTGAGCGCGGGTGGCCGCGTCACCAAGCTGCAACCGGCGCGCTTCTCGCTCGAGGACCTGTTCCTCCAGGCGATGAGCGAGGCCAAGCACGGAACCGTGGGAGGAGAGATCCAGTCATGATGCGGCCGTTCCTCGCGCTCACGCTCAATGGCTTCCGGGAGGCCCGCCGCAACCGGGTGACGGTGGTAGTCGGCGCGTTTGCCTTCGGGCTCCTGGTGGCCTCCACCCTGCTCACCAACCTGAGCGTCTCCACCTTCGACCGGGTGCTCACGGACGTGGGCATCGGCGTCATGAGCATCGTCCTGGTGCTGCTGGCGGTGTTCCTCTCCAGCGGCATGCTCAGCCGGGAGATCGAACGCAAGACGCTCTTCCTCATCGTCTCCAAGCCCATCTCCCGCGCCCTGTTCCTCACCGCGCGCTTCGCGGGGAACATGCTGACGCTGGGGGTGCTGCTGCTGGCCATGGGGGTGCTCTTCTTCGCGCAGATCGCCCTGTACGGCACGCTCATCACCGAGGCGCAGTTCGTCGCCATCGGCATGCTCTTCTTCGAGCTGCTGGTGCTCAGCAGCATCGGCTTCGCGATGTCGAGCTTCTCCAGCCAGATGGTGTCGGCCACGGTGACCATTGGCGCGTACTTCGCCGGTCACCTGGGCGGCGACATCTATGAGATGTCGCGCAAGGCGGACAGCCCGCTGCTGCAGTGGGTGGGCAAGGGCATCTACTACGCGCTGCCCAACCTCTCGCGGCTCAACTACCGCGTACAGGCCACCTACGAGATTCCCACGCCCATCGGCGAGCTGGTCCCGTCGATGCTCTACGCGGTGGCCTACGCCACGGTGATGATCGTCATCGCGGTCATCCTCTTCTCGCGCCGCGACTTCAAGTAGGCCCCACGGGCCGGCCCGGTCGCTACTCCGGACCGGGCTCGCCCCCGTCCTCTCGGTCCGAGAGGCCGTGCTTGGCCGCGCGGTAGCGGAAGGAGCGGAAGCTCAGCCCGAGCAGCTCCGCCGCGCGCGTCTTCACGCCTCCCGCTCGCTGCAGCGCGGTCAACAGGTAGCGCCGCTCCGCGTCGTCCAGGTAGCGCTCCAGCGAGAAGCCCGTCGGCAGCTCCACCGTGCCCGCGGCCTGCGCCTCCGGCTCGCGCTCGCCGCGCAGGGCCAGCGGCAGCGTGTCCGGACCGAGCACATCCGTGTCCGAGAGCGTGGCGGCGCGCTCGACGATGTTCTGCAGCTGGCGCACGTTGCCAGGGAACGGGTAGCGCTCCAGCACCTCGATGGCGGCCGAGGAGAAGTCCAGGTTGGGCCGCCCCAGCTCCTCGCGCATCTGCGCCAGGAAGTGGCGCGCCAGCAACGGAATGTCTCCCTTGCGCTCACGCAGGGGCGGCAGGTCCACGGTGATGACGTTGAGGCGATAGAGCAGATCCTCGCGGAAGCGGCCCGCCTTCACCTCCACCTCGAGCCGCTTGTTGGTGGCGGCCACCACGCGCGCGTGGAAGGGCACCTCCGAGGAGCTGCCCACAGGCTTCACCCGTCGCTCCTGCAGCACGCGCAGGAGCTTCACCTGCGTGGACATCGGCACCTCGCCGATCTCGTCCAGGAAGACAGTGCCCTCGCCCGCCGAGACGAGAATGCCGGCCCGGTCCGTCTGCGCGCCCGTGAAGGAGCCCTTCACATGGCCGAACAGCTCGCTCTCCAGCACGCCCTCGTTGAGCGCCGCGCAGTTGACGGGAGTAAAGGGCGCCCCGGCACGCGTGCTGCGCAGGTGGAGCGCACGCGCCACCAGCTCCTTGCCGGTGCCGCTCTCGCCCGTAATCAGCACGGTGGTGCGGCTGGGAGCCACCTTCTCCACCAGCCCCCAGACCTCCTGCATCGCAGGGCTGTCACCCACCCACAGCCCGCGCATGCCGCTGAGCGAGCGGCGCAGCTGCCGGTTCTCCTCGCGCAGCCCGCGCTTCTCCAGCGCCTTCTGCACCAGGAGCTTCAGCTCCTCGTTGTCGAAGGGCTTGCAGATGTAGTCGTACGCGCCGGCCCGCATCGCCTCCACGGCGGCCGTCGGCGTGCCAAAGGCGGTGATGAGGATGACCTCGGGCGGCGCCGACAGGGAGCGCGCGGCCTTCAGCACGTTGAGCCCACTGCCCTGCCCCAGCTTCATATCGGAGATGACCACGTCCACACTGCCCGAGCCCAGCACCTCGGAGGCCGCCTTCTCGCTGCCCGCGATGCTCACGCGATAGCCCACGCGCGTCAGGAGCACCTCGAGGTACTCGCGCATCGACAGCTCGTCATCCACTACCAACACGTGCACCCTGAACCTCCTCAGCCGATAGCGGCAGCTCCACCATGAACTCCGTCCCCGCCTCGGGCGAGGAGGTGACCTGAAGCCGCCCCTCGTGCGCCCGCACGATGGAGTATGCCGTGGCCAGCCCCAGGCCCGTCCCACCACTGCGCGTGGTGAAGAACGGCTCGAAGATACGCCCCAGGTGTGACTCTGGGATGGCCCCCGCCGAGTCCCAGACACGCAGGTGAGCCGTGCCTCCCTCGCCTCCCAGGGACACGCGCACCTTACCGCCTTCCGCCGCCTCGAAGGCATTGCGCACCAGGTTGATGAGCACCTGCCGGATCTGATCCGGGTCCACCGAGGCCGACACCGGCGCCAGGTCCGTCTCCAGCGCCACTCCCCGGCTGAGCGGATCCGTCTGCAGCATCTCCAGCGTCTCGCGCACCAGACCCTCCATGTCCACCGTCCTGCGCTGAGGCGGCGGCGGGCGGGCAAAGCGCAGGAACTCCTCCACCAGCCGCGACAGCCGGTCCGACTCGCGCAGCAGGATGTTGGTCAGCCGCGCCACGCCTGGGTCCCCTGCCCCGTCCTGGGACAGCATCTGCGCCGAGCCGCGCATGGCCGCCAGTGGATTGCGGATCTCATGGGCCAGCTGCGCCGCCAGCGTCCCCAGCGCCGCGAGCCGATCGGCCCGCCGCAGCTCGTCCTCCGCGCGCCGCAGCGCCGTCAGGTCCTGGAAGACGATGAGGCGCGTGGCGCGCTCGGTGCCCTCCAGGGGCGCCAGCGTCAAACCGAGGATTCGGGGCCCTCTCGGAGTGTCCACCTTCAGCTCGTAGCGCGGCACGCGCTCCAGGCCGGGCAGCCCCGGCAACAATTCCTGCACTGGCCGGTGCCGCACGGCCGCGTCGTCCATCCCGAGGATGATCAGCGCCGCGCGGTTGATGAAGGTGATGCGCCCGTCGGTCTCACAGGTGAGGAGCCCGGACGGGGTGCTGTCGAGGATCTGCTCGTGGAGCGTGGCCAGGCGCCGCAAATCCGCCTGGCTGGCCGACAGTCGCCCACCGGCCGCCAGGAGCTGCCGGCTGAGGTAGCCGGCCAGCGCGGCGATGAGAAAGTGCGCCAGGGCATTGCTGGCGAAGTGGAAGGCTGCGCGCACCACCAGCGAGGGAGGCGGCGAGGCACTGATGCGCAGCAGGTGCGTGACCACCAGCGCGCCATACACCCCCGAGCACACCGCAGCGGTGACGAAGGCCCCGCGCTGCGACAGCAGGATGGAGGCTGCGATGACCGCCAGCGAGTACGTGAAGGAGAAGGGAGATTCGGGCCCGCCCGTCACCGAGACGAGGCCGGAGGCGATGAGGATGTCCCCCGCCACCTGGACGATGACGGCCGAGCGCCCCACCCGGCCTCGCCGTAGCCACAGCCCGTAGATGAGCGTGAGGACGTAGACGAGGCCGATGACGATGAACGCGAAGGTGTCGTTGAACGACAGCTCACGCGGGGCCGCCAGCAACCGGAGCGCATACACGCCCAGCAGCAGACTGGTGGCCACGGTCCGGAAGACGGACAGCCATGTCAACCGGACCCGCAGCTCGGGCTCGCCCGGCAATGGGGCGAGCGCCGCGGCAGCTCTACTTGATGGCACCGGCGATCGAGAAGATGGGCAGGTACATCGCGATGAGGAAGCCACCGACCACGCCGCCCAGGAACACCATGAGCAGCGGCTCGATCATCGCCGTGAGGCCAGCGACGGCAGCGTCCACTTCGTCGTCGTAGAAGTCGGCGATCTTGTTGAGCATCGCGTCCATGGCGCCCGTCGCCTCACCGACGCCGATCATCTGCACCACCATCGACGGGAAGACGTTGGTCTCAAGCAGCGGACCAGCGATGTTCTTACCCTCGGCGATCTTGCCACGGACGTAGTAGATGGCCTCTTCCACCGTGCGGTTACCGGCCGTCTTCGCCGTCACGTCCAGCGCGTCGAGGATGGGAACGCCCGAGGCGATCATCGTGCCCAGCGTGCGGGTGAAGCGCGCCACGGCCACCTTGCGGATGACGGGGCCGAACCCCGGCGCCTTGAGCATCAGCTTGTCCAGCAGCTTGCGGCCCTTCGGGTTGCGGTACGTGGTGACGATGGCGAAGACGAAGCTGGCGATGCCGACCACCAGGTGGATGATGTACTTCTGCAGCCACTCGGACATGTCCACCACGAACTGGGTGGGAGCCGGCAGCGCCGAGCCGAAGTCACCGAACATCTTGGCGAACACCGGCGTCACCTTGAGCATCAGCAGCGCCGTCACGCCGATGGCCACGCAGATAACGATGACCGGATAGGTCATCGCGCTCTTGACCTTGCGCTTGAGCTTCTCCGCCTTCTCACGGTAGGTCGCCAGACGGTTGAGAATGGTATCGAGGATACCGCCCACCTCGCCCGCGGCGCACAGCTGCACGAACAGCTCGTCGAAGACCTTGGGGTGGTCCTTCAGCGCGTCGGCGAAGGTGGAGCCCTGCTCGACCTTGCCCTTGATGGCGAAGATGACCTTGCGGAAGGCCGGGTTGTCCATCTGGCTGCCGAGAATCTCGAGGCACTGCACCAGGGGAAGACCCGCGTCGATCATCGTCGCGAACTGACGCGTGAAGATCAGGATGTCCTTGCCGGTCACCCCACCGGAGAGCGCCGGGAGGTTGAACTCCATCGGCTTCTTCTTGACCTTGACGGGGCTGAGGCCCAGCGACTTGAGGCGCGCGTTGACCGCCTCGGCGTCGCCCGCCTCCATCTCGCCCTTCTTCAGCTCCCCGCTCTTGCTCTTCGCCTCCCAGAGCCACTGGGTCGTCTTCTTGGCCGAAGCCGTTTTCTGCATTTGAGGTGCTGCCATAACTCTGGACCTCCGCGGGGAACCGTGAGTCTACCGCGCGTCTGAAAAACCCATAACTAACGGCCGGGGGCTCCGCCGCCTGGCCGCTGCTGAAGACCCGGAGAACCGCCCGCGAGGATGTTGCGCAACTCCTCGGGATCGCTGGAGCGGCCGAGGGCCTCTTCCTGGCTGATGATCCGGCGCTGGAGCAGCGCCGCCAGGGCCTGATTGAAGGTCTGCATGCCGTACTTGGCCTGACCCACCTGCATCGAGGAGTAGACCTGGTGGACCTTGTCCTCACGGATCAGGTTGCGGATAGCGGGCGTGGGCACCATGACCTCCAGCGCCAGCACGCGGCCCGGACCGCCTGCCTTGGCCACCAGCGACTGGCTCATCACGCCCTCGAGCACGAAGGAGAGCTGAGCGCGGACCTGAGGCTGCTGGTACGGCGGGAACACGTCCAGCACGCGGTTGATGGTCTGCACCGCGCTGTTGGTGTGCAGCGTGGCGTAGCAGGTGTGGCCCGTCTCGGCGATGGTGAGCGCCGCTTCGATCGTCTCCAGGTCTCGGAGCTCACCGACCAGCACCACGTCCGGGTCCTGGCGGAGGATGTACTTGAGCGCCGTCTTGAAGTTGCGCGTGTCGGCGCCCACCTCGCGCTGGTTGACCAGGCAGTTCTTGTGCGGGTGCAGGTACTCGATCGGATCCTCGATCGTCATGATGTGCTCATGACGCTCGCTGTTGATCTTGTCGATCATCGACGCCAGCGTCGTCGACTTGCCCGAGCCCGTGGGGCCGGTGACGAGGATGAGACCGCGAGGCCGCTTGATGAGCTCGGCCACCACCGCCGGCAGACCCAGCTCCGAGAAGGTGAGGATCTTGAAGGGAATGGTCCGGAAGGCGCCGGCCACCGCGCCGCGCTGCATGAAGATGTTGGCGCGGAAGCGCGACAGGCCCTTCACGCCGAAGGACAGGTCGAGCTCGTTGTCCTCCTCGAACTTGTGCTTCTGCGCATCCGTGAGGATGGAGTAGCACAGCTGCTTGGTCTCCACCGGCGTGAGGGGCGCCGTCTTCAATGGCACCAGCTCGCCGTCCACGCGCAGCTGCGGCGGAGAGCCAGTGGTGACGTGGAGGTCGGAAGCGCCCTTCTCGACCATCGCCTTGAGAAGCTGGTGCAGGTTTGCCACGGAAGAAATCCCTTGTGAGCCGGTGGGGTGTGAAGTGGAGAGGAAAGGTTCTTAGAAGCGGTCCGGAGCGGTGTTGCCCACGACCTCGTCGAGGGTGGTGACGCCGTCCATCATCTTGGCCAGGGCGGACATGCGCAAAGAGCTCATGCCCAGGCGGATGGCCTCCTGCTTGAGCTCGGCGGCGGAGGCGCCGTTGATGACCAGCTCCTTGAGGCCGTCCCAGAAGGGCATGACCTCGTACACGGCCACGCGGCCGCGGTAGCCGCGGTCATTGCACTCGCGGCAGCCAACCTTCTCGTACATGGTGAACTGGCCCATCCGCTCCGGGGGCACGCCCGCGTCGATGAGGGCCTTCTCGTCCACCTCGGTCGCCGGGCGCTTGCAGTCCTTGCAGAGGCGGCGGCACAGACGCTGGGCGAGAATCAGGTTCAGCGAGGCGGTCACGAGGAACGGCTCGATGCCCATGTTGAGCAGACGGCTCACCGTGCCAGGGGCGTCGTTGGTGTGCAGCGTGGAGAGCACCAGGTGGCCCGTGAGCGCCGCCTTCACCGCGATTTCGCCCGTCTCGAAGTCTCGGATCTCACCGATCATGATGATGTCGGGGTCCTGACGGAGGAAGCTGCGCAGCGCCGCGGCGAAGTTCAGGCCGATGTCTTCATGCATCTGCACCTGGTTGATGCCGGCGAAGTTGAACTCGACCGGGTCCTCGGCGGTGGAGATGTTGGTGTCGATCTGGTTGAGCGAGGAGAGCGCCGAGTACAGCGTCGTCGTCTTGCCCGAACCCGTGGGGCCCGTCACCAGCACCATGCCGTAGGGACGCTCGATGGCCTCCTTGAACCAGGCCAGCGGCTGCGGATCGAAGCCCAGCTTGGTCATGTCCAGCTGGAGGTTCGACTTGTCCAACAGACGCATAACGACCTTCTCGCCGAACAGCGTGGGGCACACGCTGACGCGGAAGTCCATCTCCTTGCCGCCGCCCATCTTGATCTTGATGCGGCCGTCCTGCGGCAGGCGCCGCTCGGAGATGTCCAGCTCGGCCATGATCTTCAGACGGCTGGTGATGGCGTTGCGCAGCTTCATCGGCGGGCGCATGACTTCGTACAGCGAGCCGTCGATGCGGAAGCGGACGCGGAAGTCCTTCTCGTACGGCTCGACGTGAATATCGGACGCGCCCTTCTTGATGGCGTCCATGAGGATGAGGTTCACCAGCTTGACCACCGGCGCGTCGTCAGCCGCCTTGGCCATCTCCTCGATGTTCTCGTCCTCGTCCTTGGCGACCTCGATGTCATCGGCCATCTCGCCGACGATGGCGTCCAGCGAGGGACCCTTCTCGGCGTAGTAGCGCTCGATGGCCTCGCGGATGGAGATCTCCGAGGCCACCACCGCCTCGATGTTGTAGCCGGTGAGGAACTTCAGGTCGTCCACCGCGTAGATGTTGGACGGATCACACATCGCCACGATGAGCGAGGGGCCGGCGCGGTTGACGGGGATGACCAGGTGCTTCTCGGCGACTTCCTTCGGGACCAGCTTGATGATCTCCGAGTCGACGTCGAAGTCCTTCAGGTTGATCGCGGGCACGCCGTACTGCTTGGAGAGGAAGTCCGTGAGCTTGGACTCCTCGATGGCGCCCGTCTTGATGAGGGCCGTGCCAATGCGTGCGCCACTCTTCTGCTGTTCCTCCTGCGCTTTGCGGAGAGCCTGGACGGTGATCAGGTTCTCGCGGACCAGCAGTTCACCAAGTCGACCGGACATTCTTGAGCCTCAAGCGGAAGGAAAAACGGGCAGGGTCCCCCGGGGCGCAGGGCGCGAACGAGGGCACGTTGGAGATTCGGACCCGTTGGCAGAGTCCGCTCATGGATTAGAGAGAAGGGACGCGTACCCTGTCAAGGTAACTGCCGGGCGTCTGCAAAAGTCGCAAGCCATTGAACTCACACAGAAAAACTCTCAGCTGTCTGCTCGGGCGATGACCGGCCGGGCGGCCTCGACGTCCCTCTTGATCTGGCCCACGAGCTCTGCCACGGAGCCAAAACGCTGCTCGGCGCGCAGTCGCTCCAGGAACTGCACCCGCAGCTCCTTGCCGTAGAGGTCTCCGCTGAAGTCCAGCAGGTGGGCCTCGATGGTGACCTCGGAGCCTCCAAAAGTGGGCTTGACGCCGATGTTGGCCACCGCCGGGCGCCAGGAGCCGCCGAGCTCCTCCTTGAGGCGCACGCGGATGGCGTAGACGCCCGGCGCGGGGCGCAGCTCGTTCTGCGTGTCCACGTTGGCCGTGGGAAAGCCGATACCCCGCCCACGCCCGGCGCCCGCCACCACCATGCCGTCGAGATCAAACGGCCGCCCGAGCATCCGGTGCGCCGCGCTCACCCGGCCCTCGAGGATGTACTCGCGGATGCGACTGGAGGAGGCCACCACGCCCTCGACGGCGACCGGGGACACCACGTGGACCTGGGCGCCTCGGCGGGAGGCGGCCTCGCGCAGCGTCTCCACGGTGCCGCTGCGCTTCTCCCCGTAGGTGAAGTCGCTGCCCACCACCACGTGCCGCACGCCCACCTCGTCCAGCAGCGACTCCTCGAAGGCGGTGGCCGAGGTGCGCGCGTACTCGCGGCTGAAGGGCTGGACGATGGCGACCGACAGGCCGCACGCCTCGAAGAGCTCCAGCTTGCGCGGCAGCAGGGTGATGAGCTTGGGGGCCAGGTGCGGTTGCAGCACCTTGCCCGGGTGCGGGTTGAAGGTGAGCGCGGCGGCGGTGACGCCTTGGCGCCGAGCCTCGGCGAACAGGGCTTGATGGCCCAGGTGGACTCCGTCGAAGTTGCCCAGCGCGATCGCTCCGCCGGCCAGCTCCTTCGCCTCTTTTGCCTCCGTCACCGCGTGGAAGACCTTCATGGCCCGCCGGTATACCCCCAACCCCGCGCTTTTGCCTTGTTCAAGCCCCGCGCCCTCGTGCATAGAGCGCGGCCCACGCCATGGCTCGTCCCCGCCTGTTGCCCGACCCGGTCGGCCTGAAGTTCATGAAGCTCGAAGCCCCGCCCGACTGGGACGCGGAGTTCGGCTTCTCCGGCCCGCTGGAGCTGGAGATCGGCTCGGGCGCTGGCGGCCACGCCCTGGAGTACTGCCGACGCCACCCCGAGGTCCGCTACGTGGGCTTCGAGTGGCGCAAGAAGTACGCCCGCGACACCCAGGCGCGCGGGGAGAAGATGGGCCTGAAGAACCTGCGCGTCATCGAGGCCGATGCGCGCGCCATCGTGCCCCGCATCTTCGCCTCGGGCTCCCTGGCAGTCGTCCACCTGCAGTTCCCCGACCCCTGGTGGAAGCGCTCCCACTTCAAACGCGCCATCATCCAGCCGGAGTTCGCCCGTCTTCTTTTGGACAGATTGGCGCCTGGAGGCCGGTTCGATCTGCGCACGGACGTGGAGGACCGGGGCGTGGGCATGCTCTCCGTCCTGGAGGAGGCTGGCTTCGTCAATCCGCTCGGGCGCGGGGTGTTCCACCCGTATGACCCGGAGGAGGTGCCCTCGACGCGAGAGCGGCGCTACCTCCAGAGCGGCGAGCCCGTCTACCGGGGCCGGCTCATCAAGCCTGCTTGAAAGAATACCGAGGGAGTGACTTGGCATCCCCCACCCACCTGGAGAGAATCCGGGAACGCCCGTGCTGCTGGAGGGTTCTGGGGTGGAGATGATACCGGACAGCACCAGCAAGAAGATGCCGGAAGGCAACCGCCGTCCCGCGCCCAGCGGGGAGTTCGCCGGCCGCACCGTGTTGCTGGTGGATGACGACCCGGCGCATGTGCAGCACGTGCGTCAGGGCCTGGCGCCCCACGGCTACACGTTCCGCGAGGCGCGAGACGGAGCGCAGGCGCTCTCGGCCATCCGCGAGCACCGGCCGGATCTCATCCTCATGGACGTGGAGATGCCGGGCCTGGGCGGCGTGGAGGTGTGCCGCATCGTCAAGGCGAACTCGGGCGAGGGCGGCTTCGGCTTCATCCCCGTCATCCTCATGACGGCGCGCCAGGCGGCCGGCAAGGTGGAGGGCCTGGAGCTGGGAGCGGATGACTACCTGGTCAAGCCCTTCGACATGCTGGAGCTGGGCGCGCGGGTGAAGTCCATGCTGCGGCTCAAGGGGCTGCAGGACGCGCTCATCGAGAAGAACCGCGAGCTGGACCGGGCCAACAAGGAGCTGGCCCGCAAGCGCGAGGAGCTGCTGGCGCTCAGCCGCACCGATCCGCTCACCGGCCTGTCCAACCGCCGCTACTTCGAGGAGCGCCTGCAGGAGGAGTTCGCCCGCGCCCGGCGCTACCGCTCGCCGCTGTCGCTGGTGATGTTGGACATCGACTACTTCAAGCGCGTCAACGACACCTACGGGCACCCCTTCGGGGACGAAGTGCTGCGAGCGGTGGCCCAGGTGACGCGGGCGCGGCTGCGCGAGGTGGATCTGCTGGCGCGCTACGGCGGCGAAGAGCTCATCGCCCTGCTGCCGGAGACGAGCCCGGAGGACGCGCTGCGGGCCTGTGAGCGGGTGCGCGAGGCCATCGAAGGGCTGCAGTTGGAGCACCGCGCCTCGGATGGCACGAAGCGCCCGGTGCGCTGCACGGCCTCCCTGGGGTTGGCCTCCATCCCCTCCCCCTCCCTGCAGACCATGGAGGAGCTGATGCACGCGGCCGATGAGTGTCTCTATGCCGCCAAGGGAGCGGGGCGAAACCGCGTTCGCCAGCACGAAGAATGACATCGTGCCGCTTTGCGCCGGACGGGCTTTGGCCTAGATCGTACGACATGCGCCTGTCCGCGATGTTGCTCCTCGTGTGCGCCCTGCTCGGCTTCGTCGGCTGCCGTGGCACCGACTCGCCCGTGGCGGCCTACACCGCCTTCCACACCCACGTGCGGAAGCAGGACTACAAGAAGGCCTATGCCGCGCTGTCCCAACCCACCCGCGACGTCATCGATGCCCAGGCCCAGAAATTGAAAGAGGCCTCGGGAGGGAGCTTGAAGGCCGAGCCCTACGAGCTGTTCTTCGTGAATTCCGCCACCCCGGCGGATGTTACGGAGGTCACGGTCGTGCGTGAGGAGGGCGACGCGGCGACGGTGCGCGTGCTTTCCTCGGGCCAGGCGCGTGAGGTCCGGATGGTGCGCGAGGCCTCCGGATGGAAGATCGATCTATCAGATTCCTTAAAGCAGTAAGGCCCGGGTGCTCACTCTTGCACCCGGCTATCAGGTAGCGTGAAACCGTGAACGATCGGAAGCCACGGCGGGTAGCTCCCGCAGTCGAAGTCATCCGGCGCCCTGCCGCCACGCCGGGCAGCGCCTCCTCTGCGCCGACCGCGACTCCCTCTCCCACCCCCCGGCCCTCGTCGGCACCTACGCCCAGACCCGCTCCCAGCGCCCCGACGCCCCCCACTCCTGCGGCCAGCGCCCCGCCTCCGGCGGCTCCCGTTCCTGGCACCGTGACTCCGGCGGCTCCCGCGCCGAGTGCGCCAGTGACCAGCGCTCCGGTCCCTGGCACCCCGACGGGCACCGCCGCGCTGCCACCTCGGCCCGCGGCGCCCGCGCCTCGACCGTACGCCTCGGGTCCCCGGCCCTCCTCGGGCCCTCGGCCTTCGGGGCCTCCGGGCTCCGGCTTCGCGCCCCGCCCCGGCGGCGGACGCCCTCCCTTCCGCTCGAGCACGCCCCGGCCGCCGCCGACGCCCGAGCAGATCCTCGCCCTGGCCCAGCGCGAGCACGTTCCGGCGCGCATCGCCAAGGGTGAGCTCGAAGGGAAGATGAAGTGCCGCATCTGGCGCAAGCTGCACGCCGAGGAGGCCAAGCGCTTCGACCAAGTGTACGCGCTGATGGGCCAGACGCCGGGGCTGTCGCTCGGGGATGCCTTCGGCGTGCTCCAGAGTGGGATGACGGTGGCGGAGTTCATGGCGCGCAAGGAGCGCACCCAGCGCAAGGCCGCCATCAAGCAGGCCCGCGGCGAGGTGGACAACGCCGCGGTGGCCGACTTCCTCGCCACGCTCATCTCCACCAAGACGGAGATGGCGGTGGTGCTCGCCGAGCGCACCGTGCTGGACACGCTCACCGCCGAGGAGCCCATCGCCTTCACCTTCGAGCGCACCAGCCGGCTGGAGAAGCTCCAGGTGGTGGTGCTGGCGCGCCGGGCCGACTGGGACAAGATGCTGCCCACGCTGGAGCGCGATGCGAAGCTCACCCAGAAGCCCGCCAGCGTCGCCCGGCAGCCCGACAAGCGGCCGTACTCGGATCCGCGCCCCTTCCTGCCGCAGGTGGGGCAGCCGGTGAAGCTGGTGCTGCGCAACGGCATCACCCTGAAGCTTCCGCTGTTGAAGGCGGGGCGGTTCGACCTGCTGCTGGGTGAGCCCGGCACCGAGGTCTTCGTTCCCCTGCACGCCATCCTGCGCTTCGAGGCCCTCGCCTCGGAGCCGGCTCCCGACGCCTAAGAGGACCGAATGCGCTTCTTCTCCAAGATCATCAAGCCCCTGCTCGCCCTGGCGGCCTCCGCCGCGGTGCTCTCCTCGCAGCAGGGGTGCTCGAAGGAATCCAAGCCCCCCGAGCAGGCGCCCGCGGCCACCCAGGCTCGCAAGCCCTCCGAGGGTCCGCGCGAGATTTCACTGAGCGTCACGGAGAAGGGCTACGAGCCGAGCCCCATCACCCTCACCAAGGACGAGCCGGTGAAGCTGGTGGTGACGCGCAAGACGGACCAGACGTGCGCCAATGAGCTGGTGATGAAGGAGTACAACATCAACACCCCGCTGCCCCTCAACACGCCCGTGGAAATCGCGTTCACCCCGAACAAGTCGGGAACGCTTACCTACGGCTGCGCCATGGGGCAGATGATCAGCGGCGTGTTCATGGTGGAGTAGCCCCGGGGCGCTACGCCCTACGCGGGAAGGAGGGTAGGCTGGGGCCGACCCATGGGCGGCGCGGCGGAACTCTTCACCCGGCATGTCTTCCTCGACCTCGAGACGACGGGACTCGACCCGCGCGTGGACGAGGTCATCGAGCTGGGCGCGCTGTTCTTCGAGAACGGCCAGGAAGTGCGCCGCATCGCGCGGCTGTACTCCGCCTCTCGGCCGCTGCCCATCACCATCCGACGGCTGACGGGCATCGACGACACGATGCTGGCGGGCAAGCCCCGCTTCGGAAGCGACCTGCGCGAGCTGCGCGAGGCGCTCGCCGGCTGGACGGTGGTGGCGCACAACGCGCCGTTCGAGAAGGGCTTCCTGCCGGACCTGCTGGGGCCCATCCGCGCCCCGGTGCTCGACTCGTGCGAGCTGCTGCACTACCTGCACCCGGAGCTGTCCAGCCACTCGCTGGAGGCGATGCTGCGGTGGGCGGGGCTCCAGCCGCGCACCGCACACCGCGTGGTGACCGACTGTCTGGCCACGCATGCGGTGCTGGTACACGCGCTGGACGGGTGCATCCGCGAGGGCCGCGCGGATGACATCGCGGATCTGCTGTCCACGTTGGATCCGCGCATGTCCCTGCGGCTCGCCCAGGTGGAGGCCGGAGAGGCGCAGCTGGAGGGGAGCTCGGAGGAGCGTCCGCTGCTGGCGATGCTCTCTCGCCTGTGGGAGGCGTGCCGGGAGACTCCGGTGGGGCTGAAGCTGGAGACGACCGGAGGGTTTCTGCCGGGCCGTCCCGAGCGCCTGCGCGCCGGGGGGGCCAAGGCGCCTCCGGAGCCCGAGCCTGGAACGCCCGTGCAGCCGGTGAAGGCGAACGAGGTGGCGGCGCTGGTGGGGCCCGGAGGCGCGCTGGAGAAGGCGGTGGAGGGGTTTGCCAGCCGCCTGGCCCAGTTGGAGATGGCGCAGGCGGTGGCGCGCACGCTCTCGGACGGGGGACAGCTCGCGGTGGAGGCGAGCACCGGCACGGGCAAGTCCCTGGCGTACCTGGCTCCCGCGGCGCTGTTCGCCGCGCGCAATGGGCGCAAGGTGGGCGTGGCGCCCCATACCAAGACGCTGCAGGACCAGCTCATCGAGAAGGACCTGCCCCGGCTGCACCGCGCCACGGGCGGCGCCTTCGGCTATGCGCTGCTCAAGGGGCAGACGAACTACCTGTGCCGCCGCCGCGCGCTGGAGGCAACACGGGTGGAGCCGGGCATGGGGCACGAGGCCCGGGCGCCCCGCGCGTACCTGCGCGCCTTCCTAAGGAGAGGCCCGGACGGAGACCTGGACCGGCTGAGCCACTGGTTCCGCGAGCGCTTCCCGGTGCTGGGCGCGCTGGTGCCTTCGGTGCGCTCGGAGGCGGCGACGACGCTCGGCGAGCGCTGTCCGCACTTCAACCGCTGCTACTACCACTCGGCGGTGGCGCAGGCGAAGGCGGCGGACGTGCTCGTCATCAACCAGTCCCTGGCCTTCGCGTGGCCCGCGCGCTACCCGAAGCTGGACCACCTGGTGCTGGACGAGGCGCACGAGGTGGAGGACGTGGCCACCACGGCGCTCACGCTGGAGCTGTCGGAGCTGGCCTTCGCCCGGCTCACCGAGCGGCTGCACGGGCGGGATGGGCGGCGCGGCCTCTTCGCGGAGCTGCGGCGGGCGCTCGCCGGGACGCGGCGGGCCGAGAGCAAGGTGTTGATGAACGAGGTGGAGTCCGCGCTCGGCGCCCTGCTGTCCGCCGCTCGGGGGCTGGGCGAGCGAATTACCCAGCTGTGCGAGCCGGCGGCCACGCCCCACGAGGACTCGGACGAGGCGGCATACGCGCCGGAGCTGCGGGTGACGGCGGCGGTGCGGGCCTCCCCGGCCTGGGAGCCCGTGCGCGAGGGGCTGCTGGATGTACACGAGACCCTCCAGGAGCTGCACAAGCTGCTGGCGGTGCGGACATTGGAGGCACTGCCCGAGCTGGCGGCACGGCAGCCCACACTGGAGCGCGAGCTGTCCGGCGCGACCACGGAGCTGGCGGAGCTGACGGGCCTGGCGAAGGAGCTCGCGGGAGAGCCGGCCGAGGGCCGGTGCTACGCGGCCACGGCCGAGCCCAAGCGACAGCGCTGGAGCGTGGGGGCACAGCCGATCGACGTGTCCGCCTACGTGTCGAAGGACTTCGCGGCCCAGAAGCGGTCCCTGGTGCTCACCTCCGCGACGCTGAGCACGGGGCCCGAGAGCCCGTTCGTCTTGAAGCGACTGGGGTTGCTCGGAAGGGGCGAGACGCCGGCGCCTCGGCTGATGCGAGCGCCCTCCCCGTTCAAGCTGCGCGAGCAGGCGCTGGTGGTGCTGGTGACGGACGCACCCCGTGCCCACGAGGAGCCCTTCGTGGAGTGGGCGTCGATGCGCATCTCAGGGCTGGCGCAGGTAATGGGCGGCCGGGTGCTGGGGCTCTTCGCCTCCACGCGGCGGATGGAGCGCGTGGGCCGCGAGGTGCAGACGCGGCTGGAGCCCCTGGGCATCGAGGTGATGCGCCAGACGCGCGGACACGGTCGCTCGCTGGCGGCCCGGCAGGAGCGGGACGCGGGCACGGTGCTGCTGGGCACCAAGAGCTTCTGGCAGGGCGTGGACATCCCCGGGCGCGGCGTGGGGTGCGTCTTCATCGACAAGCTTCCGCTGGAGCCGCCCTCCCGGCCGCTCGTGGCCGCCCGCGAGGAGCACCTGGCGCGGGGCGGCAGCGAATACCTGGGCTTCATCCATTACCGACTCCCCCGGGCACTGCTGCTCCTGCGCCAGGGCGTCGGCCGGCTCATCCGCTCGTATGGCGATCGCGGCGTGGTCGTCATCGCCGACCCAGGCAACGCCAGCTACCGCCAGCAGATCCTCGAGGCCCTGTCGGGCTACCGCGTGGAAGCCCTGCCCTGGGCGCAGGCCCGCTTGAAGCTCCATACGGAGCTGCGCGAGATGGGCCTGACCGTCGATTCCCACCGTTAGAGCTGTCAGAGAGGCGCTCCCGATGACTCCTCCAGCCTCCACCCCGCCTTCGACGCCCCAGGAAGTCCCTCTGCCGCCTGGGAGCTTTGGGCTTCCGCTGCTCGGCGAGACGCTGGATTTCCTGCGCGGGTCCCAGCAGTTCATCAACGCTCGGCGGAAGCAGCACGGCGACGTCTTCCGCACGAACATCCTCGGCGGCAAGACGGTGTTCCTCATCGGCGCAGAGGCCAACCAGTGGATCTTCGCGGGCGAGGGCAAGTACCTGAAGAACCGGTGGAGCTACGCCATCCGCCAGCTTCTGGGAGCCCGCTGCCTCTCGCTGATTGAAGGCCAGGAGCACCTGGAGCGACGGCGCCTGCTCGCGCCGCACTTCAGCTACGCGGCGATGCGCGACTTCGTGCCCACCATCGAGGCGCTGGCGACCCGCCACTTCGAGCAGTGGGCCGCGCGGCCCGGCGACTTCCGCCTCTGGGATGCCATGCGCACCCTGACGTTCGAGATCGCCCTGACGCTCATCTTCGGCCAGAACAGCGTGGACGTGCCCTTCCTGCTGCGGCACTTCCAGACATGGACCGCGGGGCTGTTCAGCGTCGCGCCCGTGAACCTGCCGTTCACCCCCTTCGGACGCGCGCTCGCGTCGAAGCAGGCCATGCTGGACTCCCTGGACCGCGTGGTCTCCGAGCGGCAACAGCGCACGGAGCAGCCGCCAGATCTGCTCGGCTCGCTGATCAACAGCCGGGACGACGCGGGCAACCCGCTGCCGCGAGAGACCATCGTGGAGGAGCTTCAGCTCCTGCTGTTCGCCGGGCACGACACCACCGTGACGGCCATGTCCAACCTGATGCTGCTCCTGGCACAGCACCCCGAGGAGCTCCAGAAGGGCCGCGACGCGCTCGCAGCCCTGCCGACGCCCCTCACGCTGGACACGCTGAGGGGCACGCCGCGGCTGACGTGGCTCCTCTTCGAGGGGATGCGCCTCATTCCGCCCATCGGCGGCGCCTTCCGGGCCACCACGCAGGAGGTCGTCTACAACGGCTACCGCATCCCCGAGGGCTGGACGGTGATGGTGAGCATCGGGGCCACGCGCGCGGAGGCGAACTGGACGGAGCCCGAGCACTTCGATCCCGAGCGTTTCAGCCCCGAGCGCCAGGAGCAGAAGAAGCCGGGCACGTACATTCCCTTTGGTGGCGGGCCGCGCATCTGCCTGGGCCAGCACTTCGCCATGGTGGAGATGAGCGTGATGCTGGCGCTGCTGCTCAAGCACTACACCTGGGAGTTGGTGCCAGGGCAGGACCTCCAATACGTCCTGTTCCCCTTCCCGAAGCCCAAGAGCGGCATCCAGCTCCGCTTCCACCGGGCCGGGGCTCAGTCCAGGTAACCCCAGCGCTCCTCTTCCAGGACGTAGAAGGGGCGCCCGAAGGGAATCAGCTCCGTCCAGCCCAGCACGTGCCGCTTCGGACCGAGCTCCCCTCCGCTCACGTCGTACACGAAGCCGAAATGAGGGCCCGCGTACTTGGCGGGGGGCAGCTCCGGGAAGAACTCCGGCACCAGCTCCTCCAACGTGTCGGGGAACCGGCCATGCCTCTCCCGGAAGGCCTTGCACGCGGCGATGATCCGCTCCGCGTTCTTCCGCGCCCGCTCACTGCCCGCCCGGTTCGGTCGAGCGACGATGATGATCGTCGTCACCACCCCGACCGCCGTCCGCACCGCATGGGTCGCGGTCCCGAAGAGTCGGCGGATGACTCCAGGCGCCGACATTCTACAAGCGGCCCTTGATCCGAGCCTCCATCGCCTTGAGGTCCTCCACCCACTCCCCCTCCACGCCCTGCTGCCGCGCGCGCTCCAGCGCGTGCGAGAGCACCAGCAGGTCGTCCTCCTGCTGCTTGCGCAGCACGTGGATCATCCCCCGCGTCGCGTCGAAGATGTCCTTCAGCTCATCCTTCTCCCGCAGCCCATATGGAGGCGGGCGAAGCTGCCCCGAGGCCACGTCGTTCACCATGCGCCGGATGCGCATCAGCGGACCGGCCACCCGGTGCGTCAGCGCGATGCTCACCAGCGCGATGAGCCCCATGAACCCCGCCAGCGTCCCGCCGAACGCCAGCCACGTCAGCCGCTGGCGCCGGACCAGCTCCGCGCGCTGTGAGACCACCGCCGAGCGCTCGGCCTCGAAGCGCGCGTCGATCTCCTTCGACGTGGACTCCAGCTGCGCCGCGAAGACCGGGTCTCCCATCCGCTTGAGCAGCTCGTTGGAGAGCGTCGCGTTGGACAGCTCGCGGCTGGCCTCCGCCGCGTGGGAGCGGGACTCCACCGCCTCACCGGCCATGTTCAGCAGCGCCTGCGTGTTACGGAAGAGGAAGGTGCCCAGCAGCGCCGCCAACACCAGCGACACGGCCATCAAATACCCGGTGAATTTGAGCTGAAAGCGTGGCTCGAGGAGGAAGTTGCGCCACTTGCGCTTCTTGCTGTCTTCCTGTGCGACTCGGGACATGAATCAAGTGCTCCACTCGAGAGTTGCCGCGACTTCCTCGATGACCTTGGGGGCCAGCGCCTTGAGGAGATCCGCGGGTTGGGCTCCAGACGCCTGCACATCTACCTGACCCAGCAGCGCCAGGTCCGGATAAGTGAGGCAGACGACCACGATTCTCAGGCCCCCCTCTTCCGTGGTGCGGACCTCCGCGGAGAGGCGATAACCCGAAATACCGTGCTTCTTGAGGACGCCCTTGGCCGTCTTCTTCGGCTCCTTGCGCGGCGCCAGCAGCGCGCCCGACTGGAGGAGCCGCCGCTTCAGCCGGTCCTGCGTGGCCTTCAGCAGGTCCGGCGGCAGCGCGCCCGTCTTGTCCTTCAGGTCCTCCAGGTCCACGTAGATGCGCGGAGGACGCGACTTGAGCGCCTCCAGGCCCTGGATGGCCTCGCGCACCGCCACCAGCGTGGCGGCGTCCTCCTCCTTGTGCGCCTTGAGGCAGTCGAGCGCGGCGACCTCCTTGAGCGTCGCCAACCCCTTGGCCGCGGCGGAGCGCACCACCTCGCTCTCATCCTTGAGCGCCGTACACAAGGGGCCCATGGCGTCGGGCTCATCGGTAGCGCCTAGCACCAGCGCCGCCTGGGAACGAGCACGTGGATCCTTACCCTTCTCCAACTGCCGGGTCAGGAAGGCCACGCGGGCATCCACCTGCGCCAGAGCAGGGAAGGACACCAGGAAGAGGACGATGCAGAGCAGCCGCATGGGACAGGGGCGGAGTGTATCCCACCTTTGGGCTCGATCGCTGGCTTGCTGAGTGCTCGGGTAGCAAGAACTCCTGCGGACCGTCCTCTTGTGGCATATACCCACACCATGCCTTCCGCTCTTACCGCCTCCCAAATCCGCGAGGCGTTCCTCAAGTTCTTCGAGGAGCGCGGCCACCGCCGCATCGCCTCCTCCTCGCTGGTCCCCCAGAACGACCCGACCCTGCTGTTCACCAACGCGGGCATGGTCCAGTTCAAGGACGTCTTCACCGGCCGTGAGAAGCGCGACTACAGCCGCGCCACCACCTCGCAGAAGTGCGTGCGCGCCGGCGGCAAGCACAACGACCTCGACAACGTGGGCTACACCGCCCGGCACCACACGTTCTTCGAGATGCTCGGCAACTTCTCCTTCGGCGACTACTTCAAGGCCGAGGCCATCGCCTACGCCTGGGAGTTCGTGACGAAGACGCTGGCCCTGCCCACGGAGCGCCTGGCCGTCACCGTGTTCAACGGTGAGCAGGGCATTCCCTGGGACGAGGAGGCCTTCGAGCTGTGGGCCAAGCAGGGCGTGGCGCGCGAGCGCATCTACAAGCTCGGCTACAAGGACAACTTCTGGGCCATGGGCGACACGGGGCCGTGCGGCCCGTGCTCGGAGATCCACTTCCACCAGGGCGATGACATCCCCTGCGCCGAGGTGGCCGCGGGCCGCAAGTGCCAAGGCGTGGCGTGCGACTGCGACCGGTGGCTGGAGATCTGGAACCTCGTGTTCATGCAGTTCGAGCGCAAAGAGAAGGACGCGCCGCTCATCCCGCTGCCCAAGCCCTCCATCGACACCGGCGCGGGCCTGGAGCGCATCGCCTCCGTCGTCCAGGGCAAGCGCTCCAACTACGACACCGACCTGTTCCAGGGCATCCTCGGCAAGGTCAGCGAGTTGGTGGGCAAGCCGTACACGCAGGAGGGCGGGGCCTCCATGCGCGTGATTGCGGACCACAGCCGCGCCGCCGCGTTCCTCATCTCCGATGGCGTGCAGCCCTCCAACGAGGGCCGCGGCTACGTGCTGCGCCGCATCATGCGCCGCGCCATCCGCCACGGCTCGCTGCTGGGCCTGGACGAGCTGTTCTTCTTCAAGGTGGTGGACCGCGTCATCGAGCTGATGGGCGACGCCTTCTCCGAGCTGCGCGACAACCGCACCTTCGCGCTCGAGGTCTCCCGCCACGAGGAGGAGAGCTTCCGGCGCACGCTCAACCGCGGCCTGAAGATGATCGACGAGGAGATCGCCAAGCTGAAGGAGAGCGGCGGCAAGGTCATCTCCGGCGAGTCGACGTTCTTCCTCCATGACACCCACGGCTTCCCGTGGGACCTCACCCAGATCATCGCCCGCGAGCGCGGCTACGACGTCGACCTGACGAAGTTCTGGGAGGTCATGAACAGCCCTCGCGGCAGCGCGTCGGGCAAGCTCACCGACGACAAGGCGGTGGGGGCTGTCTACCTGAAGCTGGCGGAGCAGCTGGGCACCACCGAGTTCCTCGGCTACGAGGGCGAGGGTCACGAGGGCGAGGGCTCCGTGCGCGCCATCCTCAAGGACGGCCAGGAGGTGGGCCAGGCCACCGCGGGCGAGAAGGTGGAGCTGGTGCTGGACCGCACGCCCTTCTACGGCGAGTCCGGCGGACAGGTGGGTGACTCCGGCCGCATCGTCGGCCACGGCGGCAAGGCGGTGGCCCTGGTGCAGGACGCGCAGCGCCCGGTGCAGGGCCTCGTCGTCCACCAGGTGGAAGTGAAGGAAGGCACCTTCAAGGTCGGCGACGCGGTGCAGGCCGGCGTGGACGGCGAGCGGCGCAAGTCCATCCGCGCCAACCACTCGGCCACGCACCTGCTGCACAAGGCGCTCAAGATGGTGCTGGGCGACCACGTGAAGCAGGCCGGCTCCGTGGTGGCTCCGGACTACCTGCGCTTCGACTACTCGCACTTCGCGGTGCCCACCCCCGAGCAGCTCGACCAGGTGGAGGACATCGTCAACACCTGGATCCGCGAGAACTCCGAGGCCCAGACGCGCGTCATGAAGCTGGACGAGGCGAAGAAGTCCGGCGCCGTCGCCATGTTCGGCGAGAAGTACGGCGAGACGGTGCGCGTCGTCACCGTGCATCCGCAGTCCACCGAGCTGTGCGGCGGCACCCACGTGCGCCGCAGCGGGGACATCGGCCTCTTCAAGGTCATCAGCGAGAGCGGCATCGCCTCGGGCGTGCGCCGCGTCACCGCCGTCACCGGCGTGGGCGCGCTCCAGTACCTGCGTGAGACCGAGCGCGAGCTGCGCAAGGCCGCCGACCTGCTGAAGACCAGCCCCAAGGAGCTGTCCAAGCGCGTCGAGGCCACCCAGAAGCGCGTGAAGGAGCTGGAGAAGAAGGTCGAGGAGGTGGCCGTCAAGGCGCAGACGGCCTCCAGCAAGGACCTGCTGGACCAGGCCCGCGACGTGAACGGCATCAAGGTGCTGGCCACCCGCATCGACCCGGCCGACGACAAGGTCTACCGCGGGCTGGCCGACCAGCTGCGAGACCGCATCCGCTCGGGCGTCATCGCCATCGGCGGAGAGAAGGACGGCAAGGCGCTCATCCTCGTGGCCGCCACGAAGGACCTGGTGGCCAAGGGCATCAGCGCGGGTGACCTGGTGCGCGAGATGGCCAAGGAGGTGGGTGGTAAGGGCGGCGGCAAGCCGGACATGGCGCAAGCCGGTGGCCCGGACGCGACGAAGCTGCCCGCGGCGCTCGACAAGCTGTACGAACTGGTGAAGAGCCGGGCATGAGCGTGCGCACCTCCCTCTCCCCGTTGCTCCTGGCGGCGGCCCTCGCGTGGGGCTGCACGAAGGAGGAGGCTCCGCCCCAGGAGGACCGCACGCTCGCCAAGCTGCGCGCCGAGGCGAAGCGCGTGGAGCAAGGAGGTACGCCCTCGGGCCCGCCCGTCCAGGCTTCCGACGTTCCCGTGGGCCCCAACGCGGGGCTCGCGGACCTCGCCACCGGTGAGGGCGCCGAGAGCCAGAAGCTGCCCCTCCCCGAGAAGAACGACACTGTTCACGTGGACTCGCTGGCCGTGAAGCTCACGGGCCTGCTGGCCTCGAACTCGGTGCAGGGCTCGGGCAAGGTGGGCCTCACCACCGAGGAGCGCTTCCTGAGCGTACACCTCGTCACCCAGAACGTGGGCACGGCGCCCGTCAGCCTGTCCCTGGAGGGGGCGCGGCTGGTGGATGCGGAGGGTAAGGAGCACCGGGTGGCCCGAGACGCGCAGATCGTCGGCGGCACGCGCGAGCTGCGGCGCACCTGGGAGCTCGAGGAGCGCACCGAGGTGGTGATCCTCTTCGAGCTGCCCCCGGCGGCCATCGGCGCTGGAATGACGCTCGTGCTCCCCGCCAGCAGCGGGGACGTTCGCCTCGCGCTGCAATGAGTCGTCCGTGAGGCGGTGAGAACGGTGACGGTCGCGCCCAACCTCCTCCCGCTGCGCATCCGCCTCCCGTACACCACGGAGGAGGAGTTCATCGAGAAGTACGGCTCGAACGTCGCGCGTGGGGGTGTGTTCATCGCCACCCGAGCCCTCAAGGAGGAGGGCACCGCGCTCGCCTTCGAGTTCGTCCTCGCCGATGGGACGCGGCTGCTGCGCGGCGAGGGCGTCGTCGTGAAGGCGCAGATCGATGAAGGCGGCGGGCGCTCGGGCATGACCGTGCGCTTCGTGAAGCTGGATGCGCCGAGCAAGGTCTTCATCGAGCGGCTGGTGGCGTACCGAAGTGGGGAGCCCGCCTCGCCTCCGGAGGTCCGTGCTGCGCCTGCCGCGCCATCGCGTCCCGTCGCGACACCGACTCCGGCTCCCGCTGCGTCCCCCGCGCCCGTGGCTGCCGAGAGGCGCCCGGCGGCACCCGCTGCGCCTCCAGCTCCGAGCGTGGGCACCAACGCCGCAGGCCTCCTCTCCACGCCGCCACCTCCCGGGATGGTTCGCCGGACGGCTCCGGCGCCTGCGGCCGCGCCTCCTTCGGCGCCTGCAGTCGCGCCACCGGAAGCGGTGCGGCCTCCCACGGCGACGACACGCCCCGTGGCGGCGCCTCCCGCGCCTCAGGCAGAAGCTCCCCGTCGCGCCGAGCCACCTCCCCAGCGTCAGTCCCCCACGCCACCGGTGGAGGCTCCTTTCGCCAGGCCGCCTGAACCGGTCCGCCCGGTGCAACCCCTTCCGGTGGACCCTCCGCCCGCCGCTCCCGTCGCGCCACCGAGCAGCACCGTGGGAGCAACGCGGGCCGAACCACCCGCTCCTGTTCAGGTCGCACCACCCAGCGCCGCTCCTACGGCCACCCGAACCGAGCCGCCTCCCGTTGCGCGGAACCCCACGCCGGTGGATCCCGCTCCGGCTTCCGTGCAAACACCTCCCCCCGTCGCGCGCGAGCCCGCTGCTCCCGCCGCGCCGATCGAGCGTGCCCCAGAGGAGCCTCCTCCTCGCGTCGAGGCCCCCGCGCCTGCCCCACCCGAGGACATCCGCCGCAGCCCTGAGTTCAAGGGCCGCAGGAGAACGGTGCTCGAGGTGCCTGTCGCCGCTCCCGTGGCGCCCGCCGCTCCCGAGGTGGTGCTTGGCATCGACCTGGGCACGACCGAGGCCCGGGTCGCGGTGTTCCACGAAGGCGCGCCCCGACTCATCCCCACGGGCGGCCAGGAGGCGCGAGGCCTGCCTTCAATGCTGGCGGTTGACGCCTCCGGGCAGCTCCTCGTCGGCACGGCGGCCCAGGCCGAGGCCGAGCGGACGCCACGCCACGCCGCCACTGGCCTCAAGCGCCTGTTGGGACTGCGGGCCCGCTCCCCTCGACTTCGCGGCTTCGTGGGTCTGCCCTTCTCCGTCACGGCCGATCCGCGCGGTGACGCGAGCGTCGAGCTGCATGGCCGCGTCATTCCCCTGACCGAGTTCGCCACCCACCTCCTGCGCGAGCTCAAGTCCTCCGCCGCCGCGTTCCTCGGCCGCGAGGCGACGCGCGCGGTGCTGTCCGTCCCAGCCCACTTCGATGCCCGCCAGCGCGCCGCCCTGCGCGAGGCGGCCGAGCTCGCGGGCCTCCAGGTCTCACGCATCCTCAACGCCCCCGCCGCGGCGACGCTCGCCTACGGCCACGGGCGCGGACTGGCTCGCAAGCGCGTCCTCGTGGTGGACCTGGGCGGAGGCGGGCTGGAGATCTCCGTCGTGCAAGTCACCGGCGATGACCTGGAGATCGTCACCACCGGCTGCGAGCCGATGCTCGGCGGCATGGACTTCGACGCGCGCATCGCCGAAGCGCTCAACGCGGAGCTGCGAGGGCAGGCCGAGCCCTCGCCGGAGTCTCCGCCCGACTGGGGCTCGCTGCGCGCCGCCGCTGAGTCCGCCAAGGTGGTCCTCAGCGAGCAGGAGGAGACGACCGTCTCCCTGCGGGGAGGCGCCCAGCTCTCCCTCAGCCGAGAACGCGTGGAGGCGCTCACCGCAGACCTGGCGCAGCGCGTGACAGAGGCCACCCGCGAGGTGCTGGAGTCGAGCGCCCTCACCCCTCAGGGACTGGACGCGGTGTTGCTCGTGGGAGGCCAAAGCCGCGCCCCGCTCGTGCGACGGCGGCTCGAGGAGAGCCTCGGGGTGCCGGTGCGCTCCGACGTGGACCCGCTCGGCGCGGTGGCCCTGGGCGCGGCGCTCCTCGGGCGCTCGCTGCTGGAGATCGACTCGGGCAAGCCGGGCGCCACCGTCTCCGACGTTCTCTCCGTGCCCCTGGGCGTCGGCGAGCGCGGAGGCACCATCCGCCGCGTCTTCGAGCGCAACACCCGCCTGCCCGCGGACAAGACGCTCGTGCTGCCCGTCACCCTGGGCCCGCTCTCGCTCGCGCTCTTCCAGGGCCCCTCGCCCCTGGTCGCCGAGAGCGAGTACCTCGGCGCGCTCCACTTCCAGCTCGAGCGCGCGGGCGAGGCCGAGATTCACTTCTCCCTCTCCCAGGACGGCATCCTCTCGCTGTCGGCCACCCTGCCCGGCTCGAAGCGGCAGCCGGTACCTCTCGTCACCGAGGACCTGGATGACGCGGCTCGGGACGCGCTCCTGGCCCGCTCTCCGTTCGCCACAGAGGTGGAGGCGCGCCCCACCGGCCTGTTCTCCGGGCTGCGCAAGCTGTTCGGCAAACGCTAGGCGCCCGGCCAGCAGGCAGGCGTCCAGCCCCGAGGCTCCTGCTCCGGAGCCCATACGGGCGCATCCGCTCGGAATGACGCCCCCCACTCCCACTCCACGTGGATGCCCAGATTGTTCCGTGACTCACAATCTCGGAGGGCGCAATGCGGATTCGTTCGGTGATGGGGAGCCTCGCCACAGCGGCGGTGTTGTTCGCGGGTCCAGCGCTGGCCATCGAGGCCCAGCGCGTGGACGAGGAACTCGACTTCGATGCGGAGCGGGCGAAGGTCGGCCTGGATGTCCGCGTCGGCCTCGGTGGCGTGACAGGAGAGCTGGGAGAGGAGACCGACACGGGCCCGCTGCTAGGCATCGCGGCCGGAGCGCAGGTGTGGAAGGCCCTGGGCGTCGAGCTGGGGTACGAGGGGCAGCGCCTGCCCATCAGTGATGACATCGTCGGAGACGGCGAGGCCCTGTACCGCCACAACGTCGGGCTGCTCGCCAAGGCAGGCCCGCTCATCGATCAGAAGTGGCGGCCCTACGTGGGCGCGGGCGTGGGTCTGAGCTACCTCAACGTCAGCGATGGGGCGGAGACGCTCTTCGACAACGACGTGGTCAGCGAGGTGCCGCTGGCGGCGGGCGTGGACTACAACTTCGGCGCCATCTTCGCGGGGGCGCGCGCCACCTACCGGCTGATGTATGGCGAGGGCTATGCCGACGACTTCGCCGGAGATGCCGACGGCAGCCTCTTCAACGCCAGCATCACCCTGGGTGGGCGCTTCTAAGCAACCCCACCCCGACGACCGACCCGCGCCTGGCTACAGCGTGAAGCGCGACAGCACCGCCTCCGGGCGCGGGTCCTTCTCCCAGGCCTCCAGCACCGCCTGGGCGGGCGAGCGGCCCGAGGCAGCCACTCGGGCCAGCGGCTCCAGCAGCGGCGCGTCCTGGGGATCCAGACGCTCCAGGCCCCGGCGGGCAATGCCCACCATCTCCGAGGCGAGCCGGTGCAGTTCCTGCTGCCCGAGGCGCCCGGAGAGCCCCTCGCGACGCGCGGTGTCGTGGAAGGCCTGGTGCTCGGTGAAGGACAGCTTCGGCAGCAGCCGCTCGGCCTCGTCCATGGCGCCCTTCTCGTAGAGCAGCCCGCGCCACAGCGCACCGAGCGCCCCCGTCATCTCCGCCCCGACACAGTCCGCCCCACGCACCTCGATGACCTTCTTGAGGCGCACTTCGGGGAAGAGCGTGGACAGGTGGTCGGTCCAGTCCCCCATGTCCGGGGGCTGGCCCTCGAAGCCCTCCTTCATCAACTGGCGGAAGGTGAGCTTCGGGTAGAGGTACTCCCCGCGCCGGCGCAGGAAGAGCAGCGGCGCGTCCAGCGCCCACTCCACGTACTGGCGATAGGAGAACGAGCCGTCGAAGAAGGACGGCAGGTAGCCACAGCGGGTGGGGTCCACCTCCTCCCAGACACGGTTGCGGAAGGACATGAAGCCCGAGGGCTTGCCCTCCAGCAGCGGGCTGTTGGCGTAGAGCGCCACCATCAGCGGGGCCAGCCGCGCCACCAGCACCGTCTTACGCACGGCGTCAGCCTCGTCCGCCCAGTCGTACGAGGCCTGCCCGGTGGACGTCATCAACATCATGTTCAGCGCCAGACGGCCGCGCTCCGGCAGCGAGCGCCGCATCATCATGTAGCGGCTCTTGGGCATCCACGGCATCTCGGCCGTCGTGCCGTAGGGGCGGTAGCCCAGCGCCACCAGTTGCAGCCCCAGCGATTCTCCGGCGGCCTTCGCCTCGGACAGGTGCCTCAGGTTCTCGGCGTGGGCCTCGCGCGCGGTGACGAACGGGCTGCCGGACAGCTCGAGCTGGCCTCCCGGCTCCAGGGACACCGTCTCAATGCCTCGCTGGAGGGCGATGACCGGAGACTCGGGCGTCTCCCGGAAGGGGGTATAGCCGCCCCCCGCCCCCATCTTCTCCAGCAGTGCGCCTATCCCCGAGGGGCCCTCGTACGGGACGAAACGAGCGCCCACCTTCGTGTAGACGAACTTCTCGTGCTCGATGCCCAGCCGGTGCTCGGCCCGGGGCTTCTCGGCGGCGCGGAAGGTGTCCACCAGCGCGTCAATGGAAGCAATGGGTTGGACGTTTGCTCGTTTGAGATCCAGAGACATGGCCGCGCCTATATAACGTAGGTAGCCACCGACGCTCTCATTTGCGCACCGCCCCCGGATGACCCCCACTCCCATCCCCGACTTCACTCCCCGTCCCACCGCCGCTTCGGACTTCTTTCAGGGGGTGGGCTTGCTGGGCCGCGCCTTCGGGCTCATCTTCCGCACCCCCAAGCTCTTCCTCCTGTCGGCCCTGTGCGCGGTCGTCACGCTGGTGAGCCTGGTCGTCCTGGTCGTGCTCCTCTGGACCTATACCCCGGAGCTGATCAGCAACTTCTTCGCCCGCCCGGAGTCCTGGTACGGCAAGGGCCTCTGGTACCTCGTCGTCTTCCTCACGTTCGTGGTGGGCCTGGTGGTGGGCGCCAACGCCCTCCCCCCGCTGCTGCTCGCCCCGCTGCAGGACCCCATCTCGGAGACCACCGAGGAGCAGTGCGGCGACTTCCAGCCCCTGCCCTTCACCCTGCGGAGCTTCGTCCGGGGCGTGCTGACCGGAATCGCACACACCCTGGCTCGCATCTTCTTCATGCTGCTGGGCCTGCTCGTCCTGCTGCCGCTCCACTTCATCCCCGGGGTGGGCAGCATCCTGTGGACGGTGCTGGGCAGCCTGTGGACCATGCTGTGGATGGCCGGCGAGCACCTGGCCAGCCCCATGACGCGCCACCTGTACCCCTTCGCCGAGGTGCGGCGGATGATGCGCGAGCGGCGGGCCCTCTGCCTGGGCTTCGGCGCGGGCGTCTACCTGCTCCTCTGGGTGCCGGTGCTCAACACCTTCTTCCTGCCGGTGGCCATCGTCGCGGGCACCCTGCTGTACCGCGGCCTGCGCGCCGCCGGCCACCTGCCGCCTCCTCCCTCGGCCGCCTCGCGCGCCCTGCCTTGAAATAAACAGGGCCCCCGGGTGTCTGGCCTTCTAGAGGCTGTGATCCCGGGGGTGGCCGGGAACGCAGTGACCGCCAGGAACGTTCCTCCTGATTACAGAGCAGAGGATGCCTTGAAGCACCCGAAGTCCATGATTAGGCTTGGCCGGCTGCTCTCGGTGCCTTCCGTCCTCGACAACCACTCGGATTCACACGGCTTTTCACGCAACACCCCGGGGTGCTCCGTGCCCCAGCTTGGATGAACCATGCCGCGAACGCTTCGCCGGATCATCGCCGTCGCCTTTCTCCTCGGCGCCTGGGCCCTCGTGGGCAGCGACGGGGCACCCATTCCCCTGACGATGGCAGCCGCCGAGGCGAGCCAGAGCGCGAGCGGCTCGGCTGCTCAGAAGGGGGAGAAGGCACCGCACGAGCTGTCCTCCCTGCGCGTCTTCACGAAGGTCATCCTCTACGTGAAGGACAACTACGTCGACCCCAAGCGCGTGAAGCCCAAGGAGATGATGATCTCCGCGCTGGAGTACGTGGAGAAGAGCGTCCCGGACGTGCTCGTCGAGGGCAACGCGGAGACGGGCAAGCTGGCGCTCAACGTCAACGGCAAGACGCGTGACTTCGACATCAGCCACGTGGACTCGCTGTGGAAGATGTCCTTCACGCTCAAGGACGTCTTCGACTTCATCTCCAAGAACATGCGTCCCATCGAGGACACGCGGGACATCGAGTACGCGGCCGTCAACGGCATGCTCTCCACGCTGGACCCGCACTCGGTGCTGCTGCGGCCCGAGCTGTACCGGGAGATGAAGCTGTCCACCAAGGGTGAGTTCGGTGGCCTGGGCTTCGTCATCCAGATGCGCGAGGGCAACCTCACCGTGGTGAAGGTGCTGCCCAAGACGCCGGCGCACCGCGCGGGCATCCAGAAGGACGACCAGATCAAGAAGATCTCCGAGGAGTCCACGGTGAACATGGACCTCAACGAGGCCGTGTCCAAGCTGCGTGGGCCGGTGGACAGCCGCGTCACCATCACCGTGGAGCGCAAGGGCTGGGACAAGCCCCGCGTCATGACGCTGGCGCGCGCGATGATTTCGATCGAGAGCGTGCAGCACAAGCTGCTCTCGCAGAACGTGGGCTACGTTCGGCTGAAGAACTTCCAGGGCAACACCACGAGGGATCTCGAGTCGGCGCTGGAGGATCTGCGCAAGGCCTCCGAGGCCAAGGGCAGCCCGATGAAGGGCCTGGTGCTGGACATGCGTGGCAACCCGGGCGGCCTGCTGGAGCAGGCCATCCAGGTGTCGGACACGTTCCTGTCCAACGGCGTCATCGTCGCGACGGTGGGCCTGTCGGACAAGCTGCGCGAGGAGAAGCGCGCGCGTCCCACGGACGGCGAGGACAAGTACCCCATCGCGGTGCTGGTGAACGCGGGCAGTGCCTCGGCCTCGGAGATCGTCGCCGGCGCGCTGAAGAACCTGGACCGCGCCGTCATCATCGGCCGGCAGACGTTCGGCAAGGGCAGCGTGCAGGTGCTCTATGACTTCCCGGATGACAGCGCGCTGAAGCTGACGATCGCCAAGTACCTGACGCCTGGCGACAAGTCGATCCAGGAGGTCGGTATCGTCCCGGACATCCAGCTGATTCCCACGCGCGTCACCGAGGAGCGCCTGGACGTGTTCGCCCCGCGCCGCACCATCGGCGAGGCGGACCTGGATCAGCACTTCGGCAACCCGGACTCCGACAAGGTGGCCAAGAAGCGCGAGGACGTGCTGGACCGCGAGAAGCCGCTGGAGAGCCTGAAGTACCTCAAGGTGGACGAGAAGGCGCAGGCCACCGTCGCCAAGAAGGAGGCCGAGAAGGAGAAGGCCGCTCCGAAGACGGCGCAGAAGGATGCCAAGGACGGCAAGGACGCCAAGGGCTCCAAGGGACCCAACCCGCTGTTGGACGTGGACGTGGCCGGCCAGGGTGAGGACCTGGACGACCAGCTGGACGCCGAGAGCCAGGACGAGATCAAGGAGGACTTCGAGGTCCTCTTCGCCCGCGACTTCGTGCTCAAGGCGACCTCGAGCAACCGCCAGGAGCAGCTCAAGCAGGGCAAGGCCTTCATCGAGCAGAAGCGCCAGGAGGAGGAGCAGCGCATCAACTCCGCCATCGCCGCGCTGGGCATCGACTGGAGCCCGGGTGCCACGCCGAAGAACGTGCAGCTGGAGGCCACCTTCTCTCCGAGCTCCGACAAGCCCATCCACGCCGGTGAGTCGATGGAGATGGTGCTGACGGCGGAGAACAAGAGCAGCGAGCCGCTCAAGCGCGTGCATGCGTGGACCGAGAGCGACAACGCCTACCTGGATCGCCGCGAGTTCCTCTTCGGCGCGCTGGCGCCGGGCGAGAAGAAGACGTGGAAGGTGCAGGTGAAGCTGCCCAAGGACATGACCTCACGCCGCGACGACGTGACGGTGAAGTTCTATGACGACAATGGCGCGCTGCCCAAGACGCTGGTGAGCGAGGTGGGCTTCCTGGAGCTGCCCCGCCCGGCCTTCGCCTTCAGCTGGCAGGTGCTGGACGACTGCCAGGCCTGCAACGGTGATGGCGTGGCCCAGCGTGGCGAGAGCGTCACCGTGGTGCTGGACGTGACGAACGTGGGCACCGGCGTGGCGATGGACTCGTTCGCGACGATCAAGAACGCGGGCGACCCGAACATCTTTATCGAGAAGGGCCGCTTCAAGCTGGGCGAGCTGGCCGCGGGCGAGACGAAGACGGCGCGCTTCCAGCTCGAGGTGAAGAAGCCCTACAAGGGCGACACCTTCCCGCTGAAGCTGGCCATCATCGACGAGCCGCTGGAGGAGTTCGTCACCGAGAAGCTGCAGCTGCCGGTGACCGAGGCGCCCGTCGCGGCGTTCGAGCCGGCCAAGACGGTGGTGAAGCTGGCGGAGAAGACCGAGCTCTATGGCTCGGCGGTAGCCGATTCCCGGCCGGTGGCGCGTGTGGGCATGCAGTCGCTGGTGACCGCCACGGCGGTCTCCAAGGGCTTCTATAAGGTGTCCCTGGCCGACGATCGCTTCGCCTTCGTGCGCGCCTCGGAGGTCCGTGAGGTGAAGGGCGGCAAGGCGACGCCCATCAAGAAGCTGGACCTGCTCACCACCCTGTCTCCGCCGGACATCCGCCTGGACGTGGATCCGTCCCAGGGCGGGGTGATGGCCAACGGGGAGCGCTTCACCCTGTCGGGCACGGTGACGGACCCCAACGGCCTGCTGGACGTGTACGTGCTCGTCAACGACCAGAAGGTCTACTTCAAGGCGGTGGACCCCAAGGGCGAGGAGCCCCAGAAGCTGAAGTTCTCCGCGGACTTCGCGCTGAAGGAGGGCAACAACAACATCCTCGTGGTGGCGCGTGAGAGCGCCGACTTCGCCAGCCGTAAGACGCTGGTGGTCCGGCGCCGGCCGGAGGCAGTGGCCCAGAAGCTGGCCACCACGCCCTCGCCGGTGCAGCCCACGAAGACGCCGTAGACCGCATCCACCTCTGCGGTCCTCCCGGGCGGCTCCCCTCGAGGCTTCAAGCCTCGGTGGCGGGGCCGCCCGTTTTATTGACGCTCTTGGCAGGCCCACGTTAGCGTCCAGCGAGATTCTGGCGCCTGCTGCCGGCGAGCGCCTGGGAGGCGGTTTGAGGATGCACGCGTTCAGTCGGTGGGTGGCTCTCGCGACGCTCGTGTCGGGGGCCGCGGCGTACGCGGATGCCTACGATCTGCAGATCGAGAATTTCGGTAACCCCAACGCTCAGGGCTCCACGGCGAACGCGGACTTCCAGGCCTTCAGCCGGGCCTTCGCCGCTACCCTCACGTCGACGAACCTGATGCCGCCGGAGACGCTGGGGCACTCGGCCTTCAACGTCAGCGCGGAGCTGTCCGTCGTGAGCCTGCCGGGCCCGGACAGCGTCCGCATCCCCACGGAGCAGGAGGGACAGCCCGGCTCGGTGCTGGTGCCCTCCGTTCACGTCCGCAAGGGCCTGCCCTTCTCGGTGGAGCTGGGCGCGCGCGTGGGCTGGGTGGAGAAGAGCCGCATGGTGGCCGCCACCGGCGAGGTGAAGTGGGCCGTCAACGAGGGCTTCACGTACCTGCCGGACATCGGCGTGCGCGCCCACGTCACCCAGCTGATGGGCGTGCGCGACTTCAGCCTCACCGCCTCCGGGTTGGACGCGGGCATCGGCAAGCAGTTCCCCCTGGGCGGCATGGTGACGCTCACCCCGTATGGAGGCCTGGACTTCACCTTCGTGAGCGGCTCCTCGAGCCGCATCGCCTTCCCGGTGGACGCTTCCACGTGCGCCCCCCAGAACCAGGCCGCGCCCCGCTGCGACAGCACGGAGGTGCTGCTGCAGAACACGGCGAGCTATGAGCGGGTGCGGCTCAAGGACAACATGAACCAGCGCATCTACGGCGGCGTGCGGTTCATCGGCGGCGTGCTGCAGCTGGGCGCGGAGATCTCCGTCACGCGCCTGGGCAACGTGAAGGTCGACCCGTCCAATCCGGAGAGCGAGACGCGCGGCCTGCCGAGCATCTTCACCTTCAACACCTCGCTGGGCCTCGACTTCTAGTCAGGCGGCCCGGCGCAGCCCCTCGCGCAGAGCGCGGGGCCGGTTGGTGATGAGGTAGGAAATCCCCATCGCCTCCAGCTCCCGCGCGCGCTCGGGCGAGTCCACCGTCCACACCGCCACGCGCAGGCCCGCCGTGTTCCAGTCCGTCACCCGCTCCGGGGTACACGCCTCGTGGAACGGGTGTACCGAGTGCGAGGAGACCAGCGGCGTGAGCACGTACGCCTGAGGGCCCCACGGCTTGTCCGGGTCGATGAGGAAGCCCCGGCGCAGCGTGGGCGCGGCGGCGGCCAGCCGGAACAGGCACAGGGGGTTGAAGCTGGAGACCACCACCCGCTCGGCCAGTCCTCGCCGGGTGACCAGCTCCGCCACCTTCACCGCCAGCCCTCCGTCATCGAAGTGGTCGCACTTGAGCTCGATGTTGATGAGGAAGTGCGCGGGCAGTGCATCCAGCACCTCCTCCAGGAGGGGAATCCTCGCGGGGGCGAAGCCCAGGGGGCTGCCCACGTCCGCGCGCTGGAGCTTCCAATAGGGCGTGGTGCGCACCTCCCACGGCAGGCGCGCCAGGCGGTCCAGCCGCTCGTCATGGCAGACCACCACCTCGCCCGAACCGCACACCATGGCGTCCAACTCCACGCCGTCGGCCCCCTGCTTCACGGCCTCGGCGAAGGCATCGAGGGTGTTCTCGGGAGCATCAGCGCTGGCACCCCGGTGGGCGAGCAGGAGCATGGGCGGCAGACTGAGCCAGAATCGGCCCAGGGCGGCAAGCCCCGAGGGGCCTTCCGTCCGCTACTGACAGGTCACTTGCCTCGCCCTGGGGTTTGCTGCACTGTGAGGCGTATGGGGCTGGGCCTCGGAGAGTTCATCGTTCTCGGTTTCATCCTGGTGATCGTCTTCTCCGCCGCGAGGATGGGGCAGCTCGGCAACGCCGTGGGCAAGTTCGTCTACTCGTTCCGCAAGGCCTCCAAGGGCCAGGACTTCGTGGACGTGAAGCCCCTGCCCGACTCGCGCCGCGGCACCACCGACGCCGAGTACACCGACTCCAAGCGCGGCTAGGCCCCGCCGCTCCCCCGCTTGCCCGCCGGGTCCTGCTCCAGCAGGCGGGCGGCCTGCTCTCTCAGGGACGGGTGGACGGAGGAGTCGCCCGCCAGCTCCGCCAGGTCCGTGACGTTGAGCAGGGGGACGATCTTCGCCCCCACCTCCGGCGGCAGGTACGGGTTGAAGACGAGCGCCCGGCGCACCGCGTGGCGGACCGACCAGCGTGGGGACTTCCAGATCTCCAACAGCGGCTCGGGCCGAGCCGGGCGGCGCGCGGCCATGCGCACCACGAGCGGCTCCGTGAGCCGGGGGTTGAGCAGGGCGTTGCGCACCACGGAGGGATCGCTCGCCGTGGCCAGGCGCGAGAGCACGTCCGGGTCCCTCGTGAGGCGCGCCTGCTGCTTGAGGTGCCCCAGCGACTGGGTGAAGACGCGCGCGTCCGCCTTGGCCGCCGCGCCCTTGTCCATCTCCTGGCGCGCGGGGCCCTCGGCGAACAGGTCCGCCACGGTGGGCAGGGACTGGACGTGCGCCAGCCGCCGCAGCTCCTCCGCGTAGGGAATGTGCTCGGCCTCCATGGCGAGCGCCTTCACACAGGCCGAGAGGATGTGGGTGGCCGGCTCCCAACCCGAGCGGGCCAGGGCGATGAGGTGGCCCACCAGCTCGTTGGCGTCGAGGGGATCCACCCGCGCCAGCTCACGCGCCACCGCCTTGCGGAGGATCTCCCCGCCGCCGCTCAAGCCATGCAGCCGCAGCGCGAGGTTCCTGGCTTGCTCCTGGGTGGGCATGGCCTCGCTACGGCTTGCCTCCCTCTTCGAGGGCGGGCTCCATCGTCACCTTGAGCCGGAAGTCGGCGAGCTGCTCCTGGGGGTACTCCTGGAAGACGAGCGCGAAGGGCGCCCGGCCTCCGGGAGCGATGACCGTGGAGCCGGCATCCAGGCGGGAGCGCAGCTGCGCCGAGGCCTCGGGGCTGGTGATGACGTGGAGATCCTCGGCCGTGGCCGTGACTCCGGCAAGCCCCTCCTCGGACTTCACGCGCTGGCCGCCGTCATAGAGCGAGGCCCGCACCTTGACGCGCATGGGCTTCGAGGCGCGGTTCTCCACCTCTCCGCGGACGTAGAAGACCGGGTTGCCCCCGCGCGTGTCATAGAGGCCGTTGGTGACGTTGCGCATGGCGAAGTCGCTGGGAGTCACCAGCTTCATCAGCTCCCCCGGCGACAGGGCGGAGATGTCCACCCTGCCCTGCTTCACGTACACCCCGCTGACGGCCATGATGGCCAGCAGCAGCCCCGCGGCGATGGTGAGGTAGGCCACCTGCCCCGTCACCTGCTGGGCCGCGGTCGGCTTGCGCCGCTCGGGGATGCCCATGTCCGCCGGACGGCCCGCGGGACGGGCGATGGCGGGAGAGGCCAGGTTCGGCGCGGGCATCGACGGGGCGGCCTGTGCCGCCTCGGGCTGGGACGGCAGATCGATCAGCTCGCGAGAGCCCACCGCGTGCCCACCGCCCTCGCCCTCCACCTGCATCTCCGCGCCCCCGCGAGGCGGGAACTCGAGCATGGAGCGCCCTGTGTCGGTGGGGCTGATGGTCTGGTGGCTCGTATCGGTCTGGGTGAGGAAGCCCTGCTCGGGGCCTCCAATCATCTGGCGCCCTGTCTCCGTGGGCGAGAAGGCAGGCTCCGCCGTCGCGAACGGATCGGCCATGCCGCCCGCGGAGGCGGCCGCCGCCGCGAACGGATCGTCCATGGTGCCTGCCGAGGCCGGCGCGGCGAACGGATCCGGCATGGCGCCGGCGTCGGAAGCTTGCGGCGCGAATGGGTCGTCCAGGGCCGCCGCGGCTTGGGCCGCGAACGGATCGTCCATGCCTCCGCCGGGCGCAGGCGCCGCGAACGGATCGTCCATGCCTCCGCCAGGCGCAGGCGCCGCGAACGGGTCGGCCATGGGCGCGGACCCCGAGGGGAGCTGCTCATCGGCGAACCCGAACTCCATGGGGCCCGGAGGAGCGAACTCGTCCATGGGAGCGCCCGCTCCCGGCGGAGACGGAACCGGCAGGGGCGCCGCCGCGTAAGCAGGCGCGGGGGCCTCGTCGGGGGGCGGGGCGTTCAGGTCCACCCCAGCCGTGCCGAACGGATCCTCGTCCGCGAAGGGCAGGGCCGAGAGTGCGGGCGCGGGCGCGGGTACGGGCGCAGCGGGCGGGGGCGCGAGCGGTTGCTCGAAGTCGGGTGCCGGCTCGCTGAAGTCGGCATTCGACGGACCGAAGGGATCCTCATCCGCGAAGGGCGAGGCCGACACCGGCGCGTGTACCGCGGGCGGAGCCATCGCGGGAGGCGCCATGGCCGGAGGAGCCATCGCGGGCGGTGCCATGGCCGGAGGAGCCATGCGTCCCATCGCGGGCGCAGCCGTCTGCGCCGCGGGGGCGCGCCCCTTCGGAGGAGCGGCGGCGGGCGGCGCGAGAGGCCGCCCCGGGGTGGGAGCCACCGGAAGCGGCGTCGGCCGGCCCATGGCCATGGGCGCGGGCGGAGGTGGCGCCACGGGCGGAGGCGGCGCCACGGGCGTGGGCGCGGGCTCCGAGAACATGGGGTCGGAGTCGAACTCCGGCGGAGGACCGAGGTCGGGCGGAGGCTCGCTCAGGTCCATGTCCACCGCGCCGAAGGCCCCCTTGTCCGGGGCGCCAAACGGCGCGAGGGGTGAGCCGCCCGACGCCTTCACGGGCGCGGGGGTCAGGGGCGCGGGGGTGGCGCTGGGCGGAGGCAGGTCCGGCAGCGGAACGGCGGGCGCTCCAGGCGCTCCGGAGAAGAACTCAGCGAACAGGTCCGCCGCGGGAGGAACGGAAGCCGCGGCCGGCGCGGGAGCCGCGGGCTTGGGCGCCGGTCGCGCGGGAGCCGCGACGCCCGGGGCAGCGGAAAGCGCCCCAGGCCGGGGCATGCCCGCCGTGGAGGGCCGCTTGGCCGCGGGCGCCACCGGGTTCGCCCCAGCCTTGGGCGCCACGGGAGAGACAGCGGGAATGCCACCCGGCATCGGCGCCGCGCCCCTGGCTCCTGGCAATCCCTGGCCGGGAACGGGCGTCGCCCCACGGGGCGCGAAGCCCTGGCCGGGGACAGGCGTGGCTCCGCGAGGCGCGAAGCCCTGGCCGGGGACAGGCGTGGCTCCGCGAGGCGGGGCCGGAGCAGGCAAGGCCTCCGGCGCATCGAAGTCGAACCCCACGGGCGGCAGGGACGGCACAGGGGGCCGCGCCTCCATGGGGACCGGCAGGTGCGGCATGACCCGCGTGGTCTCCTGGAAGGCGTCCTCCTCCACGCCCGAGTCCGGAGCGTTCCACGGCGCTGGCGGCAGGCCGGGCGGGGGCGCCGTGCGGCTGGCCTCGACACCCTCGGCGAAGAAGCCGGGCCGAGTGACCTGGACGCCCTTGGGCTCTGGGGCGGTGCCGAAGCGCGCGAAGGGGTCGAACCCGGCATCGCCCGAGGGCGCGCCAGGAACGGGAGGAACCGGCGCGGGCGCACCGGTAGCGGCGGCCGCCGACTCCTTCGTGACGCGGAAGGTGTGGCCACACTTGGTACAGCGGACCTTGACCCCCTTGTCCGTCACCTTCTCATCGGGGATCTTGAACCGCGTCTGACACTGCTCACACTTGACGATCATTCGGGCAGGTGGGGCAGTATAGGCGGGCTGAGGCGCCGTCGCGAGCAGGCAACCGAGCCAGCTTGCTCCTCTAACCCCCCTTTGCTACAGGGTCCCGGCTTTCCGGCTTCACGGGAAACCCTTCCGGACACGGGCGGAGAACCGAAAAATGAGCGAAGCAGAGCAGGCAAGCAGCGCTCCAGGCGGCAAGGAGCCGAAAGTCATCAAGCGGTACACCAACCGGAAGCTCTACGACACCGTGGAGAGCCGGTACGTCACGCTCGATGAGATCGCCGCGATGATTAAAGACGGCGTCGAGGTGCGAATTGTCGACAATCGCACGAAGGAGGATCTGACCTCCGTGACGCTCGCGCAGATCATCTTCGAGGAGGAGAAGAAGAAGAACCAGATGCCGCTGGCGGTGCTGCGCGAAATCATCCGCCACCCGGGCGAGTCCATCTCGGGCTTCATCCAGAAGGAAGTGACGCCGCGCGTGGCCTCCATCCGCGAGGAGGCGGAGTCGCGCCTGGACAAGCTCCTGCGGCGCGACGAGAAGCGCGGCGACGAGCCTGAGTCGGAGGCGCCTTCGGAAGAGGCCCAGCCCCAGCCGCAGGAGGGGCAGGCGGGCGGAGCGACCATCAACCCCGCGGAGCTGCTCAAGGCCAGCCAGCGCGCCTTCGAGGACTTCCAGAAGAAGATCGACGAGCGCGTGCGGCACGTCGTCGAGAACCTCACCGGCAACCTGCCGGCGCTCGGCCGCGACATGCAGTCGCTGACCCAGCGGCTCGAGGAGCTGGAGAAGAAGCTCGACGAGCTGGAGAAGCAGGGCAAGTCGTAAGGCGACTCACGCCACGCGGGGCGCCTGCTTCTTCTTCTTGGAAGCGGCGGGCGCCTCGTGGATCTCCCGAGCGATGGCCGCGAGCATCTCCGCGCCGCGGCTCTTGGGGGCGTACTCCCAGATCGTCTTCCCGTGGCTCTGGGCCTCGTCGATCTTCACGTTGAAACCCAGGGGCGTGGAGGCGAGCGAGTCGGGGAAGTAGGCCTTGAGCCGCTCGAGGATGGCGTCGGCCAGGGCCGTCTTCCGGTAGAGCGTGGGCACCACCTTGGTGACGCGCAGGTCGGGCCGGCCCTCGGCCTCGCCCACCTTGCGCACCGTCTCCACCATCTCCGCGCACCCATCGAGCGCCAGGTACGTGAGCGCCACCGGCACCACCACCTCCGAGGCCGCCACGAGGATGTTGCGGGTGGTGAGCCCCATGGAGGGCGGCGCATCGAAGACGATGGCCTGGAAGCCGGCCGCCTCCGCCGGAGCCAGCCGGTCGGCCAGCCGGTGGGAGCGGCGCGCGTCCTGGGCCACCTCCACGGGGAAGTCCGCCATCTCCTTATAAGAGGGCAGCACGCTCAGCCCGGGCACGGCCGAGGGCTGCACCACCTCTTCCAGCTGCACGCGGCTGTCGGTGAGCAGGTGGAAGACGTTGCGCGGCAGCGTGCGCACATCCACGCCCAGGGATTTCCCGGAGTGCCCCTGGGTGTCCATGTCCACGAGGAGCACCTTGAGCCCGGCTTCCTGGGCGAGCCACGCGGCGGTGTTCACCGCGAGCGTCGTCTTGCCGGTGCCACCCTTCTCGTTGATGAACGCGATGCGCCGCATGGCGGGGGGCTCCTGGGGTTATTGCTTCTTGCTGTCCACCAGCGCGTCGATCTTGCTCTCCACGGAGGAGAGCAGCTTCTCCAGGTCATCCACCTTGGTGCGCAGCTGCTCCAGGTCCGCGGTGGACGGCAGGTTCATCGCCGACAGGGCGGTGCGCAGCGCCGAGTCCAGCGTGCCCTTGGCCGCCAGCGAGCGCGACACGAGCGTCTGCACGGTGGCGACGAACTTCTCGTTGGAGAGCAGCTGCTGGGCGATCTTTCCGATGCGCTCCTCACCGGTCTCCACCAGCTTCTTCATCACAGGGTTGTTCTTCAGCATGGACGTAGGGATCCTCGTGCGCGGGGCCCGCGGGGCCCCCCAGAGCGTCTGGAAGAAAACGGCGCACTGTGAAGGTTGCCAACGCGGCGTGTCAAGCAGGGCAATCCGCGCGCGGGAGTGCGTTGACAGGGGGCAGACCCATCCCTACGGTTCGCCGCTCTCTTATGGCCGGCCTGCTCGACAAGCGCCTGTGGATCGTTTCCGGCAAGGGCGGCGTGGGCAAGAGCACCATCGCGGCCGCGCTGGCGCTGCGCTCGGCGCGCGCCGGCCGCCGCACCCTCGTGTGCGAGGTGAACACCCAGGAGCGCGTGAGCCGCTTCCTGGAGCGCCCGCCCGCGGGCCCCGAGGTTTCGCTGCTGGAGGAGAACCTCTGGGCGGTGGACGTGCGGCCCCAGGAGGCCATGCGCGAGTACGCGCTGATGGTCCTGCGCTTCGAGACGCTCTACAAGACGGTCTTCGAGAACCGCGTGGTGCGCTACTTCCTGCGCTTCATCCCCTCGCTGCAAGAGCTGGTGATGCTGGGGAAGATCCTCTACCACCTGCAGGAGAAGCTGCCGGACGGCAGGGACCGCTACGAGACGATCGTCCTGGACGCGCCGGCTACGGGCCACGCCATCACCTTCCTCAACGTGCCCCACGTGCTGCTGCGCACGCTGCCACCCGGCCCGATGACGCGCGAGGCGCTGAAGATGAGGGACCTGCTGGTGGATCCCCAGGTCACGGCGGCGGTGCTGGTGGCGCTGCCGGAGGAGCTGCCGGTAAACGAGGCGTTGGAGCTGCACTCGGCGCTGCGAGATCAGCTCCGCATCCGCACCCATGCGGCCGTGCTCAACGCGACGTTCACCGAGCGCTTCAGCGAGGGAGACCTGGAGGCGCTCTCCGGCCACCCGGAGCTGTACCAGGCGGCCAAGGCGCACCATGACCGCGCGGCCCAGGCGGTGCTCTCCGGCATGAAGCTCGAGCGCAACCTGCACGTACCCGTGCATCCGGTGCCGCGACTCTTCGTGTCCTCCTTCGGGCGGGCGGCCATCGAGCAGGTGATGGGACACCTCGAGCACCTCGTGACGGGAACCTCATGAGCGACACGGCCCTCTCCGCCGCGCTGGCGAACAAGCGCGTCCTGGTCTGCGTCGGCTCGGGCGGCGTGGGGAAGACCACGGTGTCGGCCACCCTGGCGCTGCGTGCCGCGGTGGATGGGCGCTCCAGCCTGGTGTGTACCATCGACCCGGCGAAGCGGCTGGCCAACGCCCTGGGGCTCAGCGCCCTGGGCAACGCCGAGACGCAGGTGCCCGCCACGGTGCTCAAGAGCCTGGGCGTCCACCCCAAGGCCTCGCTGTACGCGATGATGCTGGACATGAAGCAGACGTGGGACGACCTGATTACGCGGTTCGCCCCACCCGACCAGCGCGAGCGCATCCTCGGCAACCGCTTCTACCAGTCGCTCTCCACCGCGCTGGCTGGCAGCCAGGAGTACATCGCACTGGAGAAGCTGTGGGACCTGCGCCGCCGCAGCGCCTACGAGCTCATCGTCCTGGACACACCGCCCACCGCGCACGCGCTGGACTTCCTGGACGCGCCCAACCGCATCCTGGACTTCCTGGACAACGAGGCGGCCAAGTGGCTGCTGGCGCCGGCGCTCAAGGCGGGCAAGTTCGGCCTGTCGCTCTTCAACCTCGGCAGCAGCTACATGGCCAAGACGCTCTCCAAGTTCACGGGAACGGAGACGCTCCAGGAGCTGTCCAGCTTCATGCTGGCCATCTCCTCCATGAACGAGGGCTTCCGGGAGCGCGCTCGGGGCGTGCGCGAGCTGCTGAGGGACAAGCAGACGGGCTTCGTCCTCGTCACCGGCCCGCACTCGGAGCGGCTCGACGAGGTAACGCACTTCCACTCCCTGCTGAAGCAGAACCAGATGGAGGTGCTGGCGCTGGTGGTCAACCGCGTCCACCCCCTGCCGCCGCCGGAGCTGTGGAAGGAAGCGGAGAGCCTCACCCCCGCGCGCCGCGACAAGATGGTGGAGACGCTGAACGAGCTGAAGGTGCTGGCCGAGCAGGACGCCGCCGCCATCCAGCAGCTCGAGGCCGCCTGCCCGGGCACGCCCATCATCCGGGTGCCCCGCTTCGACCTGGACGTTCACGACCTGACAGCCCTGTGGCGCACGGGCCTCTTCCTGCTGGGGAACACGCCGTTTCCCTGAGCGCATGTCCACTCTTCGGGCAGGCAGCCAGGGAAGCCAGAAGCCCCGGTGGGGATTAAGCTGGGGCGCGCGGGTGCAACGGAACCCTGTGCGGGTTGGCGCTGTCCTGAGGAACGCTGGCCCGGGAGGGCCTGGACGGTGAACTTGAGCAAGAGGACGCACATGTCAGGCACATGGCGACGGTGGTTGCTGGTGGGCGTGGTGGGCCTGATGGGACTGGCCGGGTGCCGCACCACGGGCACGGCGGTGCGAGAGGACAAGCCGGGCCGGCAGGAGATCGAATTCGACGCGGTGACGGTGACGGCGGACCTCGAGCTGGAGAAGCTCAACGACGAGGAGCTGTTCGCCGGAGGCACCTCGGCCTTCGCGGCGGGAGACTTCAAGCAGGCGGCGCGCTACTTCGGGCGCCTGGTGGACTTCCACCCGCAGAGCCCGCACCGGCGCCCGTCGCTCTACAACGCGGGGCTGGCGCACCAGCGCCTCAAGGAGTGGGAGGACGCCTACCACCGCTTCGTCGAGCTGGCGGACGCGGAGAAGGGGCAGGACGACGCGCTGGATGCGGCGTTCCGCGTGGCGGAGACGCAGTACCACCTGGAGCGCTTCGAGGAGGCGGCGGCGCTGCTCGCCAAGGTGGCCGCGCGCGAGGACATCCCGGCGGGCCGCCGCATGGAGGCGCAGGTCCAGCAGGGCATCTGTGAGCTGGAGGCGGGCCGCTCCGAGCAGGCCGAGGCCACACTGCGCAAGGTGCTCACCACCTACGAGGGGCTGTCGGACAAGGACGAGGTGGACGACTACTTCCCGGCCCAGGCGCACTTCTTCATCGGGGAGATCTACCGGCTGCACTACGAGGCGGTGAAGCTCGACCCGAAGAGGGGCGGCGACAAGCTGGCCGAGGACCTCAACTACAAGGCCGAGCTGCTCCTGTCGGCGCAGGGCCACTACCTGCGCTCCATCCGCGTGGGCAACGGCTACTGGGCCACGGCGGCGGGCGCGCAGATCGGCGCCATGTACGAGAACCTGTACGACCACATGGTGAACTCGCCAGCCCCTCCGGAGCTCAACGCGGAGGAGGCACAGGTGTACCGCCAGGAGCTGCGCAAGAAGATCCGCGTGCTGCTCACCAAATCGATCAACATCTACGAGCGGACGCTGGAGGCCGCCGAGCGCATCGGCTCGCAGAACACCTTCGTGGACCGCACGCGCGAGAGCCTGCGCAAGGTGAAGGAGCTGCTGCTGGCGGACGCGGACAACGAGTCGGACGCCACTCCCCCGCCCCAACCCACCTCGGAGCCGCACTCCTGAGCGAAAGGCCCCTCTCGGGGGCCACCTAGGCACATGGGGGGGAGGCGACATAGCCTCTCGTCCCGCCCATGGACCCCATCTTCACGCCCGAGCAACTGGCCGAGATCAAGGAGTACCACTTCCCGTGGTACGTCCGCAGCGCGGTCGTGCCCCTGATCAACCTGGGACTGCTGGGGCTCATGCTGGGGGTGCTCAACAAGCCCTACCACCGGTTCGCCGAGGCTACCGCCGCGCGGCTCGATCGTCGGTTCAGCGCCCTGCGCACCGCGCCTGGCAGCCGCGTGTTCCTCAAGGTCTTCGACCGGCTCTGGGGCGGCAGCGGCTGGGGCGCGGCGCTCATCTTCGCCCTCTCCTTGCAGCTGACCTTCACCGTCCTCTTCTTCCCGGCGGACGTGTACTTCTCCTACATCCTCGAGCACCGCTACGGCATGTCCACGTACACGCCGATGCGCTACCTCGGCGACACGTTCAAGGGCGTGGCGATGGGGTGCATGCTCGTGGCGTGTCTGGTCTTCGGCCTCTACGGCCTGGCGCGCAGAATCAAGCGCTGGTGGCTGGTGCTGGGCGTGCCCGTGGCCGTGCTGATGCTGCTGGCCTCCTCGATGATCGATCCGTATCGCGGGCGCCTCTTCTACGAGCAGAAGCCCCTGGAGGCCGGCCCCCTGCGCACCCAGCTCACCGCGCTGCTGGCACGCGCGGACATCACCTTCGCGGACATCGTGGTGGAGAAGACCTCCGTCGTCTCCAAGCGCGTGCAGGCCTACTTCGCCGGCCAGGGGCCCACGCGCACCATCGTGCTCAACGACGTCATCCTGCGGGAGTTCACCGAGGGAGAGGTCCTCGCCGCCGTGGCCCATGAGGCCGGCCACGTGAATGAGTCCAAGTGGCCGGGCCGCATCGCCTCCTCGCTGGCGCTGGTGCTCTTCCTCTTCATCATCGACCGACTGCTGCGGCTCTCCGCCTCCCGGGGCTGGTTTGGCACCACCCAGTTCGCGGACATCCGCACCGTGCCGGCCCTCATGCTGCTGTTCTTCATGGTGACGACGGTGTTCGGCCCCATCTCGGGGGCCTTCTCCCGAGAGCGGGAGTACGAGGCCGACCGCTTCGCCCTGCGGCTCACAGGTGACCCCGTCACCTTCCGGCAGATGCTGGTCAAGGCGGCCCGGGTGAACAAGATGGACCCCGAGCCTCCTCGGTGGCAGGTGCTCAAGGGCATGAGCCACCCGCCCATCGGCGAGCGCATCGCCGCCATCTCCCAGCCCTGAAAAGCCACCAGCGGGTGGGCCCACCCTCCTCTCCACCTTCCCTCCCAGGCCCACCCGCCGAACGGCACTACGACGGCTTCGCCTCCTTCATCTTCTCCACCGCCACCAGCGTGATGGCTTTCACCAGCGCCCGGGCCCTCCGCCCCGCCACCGTCTCTCCGTGCGGGTCCGCCTCCACGGCGTTGGCGATGTCGGTGAAGCCCTGCTGCTGGCCCTGGCGCAGGTAGAGCTCACCCCGGTTGGCGAGCGCCACCGGGTTGCGCGGGTCGCGCTCCAGCGCCGCGTTGTACTCGGCGATGGCCTCCTGCACCCGCCCCAGCTTCTGGTACACGGTGCCGAGCGCCGCCCGGCTGGCCGCGTCCTTCGGGTTGCCCTCCACGAGCCCCTCGAAGAGCACGCGCGCCTCCTCGTAGCGCCCCGCCGCCGCCAGGTCGCAGCCCACCTGCGCGATGGCCTTCGCCTGCTCGAAGGTCATCCCCTCCACCTCCGCCCACGTCACCTCGCCTCGCGCGAACGCCTTCAGCCTCGCCACCGTCTCGGACCGGATCTCCATCGTCGTGTCTCCCTGGTATTTGATGACGCGTCCCATGGCGGCTCAGGCCCGGCCGAGGTTCTGGATGGCCACCTTCGCCATCTCGTTGAACTTCGAGGAGATCGTGCTCATCAGGTCGAACATCTGCTTGCGCTTCTCCATCAGCTTCTGGAGGCGCAGGTTGAGCTGCTCCATGCTCGTCTCGAGCTTCGCGGCGCGCGACGGGTCCGTCTGTCCGGTCCCCAGCGAGGCGCGCTCGCCCCGCACGTTCGCCATCTCCTGCATCACGCCGAGGATCTCCTCGTCCGTGTCGCGGGTGATCATCATGAGGATGGCCTGGAGCTTCTCCTCCATGCTCATGTTCGGGTTGTTGATGATGTCGCTCACGCCCGAGCCGGAGCCGCCCGTGGAGGGCGGGGGCGTCGGCACCGGCGTGCCCTGCACGGGAGTGCTCGGCTGACCGGGCGGAGGGCACGTCCCCGCGGGCGGAGGGCACGTCCCCGCGGGCGGAGGGCACGTCCCCGCAGGCGGCGTGGACGGAGCGGGAGCGGGAGCCGGCACGGACGGCGCGGGGGTCGACGGCTGGCGGACGCCGTACTGCGCGATGTCGTCGTTCACCTTCTTCAGCGCCTTCTGCACGTCCTTCTGGCTGATGGTGCCGTCCACCCGACCGCCCTCGCCGGCGGTGTCCACCATGTTGCGGTACTCGGGGTGCCCGAGCAGGAAGTGCGCCGCGGAGCGCAGCTCGGGCGAGAGGTTCGGGTGGTGGGAGGCCGCCTGGAGCGTGGCGATGTCGAACTTCCCGTTCTGCTTGCCGCACAGCGTGTCGAGCAGGCCGTAGTTGGCGGCGATCGTCTTGAGCGCCTCCCGGTACTCGAGGACGCTGGGCTCCAGGGTGCCCGTGCTGGAGGCCGCCGCCGAGGACGTCTGCGCCGGACTCGCGTAGCCCTGCTGGGCCCGCATCATGTCACTGCACGGGTAGAACTCCGTCTGAGCGGCCGGGTTCTTCTGCAGCTCCGAGACGACGCCCATCGCACCGCTGGCCGCCAGCATCACATTGCCGGTCACCGCCCCGGCGACGGCCTTGATGGAGTTGGTCAGCAGCGGGGGGAGCCCCAGCTTGTCCCCGGCGAAGTCGGCGGCGGTCGCCATCGGCCCGGCCAGGGTGTTCACTGCGTTCTTGATGAAGTCGAGCATGTTGCCTCCCGCGCGGCGGGTAAGAGGTTGGAACTGCCAGTCGCCGCGCCTTGGCGGGCCATGCGCATTGCAGCCGGGGTGCCGAACCTCTTGGGGACTGCCACCTCCAGCGAATTCAGCCGGTTAGGTTTCCCGCTGAACGAGACCCGTCCGGCGCCGTGGACGGTGGAGTCCACGGCGCGAGATTGCGACTAGAGTCCCGCGGCCATGCGGACCATGGGCCTGGACGTGGGAACCAAGACCATCGGAGTGGCCGTCTCGGACGGGCTCGGGTTGACCGCCCAGGCCATCACGACCGTGCGGCGGACCAACCTCAAGGCGGACCTCGCCGAGCTGTCCGAGCTGGTCCGCGAGCACGAGGTGTCTCGCATCGTGGTGGGGCTGCCCCTCAACATGGACGGCAGCGAGGGCCCTCGCGCCGAGGCCTCCCGGAAGTTCGCGGAGACGGCCGGACAGGCGCTCGGCGTGCCGGTGGAGTTCTGGGACGAGCGGCTGTCCACCGTGGCCGCCGAGCGCACCCTGCTCGAGGCGGACCTCACCCGGGCCAAACGCCGCCAGGTCATCGACCAGGTGGCCGCGCAGTTCATCCTCCAGGGCTGGCTCGACGCCCATCGGCCCGCCGCCGATCTCCACGCCGACGACTTCGACCCGGAGTACTGAGTGAAGAAAGCGCTCCTCGCCCTGCTCGTCCTCGGGGTGCTCGCGGGTGCGGCCGCCGGCGGCTGGTACTTCCTGCGCGAGCGGCGCATCACCGCGTTCGCCTCGGCCCCCGTCACCCTCCCCACGGCAGCCACCGTCGAGATCCCCTCGGGCACCGGCCCCAAGAGGCTGGCCCAGCTGCTCGCCGAGGCGGGCGTCGTCACCGACGCGGACCTGCTCTACCTCTATATCCGCCGGGAGCAACTGGGCCCCCGGCTCCAGGCCGGTGAGTACGAGTTCACCGGGACGCTCACCCCCGGGCAGGCCCTGGAGAAGATCGTCTCCGGTCAGGTGAAGACGTACCGCTTCACCGTGCCGGAGGGCCTGCGCGCCGAGGAGATCCTCCCCATCGTCGCGAGCTCGGAGCTGAAGCTGGACCTGCGCAAGCTGGAGCGGCTGGCGGCGGACCGGCGCTTCCTGGCGGACATCGGCGTGCCGGCCGGCTCCATCGAAGGCTTCCTCTACCCGGACACCTATACCTTCACGCGAAAGGCCACCGAGGAGGCGGTGCTCACCAAGATGGTGGCCAGCGCGCTGGAGGCGTACCGGCGCGCGAACGCCCAGCGCAAGAACGAGGTGAAGCTGGACGTGCTGGAGGCCTTCACCCTGGCCTCGATCGTGGAGAAGGAGACCGGCGCCCCCGAGGAGCGTCCGCGCATCGCCTGCGTCTTCCACAACCGGCTCAAGATGGGGTGGAAGCTACAGACGGACCCCACGGTCATCTACGCGATGCGGCTGCTGCGCGGGGTGTACTCGAAGAACATCACCAAGAAGGACCTGGAGACGGCGCACCCGTACAACACCTATACCCGGGTGGGGCTGCCCCCGGGCCCCATCGCCAGCCCCGGAGCCGCCGCGCTAGAGGCCACCCTGCGCCCGCTGGACTGCGAGGATCTCTTCTTCGTCTCCCGCAACGACGGCACGCACATCTTCTGCCCCACGCTGGAGTGCCACGAGGCCGCCGTACACGAGTGGCAGGTGCAGTTCTTCCGAAAGAAGCGCCAGCAGGGCAACTAACGACGCCGGTAGACGTGTACCGGCGGGGCGAAGCCCTCCAGCTCCTCATACGCAACGCCACCGAGCGTGAGGGTCCGCCCCTCCAGCGTCACGCCTGGCTCGCGCACGAGCCCGCCTTCATCGAAGCGCACGAGGTACTCGGGCCGTACCGTCTCCAACTGCGCGCGGAAGTCGGGCCAGCGCAGGCGAACCACGCGCTCATCCGGCAGCCCGGAGAAGAAGCCGAGCTGCAAGTCCTGGAAGCTCGCATCGCTGTCGAGCACCACCGCCCCGCCCTTCGCGGCCACCTCCTCCTTCAAGAATCGCGCGGCCCCCATCACTGGCTGGAGGTTGGTGGACGTTGGGCTGATGGGACGCAGCACCTCCCGCACGCCGCCATCGGCCCGGAACGTATAGAGCCCCAGCGCCACGGGCATGAGCACCGCGAGCGCGACGGTGATCCCCGCCACCACCTGGCGCGCCCGAGGCCCCCACTCCCCCACCCAGCCGGAGAAGCCGTACGCGACGAAGGGCAGCAGCAGCACGATCTGCGTCACCGCGAAGCGCCCCAGCGGCACGAAGTTGGTCAGCACCGCCGCCCGGAATGTGTAGAACACGGCCGGCACGAGCGCCGCGAGCACCAGCCACCGCGTCTCCGGCCGCTGCCGCCACGCCCGCACCATGCCCACCATGCCCAGCAGCGCCACCCCGGGCGTCAGCGTGAGCACCGCCGTCCCTGGCCAGAAGAAGAGGCTCTGCACCCGGAACCACCACTGCCTCCACCCCACCGTGGAGTTCGCCACCCAGTCCCGGTGGAACTCGTCGATGAACTTGATGGGATAGAACGGGTCGCTGTGCGCCAGCTCGTTGCCCTGCATCCACAGCAGCGGGAAGGGCAGGCACAGCAGGCCAAACGCCACCGCCAGCGTGGTGGCGGCGATCCGGTCCCTCGCCCACAACATCGGCAGCAACGCGAGCAGTGGAATGTAGAGCCACGCGTCGTAGCGCAACGCACAGGCAAGGTTCAGCAACATCGCCGCCCCGAAGATGGGGCCGAACCGGCGCTCCTCGAGCGCCTGCCCGTAGAGCGCGAAGACGCAGAGCATGAAGAACAGGGACACCGCCTCGCTGCCCGCGGTGGTGGAGAACTGCAGGTGCATGCCCCAGACGGAGAAGGCCAGCCCCGCCCACACCCCCGCGCGCCAGCCAAAGAAGCGCCGGGTGAGCACGAACAGCGGCACCACGGACAGCACGCCGAAGAGCAGGCTGACCGCACGGCCCGCGTGCTCCCGCTCCAGCACCGTCAGCGCGGCGCCCACCAGGTAGATGTGCAGCGGCCCGAACTGCAGCGCCCCGTCCTGGAAGGATTCGATCAGATGGGGAGCGCCAAGCCAGCGCTCCGCCAGCTCCGTGCGCACCACCGAGTCCCCATACCGGTTCTCGTTGACGGGGAACACCACCAGGCGAGGAACCAGGGCCGCCACGAGCAGCAGGCCGATGAGCAGCCGCGTGCTCGGCTCATGCTCCGGCGCCGGCACCGCCGAGAGGAACGAGGGAGGTGACACAGGAGCGGGAGACAGAGCGGACGCCATGGCGGCGCGGAGGATACGCAGGTACGCCGCAAAACCAAGGAACCCCGTGTCCTGGCAGGTTCCCCTCCCCCCTCCCAACCCACCACCCCCGGTGGCTCCAGCCCACCAGGGGCCGGGGGGGTGTCCTACCTCTCCCCCTGCGACTGGGGGGATTGTAGGTTGCACGCCTCTGGCGCAGGCCGTTATGTCGACAGGTGGGGGGATTTAACCCCCAGGAACCGTGCCAACTGGCCGAAACATCGACCTTTGGACGTTCAATGAAGCTGTGTTGCGCCGTTGGACCCTACCCGCCGGGGTTCGGGTCCTTATAATCAAGCTGCCTTTTCACCCCGTGGAGGGTGTGCCCCCAGGGCTCCCCCGACACGAGCTGACCACGCGGTCCCACTCCGCGGCGGGGTCCCGAAGGGGCACCAGGACGTGTTGCTTCGCCTGGGACCCGGTGGTGGGGTGAAATTGGAATGGCTTGCTAGCCCCCCAGGTTCAAATTCTGGCTCCTCGTGTGCGCGACTCTTCGTGCTCCCGGGTGGCCGCGAGGGAGAGACATGAAGGACGCTGAGAAGGGTTCGTGGGTCTCCAGAATCGCCGCATTGCAGGACACGAAGACCTACGCGGAACTCAACTGGGAGGGCTCTTTCGAGGACTACCTCGAGATCGTCCGGAAGAACCCGAAGATCACCCGCACGGCCTACCAGAGGATCTACGACATGATCCTCAGTCACGGAAAGACCGAGTACATCGACAACAAGAAGAAGCTCATCCGCTACCACTTCTTCAGTGACGAGAAGTTCGGCGGCCGTGACGCCATCTTCGGCCTGGACGTGCCGCTGATGAAGCTGGTGAACGTCTTCAAGTCCGCCGCCCAGGGCTACGGCACCGAGAAGCGCGTCATCCTCCTGCACGGCCCGGTGGGCTCCTCCAAGTCCACCATCGCCCGCCTGCTCAAGAAGGGCATGGAGGAGTACTCCAAGACGCCCGAGGGTGCCGCCTACACCTTCTCCTGGACCACCGACAAGAAGCAGCCGGACGGCACGGTCACCAAGGAGAAGATGAAGTGCCCGATGAACGAGGAGCCGCTCAACCTCATCCCGCGGGAGTGGCGCCCCAAGGTGCTGGCCGAGCTGTCCCCGCCCGAGAGCGGCTACACCATCCCGGACGGCTGTGAGCTGTGCCCCGCCTGCCGCTTCGTCTTCAAGGACCTGATGACGCAGTACCAGGGCGACTTCGCCAAGGTGATGAGCCACATCCGCGTCAACCGGCTCATCTTCAGCGAGAAGGACCGCGTCGGCATCGGCACCTTCCAGCCCAAGGACGAGAAGAACCAGGACTCGACCGAGCTCACCGGTGACATCAACTACCGGAAGATCGCCGAGTACGGCTCGGACTCGGACCCGCGCGCCTTCAACTTCGACGGCGAGTTCAACATCGCCAACCGCGGTGTCATCGAGTTCGTCGAGGTGCTCAAGCTGGACGTGGCCTTCCTCTACGATCTGCTCGGCGCCTCGCAGGAGCACAAGATCAAGCCGAAGAAGTTCCCGCAGACGGACATCGACGAAGTCATCATCGGCCACACCAACGAGCCCGAGTACAAGAAGCTCGAGAACAACGAGTTCATGGAGGCTCTGCGTGACCGTACGGTGAAGATCGACGTGCCGTACATCACCAAGCTGGGCGAGGAGGTGAAGATCTACGAGAAGGACTTCAACTCGCGCGCCATCAAGGGCAAGCACATCGCTCCGCACACGCTGGAGATGGCGGCCATGTGGGCCGTCATGACGCGCCTGGAGGAGCCCAAGAAGCACAACCTGTCGCTGCTGCAGAAGCTCAAGCTCTACAACGGCAAGACGCTGCCCAACTTCACCGAGGACAACATCAAGGAGCTCCGCAAGGAGTCCATCCGCGAGGGCCTCGAGGGCATCAGCCCCCGCTACATCCAGGACAAGATCTCCAACGCCCTGGTGAGCGACAAGGGCGAGGGCTGCATCAACCCGTTCATGGTGCTCAACGAGCTGGACGCGGGCCTCAAGACGCACTCGCTCATCAACAGCGAGGACTCGCGCAAGCGCTTCAAGGAGCTGCTCACCACGGTGAAGCAGGAGTACGAGGACATCGTCAAAAACGAGGTCCAGCGCGCCATCTCCGCCGACGAGGACGCCATCGGCAAGCTGTGCGGCAACTACATCGACAACATCAAGGCCTACACCCAGAAGGAGAAGGTCAAGAACAAGTACACCGGCCTCTACGAGGAGCCGGATGAGCGGCTGATGCGCGCCATCGAGGAGAAGATCGACATCCCCGAGAGCCGCAAGGACGACTTCCGCCGCGAGATCATGAACTACATCGGCGCGCTCGCCGTGGAGGGCAAGACCTTCAACTACCGGACCAACGAGCGGCTCCACAAGGCGCTCGAGCTGAAGCTGTTCGAAGACCAGAAGGACAGCATCAAGCTCAAGAACCTCATCTCCAGCGTGGTGGACAAGGAGACGCAGGAGAAGATCGATCTCGTGAAGGACCGGATGATGAAGAACTACGGCTACTGCGAGATCTGCTCCACGGACGTGCTCAACTTCGTGGCGAGCATCTTCGCCCGCGGGGACGCGAAGGAGTAGCCGTGTCGCTGAAGATCCACCAGGACCACTCCCGCTTCAAAGCGATCGTCCGAGGGAAGATCAAGGCCAACCTGCGCAAGTACGTGCAGAAGGGCGAGATGCTGGGCAAGAAGGGAAAGGATGCCATCTCCATCCCCATTCCCTTCATCGACATCCCGCGCTTCAAGTACGGCCACAAGGAGCAGGGCGGCGTCGGGCAGGGAGACGGCGAGGTGGGTCAGACGCTCGGCCCCGGGCAGGTACAGCCCGGGGACGGGCACGGTCAGGCCGGCCAGGGCGAAGGCGAGCACGCCCTGGAGGTCGACGTCACTCTGGACGAGCTGGCGCAGATCCTCGGCGAGGAGCTGCAACTGCCCCACATCGAGCGCCGGCACAACGAGAAGATCGTCACCCAGAAGATCAAGTACACGGGCATCAACACCACCGGCCCGGAGTCGCTGCGCCACTTCAAGCGCACCTTCAAGCAGGCCTTGAAGCGGCAGATCGCCACGGGCACGTACGACCCGAAGAAGCCCGTCATCATCCCCACCCGCGAGGACCGGCGCTACCGCAGCTACAAGCTGCAGGACCTGCCGGAGACCAACGCCGTCATCATCTACATGATGGACGTGTCGGGCTCGATGGGTGACGAGCAGAAGGAGATCGTCCGCATCGAGAGCTTCTGGCTCGATACGTGGCTGCGCCACCAGTACAAGGGGCTGGAGTCGCGCTACATCATCCACGACGCGGTGGCGCGCGAGGTGGACCGGGAGACCTTCTTCCACACCCGTGAGTCGGGTGGGACGATGATCTCCAGCGCGTACAAGCTCTGCCGCGACATCATCGCGGCCGACTACCCCAAGAGCGCGTGGAACATCTACCCGTTCCACTTCTCGGACGGTGACAACTGGAGCGCGGACGACACGCGCCAGTGCATCGACATGCTCAAGAACGACGTGCTGCCCAACGTGAACCAGTTCGCCTACGGGCAGGTGGAGAGCCCCTACGGCAGCGGCCAGTTCATCAAGGACCTGCGCGAGGCGGTGGGCGACCAGCAGAACGTGGCCCTGAGCGAGATCGCCGACAAGGACGCCATCTACAACTCCATCAAGGACTTCCTCGGCAAGGGACGTTGAAGCGCCCCGCCCGCCCCCACGGAGCACCCGCCCGATGCCCAAGAGCCTCACACCCCACCTGGCCAAGCTCAACGAGGAGATCCTGGGCTACGCGCGCCAGTTCGGCCTCGACTTCTTCGAGACCATCTTCGAGGTCGTCACCTACGACGAGATGAACATGGTGGCCTCCTACGGAGGCTTCCCCAACCGCTACCCGCACTGGCGCTGGGGCATGGAGTACGAGCAGCTCTCCAAGGGGTACGAGTACGGGCTCAGCAAAATCTACGAGCTCGTCATCAACAACGACCCCTGCTACGCGTACCTGCTGGAGAGCAACGCGGACGTGGACCAGAAGCTGGTGATGGCCCACGTGTACGGGCACTGCGACTTCTTCAAGAACAACTTCTCGTTCCGCCACACCAACCGGCGGATGATCGACGAGATGGCCAACCACGCCACGCGCGTGCGGCGGTGGATCGACAAGATCGGCGTGGAGAAGGTCGAGGACTTCATCGACAAGGCGCTGAGCCTCGAGAACCTCATCGACCAGCACGCCCCTCACATCCGCCGCAACCCGGACCCCAAGCGGGCCGAGGACGAGGCCAAGGCCAACGAGCGCGTGGAGGGCTTCAAGGTCGGCCGCGAGTACATGCGCGGCTTCATCAACCCGTCCGAGTTCCTCGAGTCCCAGCGCAAGAAGGTCGAGGACGAGAAGCTCAAGGCCAAGAAGTTCCCCGAGCGCCCCCAGCGCGACGTGCTCTACTTCCTCTTGGAGCACGCGCCCCTGGAGCCGTGGGAGGCCGACATCCTCAGCATCCTGCGCGACGAGGCCTACTACTTCGCGCCCCAGGGCCAGACGAAGATCATGAACGAGGGGTGGGCCAGCTACTGGCACTCCACCATCATGACGCGCCGCGCCCTGAAGGATGACGAGATCATCGACTACGCGGACCGGCACTCCGGCACCATGGGCACCCGCCCCGGCGCGCTGAACCCGTACAAGCTGGGCATCGAGCTGTGGCGCGACATCGAAGAGCGCTGGAACAAGGGCCGCTTCGGCAAGGAGTGGGACGAGTGCGATGACCTGCGGGCGCGCAGCTCGTGGGACAAGAAGCTGGGCGCCGGCCGCGAGAAGATCTTCGAGGTCCGCAAGCACTACAACGACATCACCTTCATCGACACGTTCCTCACCGCCGAGTTCGCCATCGAGCAGAAGCTGTTCGTCTACGGCTTCAACGACAAGCGCAACTCCTGGGAGATCCTCGACCGGGAGTTCCGCAAGGTGAAGTCCAAGCTGCTCCAGTCCCTGACCAACTTCGGCCAGCCCATCATCGAGGTGGTGGACGGTAACTTCGAGAACCGGAGCGAGATGCTCCTGGCCCACAAGCATGACGGCCAGGACCTGAAGGGCGACTACGCCCGGGAAACCCTGAGAAACCTACAGGCGCTCTGGCGTCGACCGGTGAACATCGTTACCCGCTACGATGGCAAGGGTGTCATGCTACGCTATGACGGTCAGAACCACTCGGAGAAGAAGGTCGACCTCTAGCGCGCCCTAGAGGCGGCCGGAGTGAAGGACAGATGGGCTCGCGTATTGAAGCAGTGGAAGTGCTGTCGTTCCGGCTGGAGCTGCCCAGGCTCGCGCTGGAGCGGCTGCCCGTGGAGCTGAGCTCGGCTCTACCGGTACAGGTAGCACGTGAGGATGATGGCTCGCTGACCCTGGAGCAGGAAGGTCAGGAGAGCTTCCTGCGCTTCCAGCTGGAGGGAGACGCTGCGGAGCTGGTGGAGATCTTCATCTCCCAGGACGCCAAGGGCGCCTTCTTCCACAAGGTGCTGGGTGCGCTGATGGTCCGCTACCACGGGGACCTGCGGGCGCGGCTGGTGTTCGACCCCCGGGAGAATGAGGCGGACGAGCCCTGGGCCGAGGTGAGCATCGAGCGGGGCCGCACCACGTGGCCCGGCCTGGCGACGCAGTCGGCCGCGGTGCGGCTGGCGCACGCGGCGGCCGAGGGCGGCAGCGTGGGTGCCTCGGGCGAGGGAGGCCCCGTGGAGGAGCCCCTCACCCAGGAAGAGGAAGAGCTGTCGCGCATCCTCGCCCGGGCCGACGAGGCGTGGCAGGAGTACCAGCGCCTCAAGCGCCAGCGGCAGCAGCCGCGGTAATCGCTGAACGCGAACACCCGCACAGACGAAAGGCGGCACTCCCCTGGAACCGGGAGGGGGCCGCCGCTTCACTCCACCCCGGACTCACGCCAGGGGCACGACCTTCGCCCCCGGCTGCAGCTCGCGCGCCGGAGGCAGCTCCGCCGTCAGCGCCTCGACCAGCCTGGCCAACTGGTCCAGGGGAATCCCCTTGAAGTCCACCACCGCCTTGCCCTTCTGGTTGCGCACCTGCACCTTGACGAGCGCACCCTTGGCGAAGCGGCTCGTCACCGCCTCTCGGTACTGACGGGAGGCCTTCATCGAGCGCCTGGGCGGTCCTTCGTGCCGACTGCAGATCGCTAGCGCGCCCCATTACGACTTCACCGACGTGGCGGCGTTTTCTCCGATCCTGCCGTACCTCCTGCCAGGAGTTATCAGCCAGGCCGGCGAGGATGCCCTGCGCGGGACGAACTAAGCCCTCGGTCATCGTTGTTGCACACCTCGAAGTGAGGGCTGCCGGTGGCCCTCTACTGCGCCCTCGACGGGGAGACCCGCCGGGCGGGATGCGGCAGCAGCAGGTGATCAACATCTATGTCCGGGGGCTTAGGCAGTCACCGCGTTCTTCGACGCGACCCTGCGCGGCGATCCGGCTGGCTGGTCACGTGTGCGAGCCGCGCGCCCCCTGTTCTCGTCCACGTGCGACCGCTTGCCCGTGCCGTGGGCCGGGCGGTGCGTGCCTACGCAACAGGGGCGCCGTGGTTCCGATAATTCCGGGGCTGACTGATCCCGCAGCTTTCTGGGGGCCGTCTCATGGAACGACCGAGCGTGTTTGCATGTCGTGCGGCGCGTTGCGTGCTCCTGATGCTCCCTGTCCTCCTCTTGGGGACGGGCTGTTACATGAACGGGATGGGATGCCAACCGGGAGACGACACCGAGACGTGCTGCCTCAAGGAACACCCCGGAGCCTGGGAGCGCTGCACAGGGATGGCTGGCCCCCCCAAGACTCAGCCCAAGCCTCAGACCCAGCCCGCTCCGAAGAGGAACCCCGAGCCAGTATCGCCCCCCATTCCCACACCCGAAGAACAGAGGGAGTGGAACAAGCGATGCCAAGAGTTCTACGTGAGATGTCGTGAGTTCGTGGGGGGTGACGCGGAGTTGCGCGTTTACGGTGAGAGCCAGTGCCGCTCGTGCTTTATCCTCTGCCAACGTTCGGGGGAGTGGCCAGCGGAAGCCAACGAGAAGCCCTGCCCGGGAGGTTGAAGCGTGCGGCGCACTCGCAAAGACTGGTGGCACAGTGTCTCTCGGCGTACCGATGATCTCTTGGTCCAGTTGTTCAAGGCTGACACGCCATACACCGAGATCAAGCGCGCAATGCTCGCGCAGGCAGAGGAGTTCAAGCAGGAGGCAAGAACCCCCGCCGAGCGGTTGCACGTCGATCGGCTGGCGATGCAGTTGATCATCACTCAGGCATACGCGAGCGGGGCGGGGTGGGAAGAGTTCGGCCCGCTCTTGCGCCGTTGTCAGCGACTCGGATACGCGGACATTACCCATCGGATCAACGTGGCGTGTCTCTACGTCCAATCGTTACCCCGCTTCCCAGAGAAGGCGCGGCGAGCGTTCGCCATGTTGGACGCGGTGGAGCAGACCCTAAAGCGCATCCGCAAGAGCCATTACCTACGCCGCGAAGGAATGCTGGGGATCGCTCATGCGCGAGGGGTAGCGGCATCAGTAGGATTGAAGCGGTGAAGCGCCGTGGCTCGTGGCGAGTGTCCAGGCCGGACGCGTCGGGCAGGTCGTAAGACTTCCCCGTGCCCCGTCGTGCCGGGCTCCCGGCTCTCGTGAGACCTCCTGTGCCCCAGGCCAGGAGGAAGACGCTGGAGCCGGCGGGAGAAGACGCGTCCAGGCCCGGCGATCACTTCCGCGATCTCAAGCACGGAGGCCTACGCCCTGGCCTCGGGCAGGCCCACCGGTTCGCTGGGAATGACACTCACACTCCGCACTCCAACCGGGCTGACGTCCCGCTCCACGTACCGGGGCAGGCTCATCACGGGCCTGCCGCAGTCCTGTGGCCTGCTCAACCTGCCGCTGCTCTTCGAGGAGCGCATCTGCGACGACGCGCCGCCGTGTGGCCTGGCTTGCTGTCGCCCTGGAGGAAGGAGACGGTCCGGATGAGGCAGGAGGCGGCCAACTGCCAATGAGTCCAAGCCGAGGGTGAGGCGTCCGTGGCTCCTGGTGCCCGCTCGGAAGCGCGAGGCCATCAAAAGATCCACTCTCGCGGTTTCAATGCAACTGAGGACAGAACCTCATTGCAGAGAGATCCAGGATGGCACTGAACACGATGAAGCGTCTCCATGTGGCCACGTTGGCAACCCTGTGGCTTACCACGGCCTGTGGGGGCACCCCTCTCACGGACGCAGGCGGAGTGGAGACTCGCGCTGACGCGGTGGCCATGGGACAGACGCTGACGGTGGGCGAGGGCCTCTTCCGTCAAGAGACCTTCGGTGGCAACGGGCGCACCTGCGAAACCTGCCACAGCCTGGCCACGGGGACAGTCACCCCCGCGGACCTCCAGGCACGGTATGCGAGCAACCCGGATGAGCCCATGTTCCGAGCCATCGACAGCGATGACGGCTCGACGGGCAGGTCCTACCACCGGCTGCTGAGGGACGCGACCATCCTCGTCTCGGTACCGCTGCCCTCGAACACCCGGCTGTTGCTCAACCCCTTCGCCACCCAGGTCACCCTGCGGCGCGGCATTCCGAGCACCCTCGACACTCCCGCGCTGGACCCGGTGCTCATGGCGGACGGGCGTGAGCCAACCCTCACGAGCCAGGCCCACAGCGCCATCCTGGGACATGCCCAGGCAACACGAGAGCCCACTGCCGAGGAGTTGGCGGACATCGCCAGCTTCGAGCAGACCCTCTTCTCCTCACAGGCCATGCGGGACTACGCACAGACGGGCGTAGCGCCAGGGCTGCCCGAGGGCACCACTGCCTCGGAGAAGCGAGGCCGGGCTTTCTTCCGGCCGGATGGCCTCTGTGGCCAGTGCCACGGCGGCCCCCTGCTCAACGAAACGGGCCCTCGCAACCTCCTCGGCCAGCCTCCCGGCTCGCGCTTCTCCAACGCGTTCATCTCGGAGATCAACCCCGGACTGTCTCCCGTGTACACGTTCGTCATCCAGCGCCCGGGTGGACTCCCGGAGGTGCGCATCTCGCCGGATCCCGGCCGCTTCCTCATCACGGGGCGCCTGGAGGACTTCAACCTCTTCAAGATGGCGTCGCTCCGCAACATCAAGAACACGGCGCCCTACTTCCACGACAACTCCGCCAAGACGCTGGATGACGTGCTGCTCCACTACACCGGCGCTCTGGCTCTCCGGGGCATCTTCATCACTCCGCAGGAGACGCAGGACATCATTGCCTGGCTGAACCTGCTGTGACGGTGCCGTAGCTGGGCCGGCGGCTCCTCCTCTCCCCGGGCAGCCCTCTAACCTTCTCCCCTCCTCGCATGAAGGAGTGACACATGGGTCTGAGGCGAATTCCGTGGAGAAAGATCAGCGCACTTGCCCTCGCGTTCCTCGTGGGATGCAGCAGCGTCCCGAGGGTCTCCCACGTGGAGGACGACACAGGTCAGGGCAAAGCCGTCGTCCACATTCCCCGCACGGTGGACCTGCAACCCGTCGTGGTGGACCCAGCGGAGTTCCAGCAGGCCATGAGGCGACTGGCGCACGAGGTGCGGCTGTCAGGCACGCCACGTCAGACGGCCGAGAAGATGTTTCAGATGGACCCGCAGTTCGGCAACTACCTCTACCTGCGAGAGGACAAGAAGCTGGTGCCGATGAGTCCGGGCGAGTCCTGGGACGGCACGTTGACGCAAGACGATCTGGAGACAGCCGAGCGCTACCGGGTCTGGTGCCAGCGCGTTCACAGCTTCTACGGCGACTGTCTCGGGGGCGCACTGGTGGGTGGACGCTACCTGGACAGGCACGGCCGCTACATCTGGGCGCTGGCCCTGAGCAAGGGCCCGGTAATCGACGAGATGGAGAAAGCGCTGGGAGAGATGGTGGAAGTCCGCGCACTCATCAACACGGTCTTGTGGACGTTGGGTTCCATGCTGCTGATCATGGCGATCAACCCGGTGGCTCCGGCGCTGGTGGCGGTGGTCGGCGTGGGACTGATTCTGTATGTCGGCGTTGACACGCTCCTCAACCTCGTGAACGGCTGGCTCCAGTTGATGGACGAGGTGAAGGTGGCGACCACCTTCGAGCAGATCCGCGAGGCGGGCGAGCGCTTCGGGAGACTCCTCGGGCGAGAGGCAGCGCGCGCATGCGCCATGCTGCTGATGGCGGCCATTGGCTCGACGGCGAAACTGTTCGCGGCGAAGGTGCCGACGCTGCCCGGCTCGGCCCAGGTCGCCGTGCAGGCCGAGGGCACAGCAAAAATCTCGCTGTCCGCGTTGGGCGTGGTGGAGGAAATCGCGCTCAGCGCCGAGAGCGCGAGCGTGACGGTGGCCGCCACCGCAATGACGATGGGGGCGAGTGGCAGTGGCAGCACGAGCCCTTGCATCGAGACGCACCACATCGCCACCATCTGCAACGAGAAGTCCACCGTGCGCGGGGGCCCGTGGACACCGAGGTTCCGAGACATCTTCGCCAAGGCGGGAATGTCGATGGAGGATCCGGCGAACAAGCTGCCTCTGCCCGGGCACTACGGACCACACCCCGAGCGGTATCATCAGCTCATCTTGGACGAACTCCTCGAAGCCACGGCGGCCTGTCGCAGCGTCGTGGACTGCCGGGCGGCGTTGACGGCCCGACTCCGGAAACTGGCCAAGCAGATCGCCACCCCGGAAACTGAACTGAACCAACTCGTCACTCAAGCCAAGCAGCGATAAACGGAGTCCATGCCCAAGCGTTTCTTCAGACTGGCCGACGACGTGAAGTTCCCGAACCGTTGGCACTTGGCGATGCCCCGGAACACTCAGGGCGTCAAAGTGGACGATTACGATTTTTGGAGGGGAACGCCCGTCCATATCAAGAGCCGCTTGAAAATCCCCATCGAGATCGAGGGCAAGCCGCTGGACTACACAGAGGCTGGCCTCAACATCCCGGTGGTTCATGTCCGGGTCGCCTCCACGTTCGCGGGGTTGGCCCCGGAGGACGTGCAACTGCTCCCCGTGGATGTGGAGGGCCAACCGGATCAGTACCTCATCCTCGTGGCCACACGCCTCATCCGATGTATCGACGAACAGGCGTCCCGGATCGAACTCTGGACGCATGAGGACGGAGTGCCTCACAAGGTCGGTCAGTATGCCTCCGTGCGTGACATGCGCATCGACAAGGCCAAGGCGGGAAGCGCCCTGGTGTTGCGGTGCGAGGGTTGGAGCAGCCCGCTGATCGTCTCCGAGGAAATCAAGAATGCCTTAGAGGGCATGGGCGCCACAGGCACAAGGTTCGAGGAGGTCTAGTCAAGGCCCGGAGGGGCGGCGTCCCATGTCGGGCAGCGCCAGCTCGGCCCGGTGGAGCCCGCGGCGGACAGAACTCCTTCCTTAAGGACATCTTGGCGACTGCCGCACGAGCCATCGGGTCCCCGGCTCCTGCTCGTGACGCCGAGCTGCTCTCGCGGGCGCGGCGCACGGAATCGGGCGGATGGGTCGTGCAGCTCACCGACGCGCCGCTCGATCTCGACAACCCCGCCCACCTGGAGGCGCTGAAGCGCGCCTACGAGCGCTTCCCGGAGATCGGCAGGCGCTCGGCGCCGTGACCTCGGCTCGGGGCGCCCTGCGCGGGTGCAGGCGATGGGAGGGTGCGAATCCAAGAGGCCTCTCACCCTTGATCGTCCCCATTCGATGGGCCGTCGCGCTCGCGCTCTGACTGGGAGCTGCCTCGCGAGCGAGCCCATCGACGTGGACGCTGGATGCTCAGTACAGCGTCGCCTTCACCCGGCCGGGCAGCTCGCGATCGTACTCGTCGCCGTCGAAGTCATCCGGGCTCAGCGCCTCGAGGATGGAGCCGGGGCTTGGGAACTCGGCGCGGGTGACGTGCCGAGCTGGGTCCCAAAGCCTGGAGCGGACCAGCGCGCGGCTGCATTGGAAGTAGACCGTCTCCACAGTGATGCGCAGCACGGAGCGCGGCGCCTTCCCATCGAAGGTGAAGCGCTCCAGCATGGACGGCTCGATGACGATGCTCGCCCGGCCGTTGACACGCAGGGTTTCGTTCACGCCCGGGACGAAGAACAACAGCGCGACGCGAGGATCCGCCAGGATGTTCCGCAGCGAGTCCATGCGGTTGTTGCCTCGGCGGTCAGGCAGCAGCAGCGTGCGCGTGTCCTCGATGACCACGAACCCGGCGGGGTCTCCTCGCGGCGATGCATCCAGCCCTCCAGGGCCGGACGTGGCGAGGACCATGAACGGCGATCGCTCGATGAAGGGCCGGTATGCAGGGTGGAGATGATCCACCTCCTTGAGCACGGACGACTTCCCGGGAACCCCGTACAGGCGTTCGAGCGTCTCCACATCGTTCACGGTCTTCATCCGGGGGCGCCTCCTGGGTCCTTTTTAGGCATTTGAAATGGCCATGTCACACGCGGCACCGGCTGCGTCGTCCTGGGGATGGAAGGGCACTTCGCCCCCCCAGAACGAGGACCTACACATGAAGCCCCGGATGAATGCTTTCGCGGTCGCGCCGGACGCCCTCAATCTCATGGTGGATTTCAGCAAGAAGGTGGAGGCCCTGGGGCTGGAGCCGAGCCTCCGCGAGCTCGTCAAGATCCGCTCGTCCCAGCTCAATGGCTGCGCCTTCTGCATCCACATGCACACCCGCGACGCCCGCGCGCATGGGGAGACCGAGGAGCGCATCTACCTTCTAAACGGCTGGCGTGAGTCGCCGCTGTACACCGACCGCGAGCGGGCGGCCCTGGGCTGGACCGAGGCCCTGACACTCGTCGCCCAGACGCACGCACCCGACGAGGACTACGCCGCGCTCAAACCGCACTTCACCGAAGAGGAGATCGTGAAGCTGACCCTCATGATTGGCGTCATCAACACCGCGAACCGGCTCGTCCTCGGCTTCCGGGCCGTGCATCCGATAACCCCTCGCGGTGAAGCCGCCTGATTCAACTCCTGCGGACGTCTTCGACCCGCTCTGCCCCGGCTGCTCCACATCGCGTACCGGATGCTGGGCATGACGCGCCTGTGCCTGGACGTCCTGAAGTCCGCGAAGGTTGGGTCAATTTCGTTCAAGACGGCGGCGCGTCGGTCCTCGCATGATGAGCGGCCTCAAGCGAGGAGTGTATGGCTGAATCCAAACAAGCACCCGTGCGCGCTCAACCGCTGATCGCGGTGAGAGACGTGAAGGCCAGCAGCACCTGGTACAAGGCCCTGCTGGGCGTGGAGTCCTCCGGGGACCCGGATCATCCGCACCGGCTCTTCTATGACCGGCTGATGAGCGGGGATTCGCTCATCCTCCAGCTCCACAGCTGGGAGGACGAAGACCACCCCAACCTCATGGGCAGGGACAAAGCACCGGTTGGACATGGCGTCCTGTTGTGGTTCGAGGTGGACGACTTCGATGCGGCCGTGGAGCGAGCGCGGAAGCTGCGAGCGACGGTGGTCGAGGAGCCGCACGTGAACCCGGCGCCCCAGCACCGGGAGATGTGGCTCCGGGATCCAGACGGGTACTACGTCGTCCTGGCGAGCCGCGACGGGGAGGCGGGGTAGCGGTGCGGCGAAGAGTCCAGGGCGCTCGATGCGCTCTGGCGTGGGAGCGCGCAATCCTCCCGAGAGGACTCAAGAAATGCTCCAGAAGTTTGTGGCTCGCGGCGCGGTGCTGTCGGTGTTCCTGTCGCTGTCCCCTGCGTTCGCCGCTGAGGAGGAAGAGGCGCCACCGCCCTCGGGCCTGTATCTCCAGCCGCATGTCCACATGCTCTCGGGCTGGACGCTCCACGTGGAAGACTCCTTCATGCAGCAGGACTACCAGGTGGAGCTTCGCAAGGGCGGCGGAGTAGGGCTGCGGCTTGGCTATGACTTCACCCCGCACGTGGGGCTGTTCGCCTCGGCGGAGTTGAACGCGGAACGCGAGGGGCCCTACTCCGGTTATGGCGCGGGGCTGACGCTGCGGACGGGGATGCTCGGCCCGGTGCGGCTGAACGCCCGCGTAGGGGCGCGGCTGTTGGATCCGGTGACGACGCTTGTCTACGGAACCGCGGGCGCGGGACTCGAGGTCTTCCTCTTCCGCCCGGTGTCGCTGGCGCTCGAAGTGGATGGGGCGGTACCGCTCGCGGAGGGCACCCGGTTCAACGGAACGAGTCAGGATAACGTCTCGGCCGAGGGAGGACCGGTGCGTGGAATCCTCGGCATCACCTGGTACATCGGCGGGTAGAAGACACCCCGGAGGAGCGCCGCATCCTCAGCCGCGCAACGCCTTCGAGATCGCGGCGAGGCCGCTGGTGAGCTCGTCGGCCGTGGGCCAGCCGTAGCCAAGGCGGAAGTGCGTGTCGGGCATCTCGAACCAGTGCCCGGGACCGACGTACGTGCCGTGCTTCTCGAGCAGCCGCGCGTAGAATGCGGCCACACCGCCCGGCGGCTCTGCGCGCATGCGAGGGAAGCACACCACTCCTCCAGCGGGGCGCACCCACTCGAGCCGATCTTCCCCCTGCATCCAATGTGTGACTTGAGCCAGGCGCCGGCGCATCTCCGCCAGCACCGGCTCGAGGAGCGCCTGCCGGTTCTGCAGCACCGTCAGCGCCACGTGCTCGTCGAGAATGCTGCCGCAGATGCTGATCTGTTCCTTGGCCGCGAGAAAGACTTCCTGCAAGCGCTTGTTCGTGGTGATCAGCCAGCCGACTCGGATGCCGGGGACACCATACGCCTTCGAGAGTGACGACACGCTGATCACGTGCTCGCCCAGCGACGCCGCGAGCGGCAGCACGCCGTCGTACGACAAGTCACGGTAGGTCTCGTCGACCAGCAGATAGCAGCCCCGCTGCTTCGCCAGGTCGGAGAGCTGGCGAAGTTCTGCCTCGGTCAACATGACGCCGGTCGGGTTGTGCGGGCACGTGATGCTGATGAGCTTCGTCCGCGGCGTCACGGCCGCGGCCAGCCTGTCGGGATCGATGCGAAAGCCCTCCTCGAACTTCAGGTCGAAGAAGCGGATGTCGCACCCGATCGCCCGCGGCGTCTCGAGATTCGTGGCGTAGTTCGGTCGGATGACGACCAGTTGGTCTCCGGCGTCGAGCAACGCCGTCGAGATGATGAACAGCGCGCCCGCGGCCCCGGTCGTCATCAGGACATCGTCGGCGCTCAGGCCACCGCTGCCCGCGGCAATCAGCTCGCGGAGCGCACCGTTGCCACGATGTTCGCCGTAGAGAAGGGTGAGGTCCGGAAACGTGACCTTCAGATCCGATAGCTTCTGGTCCGCGATCGAGCTCTCGGACAGGTTGTAGCGGATCTTGCCGTAACCGTACTCTTCGGGTGATTCCACCTCGATCGGCATTCGGACGTAGCGCACGCAGCCTCCCTCGGTCGAAGAGACTATCCTCAGCGCGCCGCCGGCGGAGCGAGTTCCTTGAGGAGCCAGGCATCGCGCTCCTCGGCGATCTTCGCGGGCGTCATGGAGTGTTCGGCTTCATAGAAGCGCCGCTCCTTGGGCGACTGGGCCGCGCCGAACAGGATGGCGGTGCTGGCATGCGAGACGTACTCGTCCTGTTTTCCAAACTGGAAGAGCGTGCTCGCGTTCTTCACCTGGCGGAGGTAGTCGCTCGGCTCCAGGACCGCGTTCTGGCGGAGGTAGTCCGCCTTGGACAGGGGCTGCTTGCCGAAGAAGGCCCAGTCGCTGAGGCTGGGCGCGGCAGCGATGTACACGTAGGTCTTCGCCCGCGGCGCCACTCCGGCGGCCAGCATCCCGTACATGGCGCCGTAATCGTGGCCCACGAACCCGACGCGGGCCTTGTCCACCTGGGGCTGCGAGAGCAGCAGCTCCATGGCTCGCCGCAAGGCGATGACCTGACGCTGGGAGTTCTCGTAGTCCTGCTCGGGGACCCGGCTCCCGTACCACTTGGGCGTCGACCACATGGCGTCCACCAGCAGCGAGACCACGCCCCGGGAGGCCAAGCTCACGGCCTCGTTCAGGAACTGGGTGCGGTTGGTGGTCTTCGGCTCGCCGAGCCAATGCACCCAGAGGACTCCCGCGAAGGGGCCCGCGCCGTCGGGTACGACGAGAAAGGCCTTGACCGGCTCGCGGTCCGGCGCAGCCACGAAGGTGATGTCACGCACGGTCGCGCCCCCACGCTTCTCGACGGACACCTCCTGGAGCTTGAACGGAGCCTGGGTGTCGTACGTGAAGAGGGCGATCCGAGCCTTGAACTCGTCATCTGGCCCCGCGCCCCACGCGGAGGGCGGCGAAGCAATGCAGGCAGCGACCAGGAACACGGCAGGGAGAGCAGAGGCGCGCATGGTGAACACGAAGGCTACCGTACAGGGAGGCTGGGCGGTGCTGGTGCTTACACAGCGCGGGCTCAGCCCTGGCTCAGCCGGTCCACGAACCGCACCAGCTCCGCCACCGAGTCCACGTCCAGCTTCTGGATGACGCGGGCGCGATGCACCTTGATGGTCTTCTCGGTGGTGCCCAGCTGCTGGGCGACCTCCTTGTTGGTCAGCCCCTGGGCCACCAGCGTGCATACCTCGCGCTCGCGGGGAGTGAGGACGGCATGACGCGCGTGCAGCGCGGCTGTCTCGGTGCGGCCGACGCGCGCCGACGCGTCCTTGAGCAAGGCCTGGGAGATGGCTCCCAGCAGTTGTTGCTCATCAAAAGGCTTCAGGAGGAAGTCCACCGCGCCGGCCTTCATGGCCCTGACGCTGGCCGGCACATCCCCGTGGCCGGAGATGAAGATGACAGGCAGGTGGCAGCCCTTGGACTCCATGGCCTGCTGCAGCTCCAGCCCGTTGAGCCCCGGCATTCGCAGGTCCAGCACGGCGCAGCCCGGCATGTCCCCGGACAGTTGCGCGAGGAACTCGGCGGGCGAGGCGAAGGACTTCGAGGCATAGCCGACGGCCCGCAGCAGTCGCCTCAGCCCCCGCAGCACGGACTCATCGTCGTCCACGAGGAAGATGGTGGCAGGGGGTTGTGTCATGGCGAGGACTCCGTGTGCGCCGCGGGAAGCAAGCACCGTAAGAGAGCCCCCTGACCCGGAGGGCTCTCGGCTCGCAAGTGGCCGCCGTGCGCCTCGACGATGGAGCGGCTGATGGACAGCCCCATGCCCAGCCCGTGCGCCTTGGTGGAGTAGAAGGGCTCGAAGATGAGGGCCAGCCGCGCCGGCTCGATCCCTGCTCCCGAGTCCTGCACGCTCAGCTCCACCTGCCCCGGGCCTGGCGAAGCGGTGAGGACCCGAAGCTGGCGCTTGCCCACGGGCACATCGACCATGGCATCCATGGCGTTGACGAGCAGGTTGAGCACCACCTGTTGGAGCTGGATTCCGTCCCCCTGGACGGCGGGCAGCGACGGGGCCAGCGCCAGCCGCAGGTCCGCACCGCGCAGTTGCATGTCGTTGGCCAGCAGGCGCGTCACCTCGCGCACCACGTCATTGAGCGAGTGGAGCTCCTGCAGGGGCTCCCCCCGCTTGAGCAGCGCGCGCATGCGGTGAATGACTTCGCCCGCGCGCTTGTCGTCGGAGATGATGTCCCCGAGGGCCTCGCGCACCTCGTCCAGCTCCGCGGGGGTGGCGTTCAGCAGGCGGCGCGCGGCCTGGGCGTTGCTGAGGATGGCGGCCAGGGGCTGGTTGAGCTCATGCGCCAGCGAGGCGGCCAGCTCACCCAGGGCGGCCACCCGGCTCACGTGGGCCAGCTGATCCAGGGTTCGCCGCGCCTCCAGCTCCGCGAGCTTCTCCAGGCGTTGGCGTTCGACGAGCTCAGCCTGGGCACGCATGCGGCGGCGGCGCTCCACCACGAGCCCCCCGGCCACCAGCGCCTGCAGGCCGCTGATCGTCAGGGCCCCCAGGACCCACCAGCGGTAGCGCTCCCAGAGCGTGGGCTCGTCGAAGGCGAGCCGCACCCCGGGAGGCACCCGATCGCGGGGAATGCCCCAGCGCCGCAGCGCGCGGGCATCGACCGTCAGCGTGTCCACGGGTGCCGGCTTCAGGGGCGCGAGGAATTCCTCCTGCTCCCCGCGCAACACGCGGGCGGTGAGCATGCCCAGCTGCTGGCCCACCGCCTCGTAGCTGACGAGCGCTCCGCCGACGAACCCCACCCCCAGTACGGTGTCGTGGAGGGCGAAGCAGGGCCGATTGCTGGCGGAGAGCAACATGCGTGCGATCTCGCGCCCCACGAAGGGTCTCCCGCTGGGATCGGTCATGAAGGTGAAGGTGAGGACCGTGGTGTCGTCCGGCAGGGTCCTCGCGCGATCGAGCAGCTCGGCCAGCGGCAGGTTGCTCAGGTCGATGAACTCCAGCCCCCGCTGCGCCAGCAGCGGTTGCAGCTCTCGCACCAGTTGCTCCTGCTGCGCGCGCTCCCAGGGGCTGGAGCCGTTGATGAGCGCCAGCCTCCGTGTGCCGGGCAGCAGCTGCAGGGCCAGCTCCGCGGTGGTCCGCAGGTCATAGTGCAGCAAGAGGCCCGCCACCCGCTCCGGGCGAGGCTGCTGCTCCCAGAGCCGCTCGTCCTCGGAGAGGACGATCACTGGGATGTCCGGCCACAGCGCCTGGCGCAGCTGCAGGGCCACCTGGATGGCGTCGGAGCGGAAGGCGATGAGGGCATCCGGCCGGCGCTCCCGGTACTTGGCCAGATACCAGGTGTGCAGGGCGTGTGTGTAGGCAGGCCCGCGGGCCCAGCCCAGATCCAGGCTCTCGACATCCAGCGTGATCGGGCCGTCCTGGGTCTCCCACAAGGAGGAGCGGAGACTGGCGACGAGCGTTGCCATGGCAGGCAACGCCGTGTCCTCGGGGATGAGCAGGAGCACGGACTTTCCTGCCGGACGCGCCTCCTGGGCCACCGCCTGGGGGGACAGCAGCGAGAGGAGGCAGAAGACAAGGACCGTGCGCCAGGACATGGCAGTCTCCATGGCACGGGTCGTATCAAATGCCCGAGGCAGCAGGCACCTTCGCCGGCGGTGCCGCCGCGGGCGACCTTGTCGGGAACGGGATCACCCGGCCGCCTCCTCTCGCCTGCGAGGCGAAGGTGCCGATGCGGCGCGGCCTGTTCGCCTGCCTGGAGGCCTCTCGTGGGCCAGCCACATTCTGGCTCTCCAGGAGAACCTCTTCTACACTCCTGTATCAGCGCCCATGCGAATCATCCCTCCCCTGCTCTGCCTGGCGGCCTTGCTGGCCGCCCCGCTCGCCTCCGCTTCCGTCCGCTACGAAGTGAAGAACCGCCGCATCGAGCCGCGGCAGACGCTCGCCCAGGCCCTGCATGACGCGGCGCTTCCTGACGCCCAGGTCGAGGCCGTCATCTCCGCCCTGGAGGGCGTGTTCGACTTCCGCAAGTCGCGCCCCGGGGACCAGTTCCGGCTGGTGCTGAGCGGCGGCGTGCTGGACTTCTTCGACTACCGGCAGAGCGCGGTGGACGAGTGGCAGGTGCGCCGCGACGGAGAGAAGTACGTGGGCAGCAAGCGCACCATCGAGGTGGAGAAGCGTGTGGAGCTCGTCTCCCTGGAGATCTCCACCTCGCTCTACGAGGCGGCGCTGGCGGCCGGGGAGGACCCGGGCATCGGCGTGGTGCTGGCGGACGTGTTCGCCTGGGACATCGACTTCTACCGGGACACGCGCAAGGGCGACAAGGCACGGGCGCTGGTGGAGAAGTTCGTCTCCAAGGGCCGGGTGCTGCGCTACGGCGAGGTGCTGGCCGCCGCCTATGAGGGCGGACTGGTGGGCACCAAGCGCGTGTTCCGCTACCAGCCGGGCACCGAGCAGCCCAACTACTTCCAGGAGGACGGCACCAGCGCGCGCAAGACGTTCCTCAAGAGCCCACTGAAGTTCGCCCACGTCACCAGCGGCTTCGGCTCGCGCGTCCACCCGACGCTCAAGTACGTGAAGAACCACAACGGCGTGGACTACGGCGCGGGCATCGGTACCCCCGTGTGGGCGGTGGCGGACGGCACGGTGACGAAGCTGGGCAACACGGGCGCCGGCGGCAACACCGTCTGCGTGCGGCACACCAACGGCTTCGAGACGTGCTACCTGCACCTGTCGCGCTACGGCTCGGGCGTGCGCATGGGCGGCCGGGTGAGCCAGAAGCAGGTCATCGCCTACTCGGGCAACACCGGCCGCAGCACCGGGCCGCACCTGCACTTCGCCCTCAAGCGCAACGGGGCCTTCGTCAACCCGCTCAACCAGAAGTACCCCCGCGCGGACCCGCTGCCCAAGGCGCACCTGCCCGACTTCCTCGTCAAGGCGAAGGAGCTGGCCTCGCAGCTCGACTCCATCTCCGTGGCGACGGCCTCCGGTGGCTCGGGCTCGGAGCCCCAGGCGGCCGCGGCCGCGCCCTGAGCGGGGCCCCTACTCCCACTCGAGGAAGAACTCCGCGTGGTCCAGGGAGTGGATGGTGCTCGTCACCCTCCCCTCCACTCCCGTCACGCGGAGGGCGGCGGCCAGGGTGCCCTCATGGAAGGGCGCCGGCTGCATGTCCTCGCGGAACACCAGGCGCAGCTTCCGGGAGTTCACCGCCTCGCAGGTGTGCGAGCCGTAGTTCACCAGCGTGGAGTAGGCGACGGGCGTGTGCGCGAAGGCCCGCGCCGGATCCTTCCTGCCGATGATCTTCGCCAGCGCTCGCCCCACCGTGGAGGTATAGAAGAAGCGCTCCAGGCATGCGGAGCCGCAGGCCCGGAGCCCCTCCTGCTGGGAGCCCAGGTGCGGCTGGAGCCGGTCCGCGGCAGCGTAGAGCAGGCGGGTGAAGTCGCCCGCCGGGTAGGAGAAGAAGTCGACGACCCGCTGGAGCCCCAGCTCCTGGGCGAGGCAGTCAGCCGCCTGCTCCCCCGCGCGCTCCGCCACCAGATCCAGCACGGCGGTGAAAGCCAACCCTCGGACCGTATGAACCGGCTGCGCCAGCTCCAGGCGGCGGGCGAGCTCGGTGGTTTCTGGGGACATGCGGATGCTGGCCTCCGATGCGTTGCAGGCCCCCCGATTGCCTGACGTCCTTTCTAGCAGACCCTCACGCAGGGGTGGAGCCAGGCCACCAGTCGCGATAAACGGAGGGTTCCGGCCCGCCGTGGCCCATGGACCCTTAGAGAGGATCCCCTTCGATGGCAGAACCGCTGAGGCTTCAGTCCCCCAACTCCCCGCAGCAGTCCGAGGAGGAGGACGTCTCGCGTACTGGCAAGGACCCGGTGAATGTGCGCCGGGGCTTTCTGGAGCACGTGCGCTACTCGCGCGGGAAGAATCCGGAGACCGCCACCGCGCATGACCGCTTCATGGCGCTGTCGCTGGCGGTGCGAGACCGGCTGGCACACCGCTGGGTGAAGACGGCGCGCACCTACTACGAGAAGGACGTCAAGCGCGCCTATTACCTGTCCGCGGAGTACCTGCTGGGCCGCGCGCTGGGCAACAACCTCATCAACACCGGCATGTACGAGGCCGCCGAGCAGGCCATGCGCGAGGTGGGCGTGGACCTGACGCGCCTCATCGAGATGGAGCCGGACGCGGGCCTGGGCAACGGCGGCCTGGGGCGACTGGCGGCGTGCTTCCTCGACTCGCTGGCCACCCTCGCCTACCCGGGCATGGGCTACGGCATCCGCTACGAGTTCGGCATCTTCACGCAGGACATCGTCGACGGCTACCAGGTGGAGCGCGCCGACGAGTGGCTGAAGTTCGGCAACCCCTGGGAGATCGTCCGGCCGGAGAAGGCGGTGCCGGTGCGCTTCTTCGGGCGCGTGGAGCACCACCAGGGCGCCGACGGCCAGCGCGTTGCCCGCTGGGTGGGGGGAAAAACGGTCGTAGGCGTGCCCTTCGACACTCCCATCGCCGGCTTCGGCAACAACACGGTGAACACCCTGCGGCTGTGGCAGGCGCGGGCCAGCGAGGAGTTCGACCTGCTGCTGTTCAACGCGGGCGACTACGAGCGCTCGGTGGTGGAGAAGAACGACTCGGAGGTCATCTCCAAGGTCCTCTACCCCAACGACGCGTTCCAGGCGGGCAAGGAGCTGCGGCTCAAGCAGCAGTACTTCTTCGTCGCCTGCTCCATCGCGGACATCGTCCGGCGGTACCTGAAGACGCACACCGACTTCAAGGACTTCCCCAACAAGGCGGCCATCCAGCTCAACGACACGCACCCGGCCATCGCCGTGGCGGAGCTGATGCGCGTGCTGGTGGATGAGAAGCGCCTGCCGTGGGACGAGGCGTGGCACGTCACCCAGGGCACCTTCGGCTACACCAACCACACGCTCCTGGCCGAGGCGATGGAGAAGTGGCCGGCGACGCTCTTCGAGCGGCTGCTGCCCCGCCACCTGGAGATCATCTACGAGATCAACCAACGCTTCCTGCGGCAGGTGCAGATCCGCTACCCGTTCGACCTGGAGCGGATGCGGCGCATGAGCCTGGTGGAGGAGGGCCCGGAGAAGATGATCCGGATGGCGCACCTGGCGGTGGTGGGCAGCCACAGCGTCAACGGCGTGGCGGCGCTGCACACCGACCTGCTGCGGCGCGACGTGCTGCCGGACTTCGCGTCGATGTTCCCCGAGCGCTTCAACAACAAGACGAACGGGGTGACGCCGCGGCGCTGGCTGACGTGGTGCAACCCGCGCCTGTCCAAGCTCATCACCGAGCGCATCGGCAAGGGCTGGGAGACGAACCTGGACCGGCTGCGCGAGCTGGAGCCGCACGCCGACGACGCCGAGTTCCGCAAGGCGTTCCGCGAGGTGAAGCAGCAGAACAAGCAGGACCTGGCCCAGCACGTGAAGGACCTGCGCTGGGTGAACCTGGATCCGAACGCCATCTTCGACGTGCAGATCAAGCGCCTGCACGAGTACAAGCGCCAGCTGCTCAACGCGCTGCACACGGTGGTGCTGTGGATGCGGGCGCGGAGGGATCCGTCCACCATCATCCACCCCCGGGCGTTCCTGTTCGGGGCGAAGGCGGCGCCGGGCTACCAGCAGGCCAAGCTCATCATCCGGCTCATCAACGGCATCGCCGAGGTGGTCAACAGCGACGCGGGCACCACGGGGTTGCAGGTGGTGTTCCTGCCCAACTACCGGGTGAGCCTCGCCGAGCGCATCATCCCGGCGGCGGACGTGTCCGAGCAGATCTCCACCGCGGGCATGGAGGCCTCCGGCACCGGCAACATGAAGCTGATGCTCAACGGCGCGCTGACGCTGGGCACGCTGGACGGCGCCAACGTGGAGATCCGCGAGGCGGTGGGCGACGAGAACTTCTTCCTCTTCGGGCTCACCGCGGACGAGGTGATCGCCCGCAAGAAGGCGGGCTACCGGCCGCGCGAGGTGTACAACGAGCAGCTGGAGCTGCGCGAGGCCATCGACCTCATCGCCTCGGGCTTCTTCTCTCCGGAGGACAAGAGCCTCTTCAAGCCGCTGGTGGACGGGCTGCTGGAGGAGGACCGCTACCTGGTGCTCGCCGACTTCGCCTCGTACCTGCAGGCGCAGGAGGAGGTGGCGCGGGCCTACCAGGACACGGAGTCCTGGACACGCAAGTGCATCCTCAACGTGGCGCGGGCGGGCATCTTCTCCTCGGATCGCACCATCCGGCAGTACGCGGAGGAGATCTGGCGCGTGAAGCAGACTCCCGTGGAGTCGTAAGCGGGTGACGCGCCTGCCTGGGCTCTTCTCGGGCCCGAGGCAGGCGCTGTCCCGGCGGCGGCTCAGGGGTGCATGCCGGTCTGCTCCCAGGACCGGGTGCGCAGTGACTCCTCGATGAAGGCCAGGTGCCGCTGCTCATCGTGGAAGTTGCGGTCGATGATCTGGCGCACGTCGTCCGTCCACTCCTGCTCCATCGCCTTGCGGTACGTGCTGTTGGTGAGCCGCTCGTTGCCCTGCATCGCCCGGAGCGCCGCCTCGGTCCCCATCAGCGCGGTGACGGCCGTGAAGCCCTTGAGCAGGAAGCCCTTCACGTCCGGCCTCTCGCGGGCCTTGCCGCCCATCCTCTCCACCACGATGGAGAGGTCCTGGATGTGGCGCCGGTGGTCCAGCTGGAACTCCCGCAGGCGCATCCGGAGGAACTCCTCGTGGATGCGATCGATGGCCGCCTCGTAGGCCCCCACGGCGTCGTAGTCGAGCGCGATGAGATCATTGAGCCGCTCGATCATCTTCTGATTGTCCATCACCGCCATCCTGCCCTCCTGCTGCCGTCACGCGGGGAATCCGCGCAGCACAAGCTGGGGAAGGCCCGGGGTGACCTCAATGGCCCCAGGGTCTGGGGCATGCATGCGTGAATGAGGCAGGGCGGCTGCTCGGTCTCTCACGGAGCGGGGACATGGGCCGCTCGGGCGAGCCTTGGCCGCTCGGGCCTCACTCCTTCCAGGCGCGTCCTCCCTGCTGGCCCCGTGCTCGGAAAGTGCCTTCTTTAACGTGGACTGCTTTTCGCTTTGGCCGGGAGGGACCATGCGCTTCGTGAATCGAGAGGAGGCGGGACGGCGACTCGCTCCGTTGCTGCTCGGGTACAAGCACGAGGCGCCCATCGTGCTCGGCCTCCCTCGCGGGGGCGTCGTCGTCGCGTATGAAGTCGCCAGGGCGCTGGAGGCTCCCCTGGATGTCTGGGTCGTCCGCAAGGTCGGCGCCCCTACCTATCCCGAGCTCGGCCTGGGCGCGGTCGCCGAAGGCGGCATCGTCTACCTCAACCGGGAGACCATGGAGGAGGTGGGCGCCTCCGATGAGGACGTCGAGGAGATCATCGAAGAGGAGGCGGAGGAGGTCGCCGAACGGGTGAAGCGCTTCCGGGCAGGCCGGCCCCCTCCCCGGCTGCAAGGTCGGACCGTCATCCTCGTGGACGATGGCATCGCCACGGGGGGCACTGTTCGAGCCGCCATCCAGGCACTCCGGCAGGTCGGGCCACGGAAGATCGTCCTCGCGGTGCCCGTGGCCGCCTCCCAGTCCCTCGAGGAGCTGCGGCCCCTCGTGGAGGACGTCGCCTGTGTCGAGGCCTCCTCCGAGTTGCACGCCATTGGAGGCTGGTACGCGGACTTCCATCAGGTCCCCGACTCGGAGGTCATCCGGCTGCTGGAGTACACCCGCCGGGACATCAAGCGCCCGGAAGCGCGGCCCTCCCCCTCGGGAGTCCTGGGGCTCGAGCAGGAGGTCTCCATCCCCATTGGCAATGCGTCATTGAAGGGCACGCTCTCGCTGCCGCCAGGAGCCCGGGGGCTCGTGCTGTTCGCCCATGGGAGCGGCAGCAGCCGGTTCAGCCCTCGCAACCGCCATGTCGCGGCGATCCTTCGCCAGCACGGGCTGGCCACGCTCCTCATGGATCTCCTCACGATCGAGGAGGAGGAGATCGACGAGGTGACCGCGGAGCTGCGCTTCGACATCGACCTGCTCGCGCGCCGCCTGGTCCAGGTCACCGACTGGGCCGAGACCTTCCCGGTGCTCGGGGGGCTCCCCATCGGCTACTTCGGCTCGAGCACCGGAGCCGCCGCGGCCCTGGTGGCCGCCGCCGAGCGCCCCAGCCGGGTGAGCGCCGTCGTCTCTCGGGGAGGCCGGCCGGACCTCGCCTGGGACAGCCTGGAGCAGGTCCGTGCCCCGTCGCTCCTCATCGTGGGAGGCAGGGACACCTCCGTCATCGAGTTCAACCGGTGCGCCAGCGCGAAGCTCAGCGCCCAGCGGGAGATCGTCATCATCCCCGGCGCGACCCACCTCTTCGAGGAGCCAGGCGCGCTCGATGAGGTGGCGCGCCTGGCGAGCGAATGGCTCCTCCGACACCTGGAGCGGGCGAGCCTGGGCCTGGGGGCTTCTCCCGCTCCCTAGCGCCTCTGCCCGGCGCTCACCCCGCGTTGAGCCACGTCTCGTAGGCGCGGAAGTCGTAGTCGCGGCCCAGGAAGTCCTTCACCAGCACCGCCGCGTCCTTGGAGCCTCCCGGTTCCAGCACGGCGCGGCGGTAGGCCTGCGCGGGCTCGGGGTTGAGCAGCCCCTTGTCCTGGAACACCGTGAACAGGTCCTTCGCGATGACCAGCGACCACATATAGGTGTAGTAGATGGCCGAGTACCCATCCAGGTGGCCGAAGGACAGGTGGAAGTAGGTGCCCTCCACGTAGGGGAAGGGCGTGTACTTGCTCTGCAGCTCGCGCACCACGGCGGTGGCATCCAGCCCCTTGGGCGTGCGCCGGTACAGCTCCAGGCTGAGCGCCGCGTAGAACATCTGCTGGCGCACCCACAGGCCCTTGCCGAAGTCGTCTGCCTTCTTCATCCGCTGGATGACGTCCGCGGGCAGCGGCTCGTTCGTCTGGTAGTGCCTGGCGAAGGACTGCAGCGCGGCCACGTCCCGGGCCCACTCCTCCAGCATCTGCGAGGGCGCCTCCACGAAGTCCCACTCGGTGCGCACCCCCGACAGGCCCGCCCACGGCGTGTGCCCACCGAAGAGGTGGTGCAGCAAGTGGCCGAACTCGTGGAAGAACGTCTCCACGTCGCCGTGCTGCATCAGCGCCGGCTCCACGCCGGGCTTGGGGAAGTTGCACATCAGCACCGCCTCCGGCAGGCGCTGCCCCTGCTTGCCGGTGACCAGCGTGAACTGGGCCGCGTGCTTGTACTTGTCGGCCCGGGGGTGCATGTCCAGGTAGAAGCGGCCGACCTGGGTCTCCCCCTGGAGCACGTCATACGCCTCCACGTCCGGGTGCCACACGGGAGCGCCCGCCACCCGGCGGTAGCTCACCCCGAAGAGGCGCGAGGTGATGTCCAGCACGCCCTGCTTCACCCGCGTGTACTCGAAGTAGGGGCGCACCGACTGGGAGTCGAAGCTGTACTGCTCGGCCTTCACCCGGTCGTCCAGGTACGCCTGGTCCCAGGGCTCCACGCGCGTGGCGCCCGGCTCGTCCTGGCGCTTGCGCTGCAGCAGCACCTGGTAGTCGCGGCGGCTGCGCTCCTCTGAAGCGGTGGCGATCTTCTCGATGAAGTCCCCCGCGTTGCGCTCGCTGCGGATCATCTTGTCTTCGGTGGCGTAGGCCGCCCAGTTGACGTAGCCCAGCAGCGTGGCCAGCTCGTGGCGCCGCTCCAGGAGCCGCTGCAGCACCTCCACGTTCTTCGGGAAGGCGCGGGAGCGGTTGGCCCGCCACAGCTTCTCGCGCGCCGAGCCATCCTTCGCGTACGTCATGAAGGGCACGAGGTCCGGGTAGTCGGTGGTGATGCGCACCTTGCCGTCCGGCCCCGGCGCGTGGGCCCGCACGTAGTCGGCCGGCAGCCCCTCGAGGGCCGAGGGCGGCAGCTCCACGGTCCGCACGTCCTCGCGGATGTTGCGGTCGAATTCCTGGCCGATGCGGACCAGCTCCTCCTGAAGCTCCTTCACCCGGGTGCGCGTGGCCTCGTCGCGGTCCACGCCGGCGCGTCGGAAGTCGCGCAGCAGCTTCTCCACCCACTTGCGGGTGGGCGCGTCCTCTCCGGAGACATCCAGCGAGGCGATGACGTCGTAGACGCCCCGGTCGAGGGCGATCTCCGTGGCGAGCATCTCCAGCTGCTGCTCGGAATCCTCGGAGGCCTTGCGCATGGCCTCGTCCGGGTGGCTGTGGCGCGCGACGCTGGCGCGGGCGCTGGCGTCGGAGAGGGCGGCGGTGGCCTCGTCGTAGATCTCGAGGGCCTCGCGGACCTTGCGCGGAGCCGGCAGGGACTTCAGACGCTCGATGCCAGAGCGCGCGGTGGCCAGGGCCGCCTCACTGGCGCGGCGGAACTCCTCCGGCGGGCAGGTGATGAGACGGGCGGCGTCGGGAGTGGCAGGCACGGTTCTGCTCCTGGAGGAGATGGGTCGCGCCCCAAGCTAATGCGAGGCGCGACCTGGAGCAGCAGCTTTGGAGGCCGGCCTGCCGCTAGGGAGACTCTGGAGGGTGGGCGTTGTTCTGCGGTTGACGGGCCGTGCGCACCACGAAGTCATCCGCATTCCAGTCCGAGTCGATGCCATTGCCTCGGGTGGCGTCCGCCCCCCCTTCCATGCTCCCAGGCGTGGACAGGAGGGCGGCCTTGCGCTCCAGGCTGCCGGCGGCGCTGGCGACTGGCGCAGCCTCACCCTCGGGCGCGTAGGCCGAGCCCCAGCCGAGGTTGTCCACCGTGGCGGAGTCCACGATGTTCGAGCCCAGCCAGTTCCAGCCGATTCGGATGTTGCCCCCCTCGTGCGAGGTGGGCTGGGCGTAGCGCAGCGCCGGCGCCACGCTGCCGGCATAGCCGGTGTGGGCGATGAGGTAGAAGCTCCGGGGCGCGAGGCTGGTTCCCTGGGGCACCGTGGCGAGGTCCTGGAAGTGCCGCCCCTGCGCGGGCAGGTACTGGACCTTCCACCCGCTGATGTCCACGGCGGTCTCGGTGGGGTTGTAGAGCTCGATGAACTCGTCGGTGTCGTTGACGGACACGCCATCGGTGCCCCTCGAGGAGAACTCGCTGATGACGACATGGTCGGTGGGACCGAGGGGCTCCGCGCCCACCGTCACGGTGCCGTAATTCCCCACGCTCGGCTCAGGGGCGATGCCGTTCTGGTCGCAGTACGTGTAGCCCGAGAAGGAGCGCCCCACCGGGTCATACAGCCGGTAGCGGAAGCCGTAGGAGTACGTCCCTGGGGTGAAGATGCGCAGCCAGCCCCAGTTCTCATCCTTATAGGTATCGAACGCGGGCGAGGTCGTGTCGTAGAAGGGATTGAACCGAGAGGACGACCATTGCCAGTTGGCGGGGTCGGCGCTCGTGCCGTAGCCCAGCTCCACCTGGACGTGCGGGTAGTCGTCGTTGCCCGCGAGGTTGCGGTCCGTCAGGCTCGGGGCCGAGAACTGGCTGTAGAGGGTCTTCCGCGAGCCGTAGGGGATGACCGCCGGATAGGTCCACGGATCGAACGGGTCGGGGAACGTCTTTGGGTACTGGATGTTGCAGAACACCGGCGCCGGGCCCACGTTCACCCCGCAGGTCTCGTTGGGCTGACCCGGTGTCCCGTAATCGCCTCCGAGCAGCCGCACGTCCACGCTCGAGTCGCACCAGTACCAGGGCTGCCGATAGGCCCACGTGCCAACCACCGCCGAGGCGAGGTTCATGGAGCGGCCGGACGTCTGTGGAAAGCTGCTCGACCAGGTGAAGTCCTCGAGCAGCGTGCCGGACGTCGTGCGGACCGTGAGGCGCCCCTCTGCGCCGAGCTCGAACGCGGAGCCGTAGGCGTAGTCCACGGGGACGCCGCCATTGGTCGCGAAGTCCTCGCTCTGGCCGAGCACGTACGAGCCTCCGGCGGGGATGAGCACCGCATGGCCCGGTCCGGAGCTCAGCGTGAAGCCTCCGGCAACAGCGCCCCCCGCCGTGTGCTCCACCTGGACGCCGGCGATGTTCAGCAGCCGCTGCGAGGCGTTGTGGAGCTCGATGTACTCCGTCGTTCCGGAAGACGGGCTGTGCATCAGCTCGGAGATGGACAACTCACCCGGCGCCGGCCCGGACGCGGTGCCGCACGCCCCCGCGAAGCACACCCCGTCCGCGCCAGGACAGGCCACTCGCGTCTCCGTGTCCTGGCAGGTGGGCGCGTTGCCATCGAGGACACAGGTGGAGCTGAAGGTGACGCGCGTGACGGCGTCCACCGCGCAGGTCGGCTCGGGCACCTCGCAGACCACGCCCTCGCAGGGGTCCAAGGTCGCCACAGGTTGAGCCTCTGGGAGACTCGCGTTGCCCGCCGAGTCCCAGACCACCACGGCAAAGGAGTACCGCGTGGCGGCGCTCAATCCCTCGACGGTGAAGGACTCCGCGCTCCCAGGCGCCTGGGGAATTCCGGACATCGCCAGCGTCGCCGCGTCGAACTCCTCCCGCGTGGTGATGGGAAGCGTCGAGTAGCGCAGCTCGTGGGAGGTGGCCTGGCCCAGGCTTCCATCATCCCCCACGGCGGTCCAGGCCAGCGTGATGCTCGAGAAGGACTGGCCCGTGCTCGTGAGCGACACCGCGGCCGGGGGCGTACCGTCGAGGACATCAAAGGGATTGCTGTCCACCGTGGGAAGCGCGCCGGCCCCCGTCGTGAGCTGGAAAGCGCCGCCCTCCTGGTCCACGAAGAGCTCTGAGAAGGTCGCCAGGCCCTCGACAGGATCCACGGCCAGCGTGCCGCTGAGCTGGGAGGCGGGATTTCCACCCGAGAGAGAGACCACCACCGTAGGGCTGGAGACACGCGAGCGGTTGCCGAAGGAATCGATCAGCTCGACCCGAACGGCAGAGAGCGCGGCACGCACCCGGCCGCCGACGGGCTGGGTGACGAACCGCAACGCCGTGGGCGCCCCGGGCAGCACCTCGAAGGAGGAACTCGTCGCGGGAGCCAGCCCGCCCGACGTGGCTCTCAGCGCATAGCCCGTGCCTGCTTGCTTCAGCACCGCGCCCGGAAACCGCGCCACGCCGTTGACGGCCCGCGCCGTAAGCGAGCCCTCCAGCACCGCCGAAGGAGGCCCCGCCGCCAGCGAGAGCGAGACTTCGTCCACCGCCTCCGTCACGGTGCGCCCCGCGTCATCCTGAAGGGAGACCTCCAGCACCGGGCCCACCGGCTCGCCCGCCATCGCCGACAGGGCCGCCTCCGAGAAGACGAGCTTCGTCGCGGGAGGGTTCACGAACTCGATGGAGGGCCGCTCGTCGAGCACCACCACGCCCTCCCCACCTTCGACCAGCGCCGTCACCTGCTTGAGCCCTGCCTGGGTGGACGTCACCGAGGCGGTCGTCACGCCGCTGGCATTGCTCTTCACCGTGGGCTGCGTGACGGCGACGCCCGCGCCGGAGACTTCGAGTCGCACCGCATACCCGGACAAGGGCTCACCGGAGCCATCGCGCACCGTGACGGTCACCGTCACCAGGTCACTGCCGTCCGCCCGAGCCCCCGTCGCCGGAGCCACCGCGACCGAGGAGCGGCTCGCATCCGGAGACGCTGTGGGCGGAGTCGGTGGCGTGGGTGGAGTCGGCGGCTTCGGTTCACCCCCGCCACACCCCGTGAGTAGAGCGAGGACCAGGAGGCTCAGCCCGAGCAGCCAGGCGAGCGAGAGGGAACGAAGCGGCATGCGTCTCTCCGGTAGGCCCTCGCGGCACCCAGGCCACGGCGAGCACCCTGCCCGCTTCTACCAGACCCGCGAGGCCTCCCGGAATGTCACCCCAGACCAGGCAGGCGGTCAGCCGCTGATCGCCTGCATGATCACCCCCGAGCCCAGGAGCGACCAGCCGCCATCGCACAGCATCACCGAGCCGGTGATGTAGGAAGCCGCGTCGGAGGCCAGGAAGAGCGCGAGGTTGGAGATGTCCGACTTGGCGCCCATGCGCTGCAGCGGCAGGGACTGGACGATCTTGTTGCGCGCATCCTCGGAGGGCGCCAACCGCCGCATGCCCTCGGTGTCATCGATGGGCCCCGGGGAGATGGAGTTGATGCGCACCCCAGCGCCGCCCCACTCGATGGCCAGCACGCGCGTGAGCATGTCCACGCCCGCCTTCGCCGCGCACACGTGCGCCTGCATGGCCGTGGGCAGAAACGCCTGCGGCGCGGAGATGTTGATGACCGAGGCCCCCGGCTTGCGCAGGTGCTCGAAGCCGGCCCGGCACGCGTTGAAGGTGCCCACCACGTCGATGTCCATCACCGCCTTGAAGCCGTTGGAGGACATGCCGAGCGCCGGCGCCGGGAAGTTGCCCGCCGCGCCGCACACCAGGATGTCGATCTCCCCGTACGCGTCGCGCGCCGTCTGGAAAGCCTTCTCCACGGAGGCGTAGTCGCGCACGTCCGCCGGCACGCCCATGGCCGTGCCGTGGGCCTGGAGCGACTTCACCGCGCCCTCGAGCTTCTCCACGTTGCGGCCATTGATGACGACCTTGGCGCCAGCCTGCACGAAGCGCTCGGCGATGCCGAGGTTGATACCGCTGCTGCCGCCGGTGACGAAGGCCACCTTGCCCGCGAGCAGCCCGTCCTTGAATACCCCTTCAGCCATGGCTCATCTCCCTTGGAAGCGAGGAGGCCGCCGCTCCATGAAGGCCGCGAACGCCTCGGTCAAATCGTTCGACTGCAGGAAGGCCGAGTTCCACACCGCCACGAAGCGCAGGCCGTCCTCCACGGACTTGTCCGCGCAGTACTCCAGCACCTGCTTGGCGCCCTGGACGACCAGAGGCGGGTTGTCGGCGATCTTCCGAGCGGTGGCGCGCGCCGCGGTGAGCATCTCCTCGGGCGAGGCGAACACCTGGTTGACGAGCCCCATGCGCAAGGCCCGCTCCGCGTCGAAGTCCCCGCCCGTATAAGCCAGCTCGCGCGTGTGGCCCTCGCCGATGATGCGCGGCAGGCGCTGGAGCGCGCCCAGGTCCGCCAGGATGCCGACGCGCACCTCGCGCACGCTGAACTTCGCCTCCTGGGAGCAGTAGCGGAAGTCGCTGGCGGCGATGAGGTTCATCCCCGCGCCGATGCACCAGCCATGCACCGCCGCGATGACCGGCTTGTGGCAGCGGGCGAGCCCCTCGGTGGCGCCCTGCATCTGCTCGATGAGCCGCATGAGCTGCGTGCGCTCGAAGGCGGTGTTGTTGTCGCCCGTCAGCATGGGCCCCAGGGACTCCAACATCGCCGGCAGGTCCAACCCGTAGGTGAAGTGCGCGCCGTCGCCGCGCAGCAGCAAGACCCGGACGGAGGCGTCCGCGTCGAGCTCGCGCAGGACCTCTGGCATCTCCCGCCAGAAGTCGGGCCCCACGGCGTTGCCCTTGCCGGGACCGGTGAGGATGACTTCGGCCACGCCCTCGGATTTCTCGATGCGCAGTGCCTTGTACGCCGTCGCCATACGTGTCCTCCCTCGGGGGCGGCACTTGACCAGAAACGAGAGAGTGGCGTCCACGACTTCACCACCCCGCCTCAGAAATCCGAGGCATTCGCCTGCGGGTGGGCGCCTCAAGTGCCCGAAGTCCCTTGGCTCCGCGCCGCGCACGCGGCTTGCTGTGAGCCCACCTCAACCAGCCGCTCGAGGAGATGACATGACACGTTGGCTTTCTTCCACGCTCGCCGCCGCGCTGCTGCTGGCGGGCTGCTCCCAAGGCCTCCCCGAAGCCCCCGGCGAGCTCATCGCCTCGGACAAGAAGCGGGTGGAAGAGCCCACCGCCTCCACCGAGGACCTGGCATCGCTCGCCTCCGGGAACACCGATTTCGGAGTGGCCCTGTACCAGCAGGTGAAGAAGCCCGGGGAGAACGTCTTCTTCTCTCCGTTCAGCATCTCCCAGGCGTTCGCCATGGTGTACGCGGGAGCCCGGGGCAACACGGAGCAGCAGATGCGGCAGGCACTCCACTTCACCCTCCCCCAGGAGCGGCTCCACCCCGCGATGAACGCGCTGGATCTGGCACTCTCGGGCCGCGCCGAACAGGTAGGCGATCAGAAGCAGCCGCCTCCGGAACTCCGCGTGGTGAACGCCACCTGGGCCCAGAAGGGCTACACCCTCGAGCCCGCCTTCCTCGACGTGCTCGCCCAGCACTACGGCGCCGGCATCCGCGGGGTGGACTTCCAGCGGGAGCCCGAGTCCATCCGCTCCCAGATCAACGACTGGGTCGAGGCGCACACGAATGACCGGATCCAGGAGCTGCTCCCCGAGGGCTCGGTGAAGTCGGACACGCGGCTGGCGCTGGTCAACGCGCTCTACTTCAAAGGCGCCTGGTCCTCCACCTTCCCCACCCAGCTCACCCAGAGCGGAGCCTTCCACCTGCTGGGAGGAGAGCAGCAGCAGGTCCAGATGATGCATCGCTCGGACTCGACTCCGCGCAAGCGCGGTGACGGCTTCAACGCCCTGGCGCTCCCCTATGTGGGGAAGGCCTTCCGCATGCTGCTCATCGTTCCGGATGCGGGCCGGTTCGAGGAGATCGAGGGGCGGCTGTCCGCGTCCTTCCTGGACAGCGTTCGCGCGGAGATGCAGAGCGAATACCTCGCGCTCGGCATCCCGAAGTTCAAGCTGGAGGGAGAGGTTCCCCTGACCGGCGCCCTGCAGACGCTGGGCATGGTCGACGCCTTCGGCAGCGAGGCGGACCTCTCGGGCATCACCACCCAGGAGCGCCTGGCCATCACCAGCGCTCGACACAAGGCCTTCATCTCCGTGGACGAGACGGGCACCGAGGCCGCTGCCGCCACGGGAATCACCATCGGGCCGGTCTCCCAGCCCGAGTCGATCATCGTGAACCGGCCCTTCCTCTTCCTCATCGAGGACGTGGAGACGAAGACCGTCCTCTTCCTCGGGCGGGTGGTGAAGCCCTGAGTCGCCCAGCCGGGACTCGGGCTGGGGCCACTACCCCAGCTCCACCACCTTCATCCCGAAGAGTTTGTCCACGGCGAGCAGCAGCTCGTCGCTCACCTGCACCTTGAGCCCAGTGCCCCCGATGAGCGCCTCGGCCTCATTGGGGAACAGCACGCTCACCGCCACCGGCGTGGCACCCGCGTACTGCTTGGCGATGGCCGACAGCTTCGTCAGCCGCTCCTCGGTGACCAGGTCCGCCGGCAGGCGCAGCTCCAGCCGCTTGGTGCGCTTCTCGCGCACCGCCTTCAGGCTCTGGATGTCCTCGACGATGAGCTCGGCGGTGGGCGTGTCCTCGTCGCGCTGGCTGATCTGCACCGAGCCCGTCACCAGGATGGGGTCATCCCCCTTCAGCAGCGTCTCCCAGTGCTCGTAGCCCGGCTTGGGCCCGCCCTTGGTCCACTTGCCGTCCTTGCCCATCACCGAGCGGCCACCCTCCTTGCCCGGGAAGCACACCAGCTCGATGGAGCCCGACAGGTCCTCCAGCGTCACCCACGCCATGCGCTTGCCCGTCTTCGTCGGCCGCTCGCGCAGGGCCGCGATGATGCCGCCCACGCTGATCTTCTCGTCCCGCCGCGCGCGCTGCACCGCCGTCACCGGCCGGGCGTAGCGCTTGAGCTCCTTCTCGTACTGGTGCAGCGGGTGGCCCGACACGTAGAAGCCGATGGCCTCCTTCTCGAAGGACAGCCGCTCCTTCTCCGGCCACTCCTCCACCTGCACGTACTCGTCCTTGAGCGCGCCGGCCCCGCCGCCACTCGTGGCCGGCCCCGCCAGCATGCCGAACAGCGAACTCTGCCCGGCCGCCTTGTCCTTCTGGCTGGACGAGCCGCGGTTCATCGCCTTCTCAATCGTCTCGAAGAGCTGGCGGCGCGGGCGCTTCTCGAAGTCGAACGCGCCAGCCTTCACCAGCGCCTCCAGCACCTTGCGGTTGACGCGCCGGCTGTCCACGCGCTCGCAGAAGTCGAACAGGCTCTTGAAGGGCCCTTCCTTGCGCGCCTCGACGATGGCCTCGATGGCGCCCTCGCCCACGCCCTTGATGGCGCCCAGGCCGAAGCGGATCTTCCCCTCCACCGCGCCGAAGGCCATGTCCGACAGGTTCACGTCCGGCGGCAGCACCTGGAGGCCCGACTCGCGCGCCTCGCCGATGTGCCGCACCACCTTGTCGGTGTTGTCCTTCTCGCTGGTGAGAAGGGCGGCCATGAACTCCACCGGGTAGTGGGCCTTGAGCCACGCCGTGTGGATGGTGATGAGGCCGTAGGCGGCCGAGTGGCTCTTGTTGAAGCCGTACTCGGCGAACTTCTCCATCAGGTCGAAGATCTCGCCGGCCACCTTCAGGTCGACGTTGCCCTTCTTGCAACCCTCGAGGAAGCCGGCGCGCTCGGCCTGCATCACCTCGGCCTTCTTCTTGCCCATCGCGCGGCGCAGCAGGTCCGCGCGACCCAGGGTGTAGCCTCCCAGCACCTGGGAGATCTGCATCACCTGTTCCTGGTAGACGATGACGCCGTAGGTGTCCTTGAGCACCGGCTCCAGCGCCGGGTGCGGGTACACCACCGGCTCGCGGCCGTGCTTGCGGTTGATGAAGACGTCCACCATGCCCGAGTCGAGCGGACCCGGGCGGTAGAGCGCGCCGGCGGCGATGACGTCCTCGAAGCACGTCGGCTTGAGCTTCATCACCATTTCGGTGAAGCCGCTCGACTCCATCTGGAACACGCCCGCCGTGTCGCCCTGGGCCATCAGCGCCCACATCTTCTCGTCATGCAGGGGGATGTCGTTGCGCTCGAGCGGCTTCTCCTTGGGGTGGTTGCGGTTGATGAGATCCAGCGCGTTCTGGATCACCGTGAGCGTCTTGAGCCCGAGGAAGTCGAACTTCACCAGGCCCGCGGCCTCCACCTCGTCCTTGGCGAACTGGGTGATGAGCGTCTTCTCACCGGGCGGCTGGTAGACGGGGACGAACTCCCACAGCGGCTTGTCGGCGATGACGACGCCGGCGGCGTGCATGCCGGGCTGGCGGTGCAGGCCCTCCAGCGCCAGGGCGATCTCCAACACGTCCTTGGTGGTGACTGGCTTGCCTTCCACCTCGCCGATGTTGGTGGGCTTCTCGATCATCTCCTTGAGGCGAGGCTCCTGCTCGATGGCCTCCTTCAGGGTGATGTTGAGCACCTCGGGCACCAGCTTGGCGATGCGGTCCCCCTCGCTGAAGGGCAGCGCGAAGACGCGGCACACGTCGCGCAGCACGCTCTTGGCCTTCAAGCTGCCGAAGGTGATGATCTGCCCGACGTTCTTCTCGCCGTACTTGTGCGAGACGTACTGAATGACCTCGTCGCGCCGGTCCTGGCAGAAGTCGATATCGAAGTCCGGCATCGACACGCGCTCGGGGTTGAGGAAGCGCTCGAAGAGCAGGTTGTACGGGAGCGGATCCAGGTCGGTGATGCGCAGCGCGTACGCCACCAGCGAGCCCGCGCCCGAGCCACGGCCCGGCCCCACGGGGATGTTGTTCTTCTTCGCCCAGTTGATGAAGTCCTGGACGATGAGGAAGTAGCCGCTGAAGCCCATCTTCTGGATGACGCCCAGCTCCAGGTTGAGGCGGGCGCGGTACTGGTCCGGATCGATGGGGTAGGAGACCTTGGCCGCGTGCAGCTCCTTGAAGCGCTGGTGCAGCCCCTCGAAGGCCAGCTCCGCCATGAAGCTGTCCGGCGTGTGGCTGTCGGGCACCTTGAAGGTGGGCAGCATGGGCTTGCCCAGCTTGAGCTCCAGGTTGCACTGCTCGGCGATGCGCTGGGTGTTGTGGACGGCCTCGGGGATGTCCTTGAAGAACTCCAGCATCTCCTCGGGGCTGGTGACGTAGAGCTTGTCCGTGGAGTGCTTCATGCGCTTGCCATCCGCCAGCGTCTTTCCGCTGGCGATGCACATGAGCAGCTCGTGCGCCCGCGCATCCTCGCGCTTGATGTAGTGCGCGTCCGCCGTGGCGCACAGCGGGATGTCGAGGTCCCGGCTCAGCTGCTTGAGGTTCTCGTTGGCCTTGTCCTGCTCGGGCATCCCGTTGGACTGCACCTCGAGGAAGAAGTGGCCCGGCTCGAAGATGTTCTTGTACTCGAGCGCCGCCTTGCGGGCGTGGTCCATGTCCCCGCGGAAGCACGCGCTGGTGACTTCACCGCCCAGGCACGCGGTGAGCGCGAAGAGGCCCTTGCTGTGCTCGGCCAGCATCTTCTTGTCGATGCGCGGGTGGTAGTAGAAGCCTTCCATGTACGCCATGGAGGCCAGGTAGCGCAGGTTGGCGTAGCCCTCGGCGTTCTGGGCCACGAGGATGAGGTGGTGGGCCACCTTCTCGGTGCGGTCCTCGCGACCCTTGGTGCCGGCGACGTAGGCCTCCATGCCGACGATGGGCTTGATTCCCGCGTCCTTCGCCTTCTTGTAGAAGTCGATGGTGGCGAACATGTTGCCGTGGTCCGTCACGGCCACGCTCGACATCCCCTTCTCTTTCACCGTCTTGATGAGGTCCTTCATCCGGATGGCGCCATCCAGGAGGGAGTAGAGGGTGTGCAGGTGGAGATGGGTAAAAGACATGGCGGTAGTGACGTCCTGCGAGCGAAGAGGCGAGCGAACGATAGGACCCCAGACAGCGGGCCGCTAGTACGACCTGAGGAGGCGCCCAGGCCAAGAAGTCGGCCTCCGGCACGATTTGTGCCATGCCACCGTTGGAGCTGGAAGAGGTAACTTCCAGGGTCGGCTGGCGCTCGAAAGAATGCCTCCTTCCCGTTGATTCGGCGTCATTTCCACTTGAACTCCCGCTATTCGCGAAAGCCGACCGTGCCTGTCTCGTTGGGACGTGCCCTCCTGCTCGGTTGCCGGGCGGGCCTGCTGGTGTTCCTGGCGCTCTACACACTGTGCGCTGTCCTCAACATGAAGCTCGGCTACCAGGGCAACGCGAGCCGCCTGCTGGAGGAGTGGGTGTGGAGCGAGTTCCGGGGCGTGGTGCTGGGACAGGTGGGACGACTCATCCTGGCGTACACGGTGATGGGGCTCGCACTGGGAGCGTGGCTGGGCGCCGGGCTGTGGGCGGTGGGCGTCAGCCGCCGGGCCCTCTTCTGGGGGAGCGCGCTCGCGTGCCTCGCGGTGGAGGTGCCCCTGGTGCTGGCGGACCTGGCACACCATCCGCACCTGTACGCGGCCACGTTGTACGAGCGCGCGGGGTGGACTCAATCGCTGCTGCTCGCGATGAGTGGCGCTTCTCCCCTGCTCTGGCGCGCGGTGGCGCTCACGCCCGTGGTGCTGGTGCCACTGGCGCTCCTGGTACGAGGGCTCCGGGGCCCGGCTCGCTGGGGGCATGTGCCTGGCTCGCTGGCCGTGTTGCTGGGACTCGGGTGGCTGGGCTGGGAGGCCTGGGCGCAGGCGCCCGCGTCGTCACGTCCCGGGCGGCCCAACCTCCTCATCCTCGCCGCGGATGGGCTCCGACCAGACCACCTCTCGGGCAACGGGTATGACCGGCCGACGTCTCCGAACATCGATCGGCTGATGCGCGAGGGCACCCGCTTCCGCGAGACGCTGGTGCAGATGCCGCGCACCGCGCCCTCGTGGGCGACGATCCTCACCTCGCAGTGGGTGGGGCAGCATCCGTTACGGCACACGCTGGTGGGGCACGAGGTGCGCCAGACGCCCTTCGTCACGCTCGCGAGCGCCTTGGGTGCGGCAGGCTGGCAGACGGCGGTGGTGTCCGACTACGCGGGGGACCTGTTCTCCCGCTTCCGCTTCGGCTTCCAACACGTGGAGGCCCCCGCCTTCAACTTTCCGGACCTCATCCGTCAACGGATGCTCGTCACCCATGTGGCCCTGCTGCCGTGGACAGCGCTCGCCCCGGGGCTGTTTCCCGAGCGCGGCCAGTTGCCCGAGTTGACCGATCCCGCGCCCCTGCGCCACGCGGCCCGGCGTGTCCTTGGGGACTTTCGAGAGGACGCGCCCTTCGCGCTGCTCGTCTTCGCCTCCACGACGCACTTTCCCTATGCCGCGCCCCACCCTCATGAGGGCCGCTTCGTCGCCGAGGGCTATCGCGGCCCGTGGCGGTTCGGCGCCACGCCGCAGATGGAGGTGCCTCCGGGCACCACGCCTCCCACGCCCGAGGACATCGCCGCGCTCGTCGGCAACTATGACGCGGGGGTGCTCGCCTTCGACACGCTGGTGGGCGAGCTGCTGGCGGAGCTGGAACGCAAAGGCCTGGCGGACTCCACGCTGGTGGTGCTGCTGTCCGACCATGGGGAGCACCTCGCCGACGAGGGCCGAGGGCTGGGACATGGCGAGCACCTGTGGGGGAACGCCGCGCTCCGGATTCCTTTCGCGCTACGTCTGCCGGGCCGAGTGGCCGAGGGGCGCACGGTGGAACTGCGCGCCCGCTCTCTCGATGTGGCCCCCACGTTGCTCGAGCTGCTGGAAGTACCCGCGCCCGAGACGTTCCAGGGCCGCTCGCTCGCGCCGCTCGTCGCGCCGGGTGCGCAGGTCCCCGAGCTGCCGGAGGCTCCCGCCCTCATCGAGACGGACTTCTGGTTCTCCGACCGAGACGGCCAGCAGTACCAGCAGGTACGCATCCCCTATCCGTGGGTCTACGAGACGGCGACGGTGGAGCCCTCGGGAGACATCGCCCTGAAGCCGGAGTGGGAGAAGACGGTGGACGCCGCCAAGCACCGAGGGCTGTACCTCGGGCGCTGGAAGCTGCTGGAGCTGCCGACTCCCCAGGGGGTGAAGGTGGAGCTGTACGACGTCATCGCCGACCCGGCGGAGACGCGCGAGGTGGCCGCCGAGCACCCGGACGTGGTGGCCCGCCTGAGGGAACAGCTCGCCCGGGAGCGTCCGACGGGGCTCGGAGCCCGGTAGGCGGGGACGCTTCACACTTCTTTACGAAGCGCCAAAGCGCTCGCAATGCCCGGGGGGCATCTTCTGCACCGTCGCCACTGAGGCGAAGCAACACCTCGGGCCCTCTCCGGGGCTCCCACAGGAGAACACGCCATGAAGAAGAAGATCGCCATCGCCGCTTCCGCCGTCCTCGCCGTCGTCCTGCTCAGCGGCTTCCGCGGCGGCGGCTGGAACCGGGACCCCGAGCGCATCAAGCAGATGGTCACCTGGAAGCTGGACGACAAGCTGGATGACCTGGACGCCACCGACGCGCAGAAGAAGTCCGTCCATGCCGTGAAGGACCGGCTGTTCGAGGACGGCAAGCGCCTGGCGGAGGAGCACCAGGCCACGCGCATGGAGGTACTGACGCAGCTCGAGTCGGATGCCCCGGACGCGCAGCGGCTGCACGCCCTGGTGGACACTCGCATCGACGAGATCCGCGCGTTTGCCCACAAGGTAACGGATGCCGCGCTGGAGGTGCATCGCACCCTGACTCCGGCCCAGCGCAAGGAGCTGTCCACCGAGTACCGCGAGAAGATGGGCATCAAGTAAACACTGCGTCGGCCCGGCAAGTCCCCTCTCCCTCCGAGAGGGGGCCCGGTACCCCTGGGCCCGAGGACCAGCCCGAAGTGCCGCACTGAACGGCGGAGGTGAGAGCAGATAGGCAGAGGGGGGGCCTCTCACTATGTTCGAGCCGTGGATTACACGGACTACGCTCGCCGCATCCTGTCCCATGGCGCTCTCGCGGAGGTGGCCGAGTACGGCCGCGTGCTGGAGGCGGGGAAGGAATATCCCCTCTTCCGGCTGACGGTCCCCGGCTCGCGGTGGCTCGTCATCACCTCCGGTTTCCATGGAGAGGAGCCCGCCGGGCCCCTCACGCTGGCGGAGAGCTTCGCGGAAGTGGTGGCCTACGCCCGGGCGAGAGACGTGGGGCTGCGCGTCTACCCGTGCATCAATCCTTCCGGCTTCGAGGTAGGCACCCGCTACAACCGCAGCGGCGAGCGCCCGAACAACGACTTCCTCCGCTACGAGGTGTCGCCCGGCACCTGGAAGGGAGAGCTGAGTCGCGGCGAGTCCTTCCTGCGGTGGACGCTCTATGACGGGGGGCCCAAGGAGACGCGCGCCGTGCGGGCGGACATCGACCGCTTCCCGCCTCCCGCGGCCGCGCTCGACATCCACCAGGACAACTACCTGGGGACTCCCGCCACGTACGCGTACACGTTCGGGGACAAGGCAGCGTACCGGCCGATGATGGAGGCGGCCTCGGCCCACGTCTCCGTCATCCGCAACCAGAAGGTGGACGAGAACAACCACACGGACGGCGATGGGCTCATCGAGTCCCATGACGGCAGCGTGACCGACTACTTCCTGCGCAAGGGCGTGCCCTATGCCGCCGCGCTGGAGACCACCACGCGCACTCCGCTAGCTTCCTGCCACGCAGTCAATCTCATCTGGATTCGCGGCTTCATCGATCTGGCCGCGCGTGGAGGAACGTGATGGAGCGCCGTCCCCTGGGAAACACCGGCCTACAGGTCTCGGTTCTTGGATTTGGGGCAGGGCCCGTGGGGGACGCGACGCTGTCCGAGGATGAGGCTGGGGCGCTGCTCCACGGCGTCTTGGATGCGGGGATCAACCTCATCGACACCGCGCCCAGCTATGGGGCCTCCGAGGAGCGCATCGGACGGCACCTGCAGGGGCGCCGCGGGGAGTTCGTGCTCTCCACCAAGTGTGGCTACGGCGTGCCGGGCGTGGAGGACTGGACGGGCCCGTGCATCACCCAGGGCATCGAGCTGGCGCTGCGTCGGATGCGCACGGACGTCATCGACGTGATGCACTTCCACTCGTGCCCCGTCGATGTCCTGGAGCGGCCCGGCGTCGTGGACGCGCTCACGCGGGCCGTGGAGCAGGGCAAGGTGCGCGTGGCGGCGTACTCCGGGGACAACCACGCGCTGGCGCACGCGCTGGACATGGGCAGGTTCGGTTCGATCCAGGTGTCTGTAAACCTGTTCGACCAGCGCGCCATCGACTGGGGAATCGCACGCGCGCGGGAGCGCGGCGTGGGGGTCATCGCCAAGCGGCCCCTGGGGAATGCACCGTGGCGGTTCTCGGAGCGCCCGGGAGCACAGGACGTAGCGCTCTACTGGGACCGGATGCGCCAGATGGCGCTGGATCCGCGAGGCCTGGACTGGAGCGAATTGGCGCTGCGCTTCGCAGCCTTCGTCCCCGGCGTGGCCACCTGCATCGTGGGCACCACGAAGGTGGAGAACCTGATGCGCAACGTGCGCGCCCTGGAGCACGGCCAATTGGCGCCGGAGCTCGTCAATCACATCCGCGACGCGTTCCGGCGCAACGACCACGGGTGGGACGGACAGATTTGAACCCTGGGGGTTCCGCCTCAGCGGTTGCCCACCACGCGCGACCACATCGTCAGCAGGTTGCGAACCACCGCCCCCTCCGGCACCTCCGCCGCTGGGGGCACGTCCACCTGGATTCCGTGCTCCGCCAGCCGCGTGAATGGGTTCGAGGCATCCTGCGTCTTGATGTGTACCGCCGAATCCGCCGGCCGGAAGCCGAACGCCAACGCTCGCTCCTGCACCTTCTGGCTCCGCAGGTACGCCAGCCATTGCCGCGCCGCCGCCTTCTGCTGCGGCGTCACCCACTCCCCCTGTAGCACCGCCGCCGGGTGGTCGCTCCAGAGCGTGACCGGCGGGTAGTACACCTTCAGGTTCCCCCACCGCTCCTGCGCATTCGCGATCCTCGAGATCGCCAGGTTCTCGTACACCACCGCGATGTCGTACTTCGCGGGCCCGAACCGGATCATGTCCGTCATGAACGTGCCCGATGACGCCTCGAGCCTCGTGACGCCCTTCTCCAACTGCCGGATCCACTCCTGGTACTTCGGATCCAACAGGTCCCCCACCGTCAGCCCCGTGCGCTTGTTGTAGTACTCCAGCGTGGCCAGCAGCATCGCCTGCAGCCCCGAGTTCGAGCGCGTTGGGTCCGTGTGCCCCAGCTTCACGAAGCCCCAGTCCGCCTGGCCCCCAATCGCTGGCCAGCCCTGGTCACTCGCCACCGCCTTGTGGATCACCTTCCAGGAGATGGACTTGCCCTCGTTGGCCTTCAGCAGCACCCGGGCCCGGTCCTCCCACACCACGAACACCAGCGGTGTCATCACCAGCGGACGCGGTGCGTCCTCTCCCTCCCGCGCGAACAGCGGCCCGCGCGAGGGCTCCGTCGCCCAGTCCGACTCCAGCAACTTCAGCACCGCGCTGTCCGCCGGGCTCCAGACCGTGGGCTTCTCCCGCCCATCCAGGATGGCCTGGGCCGCATCCAGCGAGCCCTGCCCCATCAGGCGCACCTGGATGGAGGGGTTCTCCTTCTGGAACGCAATCGCCGCCTCCTCGATCCACGCCTCCTTCTCCGTGCTGTAGAGGAAGGAGATCTCCGTCACCTCCGGGTACTTCACGGGCTTGCTCGGCCCGCGCTCCTGCCCGCTCACCGCCCTGCCCGCATCACCGCTATCTCGCGACAGGTAGAGGACTCCTCCTACCGCCGCGATGAGGCCAATGATGATCAGTGCCCTGGAGTTCATGGTGTGACGCGCGCCTCGCGGGAGGACCTCAAGGGCTCCTCGGAAGAGCCGATCTTGCCGTCTCTCCCATCCGGACGACATAGCTCTTACGCATCGTGATATTCCTCCCCCGCGACGGCCAGTCCACAAAAGGCCGGACCTTCAACTCACCTGGACGTTGCGCCCCTGTCACGGCAATGTCACGTCGGAGGCTCAGACGACTCATGAGTACACTTCGCATCCTTCTCGCGGCCTTGTGCCTGACCCTGATGGCGTGCGGGGCAAAGAAGCCCCCTCCCTCGAAGAGCTACACCCTGGGCGGAACCAAGATCGAGTACCGGGACTATGGCCTGGTACGCGGCTCGATCTGTGGCGTGGATCCCCGTCGGCTCTCCGATGAGCTGACGAAGATCAACACGCTGCTGGAAGAGTTCGTCTCCGGCACGGAGGCCGCCACCCAGCCCGAGGCGACGGCCGAGCAGGTGGAGCTGCTGCGCGAGGGTTCCCAGTCGCTGGGGCCCGTGGTGGACGCCCACCGCAAGAACATCGCGGGGCTGCGCGCATGCGACTTCCAGCGCAAGCCGCCGTTCCCGGACCTCACCAAGAAGGGCGAGGAGGTGCTCACCAGCGCCAAGGCCCGGCTGGACGCGGCCCCCGAGGTGCTTGCCGCCGCGGACGCGCGCATCGCCGAGCAGAAGTGGAAGGAGGACTCGGCCAAGCGCGAGGCCACCGCGAAGCAGGACTTCTGCAAGGCGGGCACGGCCGTGGGCAGCGGCGACCTGTACTTCGCCCGCCAGGAGAGCGACGGCAAGAAGCGGTGGCTCTTCTGCGATGGGCTGACCGTGGAGGCCCCCTCCGGCGCGGACCCCACGCTCGTCATTCCGGAGTCGATCAGCAAGAAGGATCGCCGCCGCATCCAGGCCTCGCGCTACCTGGAGGCCGCGAAGTCCTACCCCGCCGAGGAGATTGATCGACTGGGCGCCGAGAAGAAGGAAGAGGCGGAGTAGCTCGGGCCCGGGGCTCGGCCAGCCGGGCTCCTGGGCCTCATGCCCCCATCCGGGAGGCACGCTGCGCGAGGTGGGGGTCTCCCCCCTTCTCCAAGGTGCGCAGGTGCGCCTCGAGCGTTCCGCCCTTCTGCTGGAAGTGCGCCTCCAGGTGGGGCTTGAGCAAGCTCCACCGCCGCTGCCAGCCCGGCTCGGAGCCTCCGCGGAGCTCGGGGCGCTCGGCCAGGAGCACTCCCACGCGCAGCGCCAGCTCCGGCTCGCCCAGCGCCTCCACCTCGCTCGCCAACGCCACGGCGCTCGCGGAGGCCGGAGCTCCCGCCGGAGCGCGCTTCCACAGCTGCGTGGCCCGGACGAACGCCGCCACATCCAGCTCCGCCAGCAGCATCATCGCAAGCCGCAGCGGCAGCCGCTCCTCGCCCTTGGGCGCCACCACCCGCGCCATCAACGCGTCGAACGCCGGGCCCAGCGAGGCATGCGCTGCGGGGTCGATGCCTCCAAGGCTCCGGAGCACCCGCCGCGCCCGCCGTGCCTGCACGCGCACCTGCCAGCTCCGCTTGCCGAGTCGCCCCTCCAGCGCCGAGAGCGCCTGCGCGGCCGCCGTCACCTGCTCCGCCGTGGGCTTTGCCGGGCGCACCCGCCGGGGCAGCTCCGCCTTGGGCGGTGGCGCCTTCTCCTTTTTCTCCGGCGCGGGAGCGGGCGCCTCGCCCTCGGCGCTCACCTCCTTGTAGCCCTCGCGCACCTTCTCGGCGACCTTGCGCTCGTACTCGCGCCGCGCGCTCTCCTCGTCGGGGAAGGCCTTCTCCTTGCGCTGCCCCGCGGTGCCAATCCGCCCGTACGTCACGATGAAGGTGCTGCCCTCCAGCTCCGGAATCCAGAACTTGGAGCTGGAGCCCTCGACGAACTCGAACCTGCGCATGACACGGACCTCCGGGCTGGAGTGGCTCACGCTACTACGGGCCGGGGCTTCTGCTCAGGCCTTCGCCTGCTCCAGCTCGCGCAGCCCCTCCTGCCGGGTGACCCGCTCCTTGTAGCCCAGCTCCCGCCGCGCCTTCTCGTCGTTCACGGTCACTTCCCAGCCCACCAGCAGCAGCTCCGAGCGGGTGAGAGGCGGAGGACTCGACAGCGACAGGAAGCTCCAGAGGGCCTCGGACACCGTGGCCACCCCCATGGCGAGCCCTCGGGGAATCGTCTTGCGGCCCGGGTCCACCCCCTGCGTCTTCAGCAGCGCGGTGATGAACTCGCGGAAGTCGACCGGCTCGCCGTCGGTGAGGAAATACGCCTGTCCTCCCTGGCCCTTCTCCGCCGCGAGCAGCATCCCCTCCACGCAGTTGACCACGTGGCAGGTAGACGTCTTGTAGTGACCGCCGTCCACCCAGCGGAACCTGCCGGACTTCACCGCCTCGATGATCGCGGGCAGGACGGCATTGTCCCCCTTGCCCCAGATGAAGCGAGGGCGCACGACGACCGTGGTCAGCTCGGGCGAGTTGACCGAGAGCACCAGCCGCTCCGCCGCGTTCTTGGTGGACGAGTAATGGCCAATGGGTTTGCTCGGCAGGGGCCGCGTCTCATCCATGTTGGCCGTCGGCGTACCGTCCACGAGCACGGCCTCGGTGCTGACATGGACCAGCCGCTTGACGCCCGCCGCCCGCGCCGCCTCCAGCACGTTCTCCGTGCCGCGCACGTTGGCCTCGAAGAACTCGGCCCGCGCGCCCCAGGGCTTCACCAACGCCGCGGAGTGGAAGACGAGCTCGCAGCCGTCCATGCCTTGCTTGAGCGCCTCCACGTTCGAGAGGTCTCCCTCCCAGGGCTCGGCCCCGAGCTGGCCCACCTCGCCGCGGGCCGCCACGGAGCGCCCCAGGGCGCGCACCGCGTGCCCCTTCTCCCGAAGCGCCGCGATGAGCCGCTTGCCCACGAATCCGGAACCACCGGTGACGAACGCCCGCATGACCTTGCTCCTCGTCGAAGGCTCCACGCCTACCAGCGTTCGCGCGCCACCGCCACCACCCGGCGCGTGTGGGCACCGTCAGAACATGTCCGCCATGGACGGCGGAGCCCCGGAGAACATCGCCGCGGCCACGGGCATGGAGGCGTCATCCGTCATCAGCGCCCCCGCCAACCGGAGCGCCTCCGGGGACAGGAAGCCCGTGTAGAGCGGCGCGAGCGTGCGGATGTCCAGCTTCACCCGCCCTTCCCCGCCCCGCCGGACTCGGCCCTGGCCTCCCTCCACCTCGAGGAGGAAGCGCCCACGGTTCTCGGGGAACAGCTCGTCCTCCACCTCCAGGTGGAGCGCGCCGGAGAGCCCCGCCGGGTAGCCCCGAGCCTCGAGGGCAGCGGGGACGTCCAGCACGCGCAGCATCCAGTGGAACAGCAGCTTGGCCTGGTAGCGCTGCTCCCGGAGGAGGAAGAGCAGCGGGTCAGCCGAACTGCCCGTCCACGCCACCTCGGTGGCCAGCGAGCGGTGGTCTCCCAAGAAGCTCAACAGCCGCCGGGCCGCGGCAGGGGTGAGCGCGACGAAGTCCGTAAGGAAGAGCTCCTGCATGAAGCCCTGTTGGCGGCGACGCACGACGTAGACGTAGCCCTCCACGCCGCTAGCCCCTTCGACGAGGAACCCGTGCGCTGTCTCGCCTCGGGGGTTGCTCATGCGCTCCCAACTGTAGGGGCCCCGATCGAGGTAGCCCGGCCGCGACGAGGCATGGCGGCGGTAGACCTCTTGGAGGGCCGCCTGATCGGAGGCCTTCACCGGCCGCAGCGAGAGGGTCCGCTCCGTGAAATCCAGCCCCTGGACCTGCACGCGGAGCTCGAACCGGCTCCCGGCCTGCTCGTAGCCCACGCGCCGGTAGAGCGCCTGGGTGGACGGATAGAGCACGGAGAGGGGAAAGCCCTTGCCTCGCAACTCCTGCAGCACCTGCTGCATGAGCCGGGTGGCCGTGCCCCGCCCGCGAGCACTCGGAGCCACCCCGACTCCGCCAACGCCCGCCATGGCGACCCGACGCCCGCCGTACCACTGGCCCATGGGGATGGGGAACGCCGTGCCCACCACCTCGCCCGCCTCGCGCAACACTCGAAGGTTCGCCGGTCCCGACTTCTCCAGCGCCGCGGCGCTCTCCTGGGCCGACGTGGCGAACGACTGGGAGAGGATGTCCGCCACCACCGACATCTCCTCCGCCGCCGGGGGACCGAACTCCGACTTGCCCGTCTCCATGCCCATATCCTCCTTCGCATCTCGCGAGGGCATGCACGATACGCGGCGGACACATCCAGGGCACGCGCTTCCGGCGGCCAGGCGCTAGCATCGCGCGCATGATCCGCCTCGCCACCGCTCACGACGTCCCCGCCATCCTCCAGCTCATCCGCGCCCTGGCCGACTACGAGAAGCTCTCGCACCAGGTCGTCGTCACCGAGACACAACTGCGCGAGCACCTCTTCGGCCCCCGCCCCTACGCGGAGGTGCTGCTGGCCGAGGACGCGGGCCAGGTGGTGGGCTACGCGCTCTTCTTCCACAGCTACTCGACCTTCCTGGGCCGGCCGAGCCTGTACCTGGAGGACCTCTTCGTCCTGCCCGAGCAGCGCGGAAAGGGACACGGCAAGGCGCTGCTGGCGCGGCTGGCACGGCTCGCCGTCGATCGGGGCTGCGGGCGCTTCGAGTGGATGGTGCTCGACTGGAACACGCCAGCCATCCAGTTCTACGAGTCCCTGGGCGCGGCGCTTTCACCCGAGTGGAAGCTGTGCCGCATGACGGGTGAGGCGCTCGAGCGCTTCGCCGCGACCGCCGCCTGAGCTCCGCCATGCTCGCCAGTGTCGACGTGGACTACCGCCCCGACGCCACGGTGGCCGCGTGTGTCCTCTTCCAGGACTGGGGTGACGCGGCCGAGGCGGCGCACTTCATCGACCGGGGGCCTCCAGCGGAGGCCTATGTCCCCGGCGAGTTCTACCGCCGGGAGCTGCCCGCGCTGCTGCGGGTGCTGGCCCTCGCGCCCGCGCCGCTGGTGACCGTGGTCATCGACGGCTACGTGTGGCTCGGAGGCGAGGAAAGGCCCGGGCTGGGCGCCCACCTGTACGAGGCGCTCGGGCAGAGCGTGCCTGTCATCGGCGTGGCGAAGACGACGTTCCAATCCAGCCGCGTCTCCTTGCCCGTGCTGCGCGGCGCCAGCCAGCGGGCCCTGCTCGTCACCGCCGTGGGCATGGACGTGCAGGCAGCCGCCGCGTGCATCCAACGCATGCATGGCCCTTCCCGCCTGCCCACCCTGCTCAAGCGCGCGGACCGGCTCTGCCGGGAGGCGTGAGCCCTCGCGCCCAAGAGAATGGAGCGTAACGCGGGGACGCACTGCGCGTCTGGCCGGCAACGCTTCCCCACGAGGTACCCTCGCCCCCACGCCTTCGAGTTCCCTAAGATGCGGCCCTCCGGTGCTCCCTACCGCCGCGGAGGTACCTCACGGCCATGCCCCTCAATGAGTTCTTCGACGCCTCGCACCCGTGGGCGGACCAGAACGGGCAGCGCATCCTGCTGTCTGGTTCATGTCGAAGCTCGACGGGTGGATCGGGCGAGGAGGTCTCGGAGTGAACCTCTCCTGCCAGTCCTGTGGCGCGCAGCTCGTGGTGGCGGAGACGCTGCGCACCACGACGTGCCCCTATTGCGCCGCGCCCTCGGTGGTGGAGCGACCTCCGAGCCGGGACCGACCTCCGCCCACGTTCGCGCTGGGCTTCGTGCAGACCCCGGCGAAGGCGAAGGAGCTGGCGCGGCAGAACCTGCTGCGGCGCAGCTTCTGGGCTCCCTCCAGCGTGCGCAACGCCTCGGTCGAGGAGCTGCGCGGCATCTACGTGCCTGCGTGGCTCTACAGCGCGCTGGCTGAGTCCGACTTCAGCGCCTCCATCGGCGAGAACTACACGGAGACGGAGACGTACACGACCACCGAGAACGGCCGGACCGTCACCAAGACGCGACAGGTCACCAAGACCGAGTGGCGCCCACTGCGGGGCCGTCACACGGAGTACGTGCCGGATGTCATCGTCACCGCCTCCTCGGGCCTGCCCAACGACGAGCTGGAGCACATCGAGCCGTTCGATCTCCGCGGGCTGCGGCGCTACCACGATGCGCTCGTGGCCGGATGGATCACCGAGGAGCCCTCGCTCGCACAGGAGCAGTGCATGGAGCAGGCGCGCGACGAGGTGACGGCCTACGTGAAGAAGCGGCTGGCCGCCTTCATGCCGGGAGACTCGCACCGCGAGCTCTCGTTCTCGACGCGATTCCACAACGAAGCCCTGGTGGTGTGCCTGCTTCCGGTGTGGGTGATGGCCCTGCGGCACGATCTCCAGAAGCCGCCACTGCGCTTCCTGGTCAACGGGCAGACCGGGAAGGTGTATGGCCGGGTGCCCGTGTCCTGGGTGAAGGTGGCCCTGGCGGTGCTGCTGGCCCTGCTGGTGGCGGGCGGGCTGTACCTGCTGTTCTCGTCGAAGTGAGGGGACCGCGATGCTGGCCGTCGAATCCCAGTGCGAGCGGTGCCACAGCGCCTTGGAGGCCGAGGACCTCCGCTGCCCCGTCTGCGCGCTCCCCACGCCCCGCGATTCCCGAGCGCTGGCGGAGCGAGAGCGCGCCCGACTCATCCGCTGTAACACCTGCGGGGCGGCCATCGCGTACTCGGTGGAGGCCCAGGCGCCGCGGTGCGCCTACTGCGCCTCGGAGATGCACCTCGAGACGCAGGAGGACCCGATCGATCAAGCGGAGCACTTCGTCCCCTTCGCGGTGAACCCGGAGCAAGCGCGGCAGGCGCTATCGGCCTTCCTGGGCAACAGCGGCTTCTTCCGGCCCTCGGACCTGGCCAGCCGCGCCGCGCTGGACTCGCTCAAGCCGCTGTGGTGGCCGGGCTGGGAGTTCAGCGCGCGGGTCGAGGTGAGCTGGACGGCGGACACCGACGCGGGCGCCCACCGCAGTGCCTGGGCCCCCCACGCGGGAATGGCCCAACTCGTGCTGCACCACATCCTGGTCTCCGCCTCCCGAGGGCTGACGGAGAAGGAGACGGACCGACTCGCGCCGTCCTATGACATCGCCCAGGCCACCTCCGCGCCTCAGGGGCCCGAGGGCGCGCAGGTGGAGCTCTTCGACCTGACGCGCTCGGGCGCCCGGAAGCAGATCCTGGCCGCCGTGGAGAAGACGGCCCGAGAGCGCATCTCCCAGACGGAGCTGCCGGGCCGCCGCCACCGCAACCTGCACGTGTCGCCAGTGTTGTCGGGCCTGAACACGACGAACTACGCGCTGCCCGCCTACGTGCTCGCCTACCGCTACGGCTCGAAGCTGTACCGCGTCGTGGTCCACGGACAGGACGCAAGCTGCGTCCTCGGAGAGAAGCCCGTCTCCTGGACGAAGGTCATCCTCACCAGCCTCGCCGTCCTGGCGGTCATCCTGGTGGTGGCGATGCTGTTCCTGCGCTCGTGAGCTCCCTGCTCACTTTCCCTGTCGCTCGTCGCGGGTGGCGATGATGTGCCGGTAGGGCACCACGCGCACGAGCTCGTCCAGCGAGGTCTGGCCGGAGGCGATCTTCTCCAGCGCGTCATCGACCATGGTCTTGAAGCCCTTCTCGCGGGCGTACTTGCGCAGCTGTGCGTTGTGGGCGCCGGCGACGATGAGATCCTGCATCCCCGGATCCACCACGAGCATCTCGAAGATGCCGACGCGCTTGCGGTATCCCGTGTGGTGGCAGTGGTCGCAGCCGCGACCCGCCCGGAGCTGAATGCCGTCCAGGAGTCGGCCGAACAGCGCCCGCTGCTCCTCGGTGGGCTCTCTCGGCTCCGAGCACTTCTCGCAGACGCGGCGCGCGAGCCGCTGGGCCAGGACAGCCAGCAGCGCGTCCGCGATGTCCGTGTCATCCAGCTCCAGGCCCCGCAGGCGGCCGATGGTGCCCACGGCGTCCGCGGTGTGGAGCGTGCCCAGCACGATGTGGCCGGTGCGAGCGGCGTTGATGGCGGTGCTGCCCGTCTCCAGGTCGCGGACCTCGCCCATCAGCAGCACGTTCGGGTCCTGGCGCATCAGCGCCCGCAGCAGCACGGGGTACGGCATGTGCTCGCTGACCTGCTTCTGGTTGATCTTGGGGACGAAGTACTCGATGGGGTCCTCGGCGGTGATGATCTTCTTGCGCCCATCGGTGAGCTGGGCCAGTGCCGAGTAGAGCGTGGTGGTCTTCCCGCTCCCGGTGGGCCCCGTGACGAGCACCAGTCCCTCGGGGTTGGCGAGCAACTGCAGGAAGGTGCGATGCATGTCCTGGCTCATCCCGAGCTGGGTCACCGGGACGAGGCCAGCGTTCGCGTCGAGGATGCGGATGACGACGTCCTCACCCGCCGGGCTGGGCACCACGCTCACGCGGTAGTCGATGACCTTGCGCTGGCTCTCGCCGAGCTCGATGACCGCCCGGATGCGCCCATCGTGGGGCTTGCGGCGCTCGGTGATGTCCATCTGGGCGAGCACCTTGATGCGGTTGACGACCTCGTGGACCGTCTCCGGGCTCATGTCCGTATAGAGCTGGTGGAGGATGCCGTCGATGCGCAGGCGCAGGTCCACGTCCGCGGGGTAGCTCTCGATGTGGATGTCCGAGGCCTTCTTCTCCACGGCGATGGAGAGGATGTAGTCGAGCATCTCGACCGCCGTGGGCTTGGTACGCGAGGGCGGGCGGGGCCGGATGACGAGATCCGCCGTGACGCGCGGCCCGACGCCGAAGCCCGTCTCCAGGGCGGACTCGATCTCATAGCGGTTGAGCCGCACCGCGTGGAGGGGTCGCTCCAGCAAGTCGCTGATCTGCGTCAGGACATGGGGCACATCCGGGTTGAGCATGCCCACCGTCACGGGTGCATGGCGCGCCGCCGGGTCGACCTTGCCCAGCACCACCACGAAGTGGCGACGGCAGAAGGGCTCGGGCAGCAGCCGCATCGAACCGCGGTCGAGCTGGTACTGCGAGAGTTCTGAGAAGCCTTCTTCGGAGCCTTGCGACATGGCCTCAAGGCTACACCGAGGGTCCCCCCTGTTCCTCTGAGCCGCCGTAAAAAGAACGCCCCCTCCCGCGCTTGCTTGCACGGGAAGGGGCGAGACTGCCTGGGTTCATCAGTTACCGATGATCTTCCGCAGCTCTTCCTTCTCGCTGGGGAAGCTGAAGGCCCCGTAGAGCTGGTAGGCGTTCTCGCGGTCCAGCACGCGCGGCCAGAGCACCCGCATCGCCTGCATCCGGTCTCCCGAGAAGGTGAAGCGCTGGAGCAGCTTCAGCACCTGGGGCACCAGGAAGTACTGCTGGCTCGCCGCCGACTCGAGCACCCGCAGCTTCCCGTCCCCGAAGGACTCGCGGTTGATGGACTTCGTGAGCTTCTGGAGCTGGTCCTCCGTGATGGGCTGCACCATCGGCGTCGGCGCAGGCGGGGGCGGGGGCGGCTGGGGACGCGGCTGGTAGCGACGCACATCCGGCGCGTTGTTCAGCGCATCCCGCATCGCGTCCAGCTCGTCTCCCAGCTTCAACAGGTTGGTTCGCCCCTGGCCGCGTTCGGCGCGTTCCAGCGCCCTCTCCAGCAGCCGCTCCATCTGGGCCAGGCGCTCCGCCATCCGCTCGCGCTCGACCACCACCAGCGTGCCCTCATGCCGGAATGAGTCCGAGGGGCCGTTGTAGCCAGGGCCGTAGTTGGGAGTGCTGGAGGGCGGGGCGACGGGACCCGTGGGCTGCCCCGGGGGGGGAGCGCGCTTGAGATCCTGGGACTGCGCCTGGGCCGCCTGGGCCTGGGACGGGGACTGCGCGGAAGCGGCGGCCGACATCAGCACTGCAACAGCGACGACGAGAGCCCTCATGGGGGGGGTTTCCTTGTTGGGGTATACGCTCTTAGTGACGCATGAGGGCTCCCGGCATTCAACTAGTTGACGGTGAACTCGCGTGAATAGCCCGTATACGAGCGGATGAGCCCGTCCCAGCCGGACTTCCAGTCACCGTCGTGCCGGATGCGATACGTACCCGGCGTCGCATTGGAGGGGATCTTCCACTCGATCGTCACGTGCGAGCACGCCATGGTCGGCACGCAGTTGTTGCGCTCCCAGCGGTACTTCGTCTCCCAGTCCCAGTCCTGCGCCACCGTCACCCACGAGGTGCCCGACTTGCGCTGCACCTGCAGGAACGAGCCCTGCCGCCGCAGGTTGTTCTTCGGGTGGCCTCCCCAGAACTTCACCGTCACCGCCTGCCCCCGCGTGTAGCTGGCGTTCGCGTTCGTCACCACGCTGCCGAAGTCCACCCACAGCAGCTTGTCGTCGAACACCACGCCCGTCTGCAGCGTCGTCTGCTCGTTGCGAAGGTCCCGGGGCGTGGGGCCCGGCGCCACCGTCGTGCCCGCGCGCAGCGCCGCCGCCAGCTTCTCCGTCTCCTGCTGCACCGCCGCCAGCGTCCACGGCCCGAAGTGCGTGGAGGCCCCCTCGTAGTCCTGCTTCGCGTACTCCTCGCGCGTCACCAGATAGCCGGCATACGCGTTGGACAGGCCGGCGATCACCACCTGGTTCACGCCGATGGGAGCCAGCTGCGTGAGCACCGTCTGCCGCAGCCGCCGGCCCGACATCGTCGTCATCTCGAAGGGCACCGCCACCACCGCCAGGTTGCCCAACGTCACCACCTGCAGCGGCAGCACCTCGGGCGTCCACGGATAGGGCGACATCGTGCCCATCTCCAGCACGACGGGCTTCTCCGCCTGACAGGACGTGGTCGTCACCGCGCAGGTGAAGGCGCCCCACATGTCCTTGATCTCCTCGCAGCTGGCCCCCTCGCTGCCGAAGCCCGGCCCGTCCTCGGCGCCCGCCAACATGGAGATGCCGATGGCCGCCTCGCACGTGGTGCGGGCCGTGCCGTCCGTGTACTGCGGTGCCACCTGCACCTCGTCCATCTTCACGTACGTGTGCCGGGCATCCACCGCGCCAGTCACCAGCTGCGTCGCGCCGTCATAGAGGACCTTCGCCAGGTCGTACTGCTTGCGCCCGGAGAGCTCCGTGCTCTCGAAGTCATTGGCGCCGCCCCCGTCGGTGCCGCCGTGGATGTTGGGCGTCACGTCTCCCTCGTTGCTCTGGGCGAAGGCGGCCACGAACGTCTTCGCCGCCGTGTAGTTCGTGCCCTTGGCCTTCTCGAAGAGGTACGAGGCATAGCCCTTGTTGTCGCCGCTGATGAGCAGGTTGTCGTTGCCCATGGACGTGGCATGCACGGCGAACCAGTTGATGAGGCCCACCTCCGCCCCATCCGAGCCCTGCAGCCGCAGCAGCGTCATCTTCTTGTCCGTGTCGTAGGCGTGCTGCCCACGCTCCGGTGAGGGGTTGCGCAGGTACGCCTCCGGCGAGCGGTTGATGCTCGCGTTCAGCAGGTCCCCCGACTGGATGCGGATGGAGCCCGGCGCCAGGTTGGTGTGCGCCCGGTCGATGGACTGGACGATGCCATCCACGATGGCCTCGAAGTTCTGCTTGTCGTAGCCAAGGATGGTCAGGTTGTAGAGCGCGTAGTGCGAGAAGCCGCCCGGCCCGCTGTGCGTGTGCGTGGCGCTCAGCAGCACGTTCTCATCCGAGTAGAGCGTGCCGTACTTCGCCTTCAGCCGCTCCACCACCTGCTGCTTGACGCCCTGGAAGATCTGCCCCGCATCCGCGCTCACGAACGCCACGCGCTTGCCGTTGCAGGGCGAGGCGACCACGAATGCGCGCGCCCGCAGCCGCTGGTGGATGCCCGCCGTCTTCTGGTCGAGCATCGCATAGCCCATCATCCCCAGCTCCGCGGCCGGGCCCGTGATGTCGTAGATGCCCGAGCCCACCTGGAAGGACGTGTTGCCCGCGCAGGGGCCCGTCAGCGCCGCCTCCTGCGTCGTGACAGCCGCCTCTTCATCGAACGGAACGTTCGGGCCGCACGCGCCCAATGTCAGCGCCAGCGCCCAAGGGAGCAAGGAACGGGACAGTCTCAGCATCTTTCCACCCCCGCCGCGGAGCCGCGGCAGTCGAACTGCGTTTCCAACCTGCCCTTGATGGAGGAGCAGACCGGGGATTGTCGAGGAGAGATCCCCAGTAGTTTCGCTATACCGTTCTGTCTCCAAAATCGCGCAACGCGTCAAATACCGCGCCACCCCTCTTCGGAGGAGTAGGATGGGCGCGGATGTCGCGCGTCTACCCCGCGCCGCCCGTGCTCGACGAGGAGGCGCTCGTCCACCAATTCCCTGGGCTCGACCGGCGCGCGCTGGGCGCCTTCTACACGCCCGCGCCGCTGGTGGAGCGCACGCTGCGGCTCGCGCTCTCGCACTTGCCCGAGGGGCCCCTTGCCGTGGTGGACCCTGCCTGCGGAGCGGGCGCCTTTCTTGCCGCCGCGGCGCGGATGCGACCGGGAGCCCACCTCTGTGGCCTGGAGTTGCTGCCCGAAGTGGCCCGAATGTGTCAGGAGCGCGTGCCGAGCGCACAGGTGGCGGTGGGGGACGCGCTACGGGGAGGCCTGGCCCCTCTGCTCTCTCGTATCCCCGAGAATCACCTCGAGCTGTGGGTGGGCAACCCGCCGTACAACGGCACCTCCGCCCTGTTGAAGGACCGCTCCGCCTATGAACGCCTGCGCGCGCTCATCCCCCTGGCCCTGCCGCCTGGGACGAGCCTGCGCGATGACTTCGCGTTCTTCCTGCTCGTCGCGGCGCACCGACTCTCGCAGCGTCCCGGCGCGCTGGCCTTCATCACCCCCTCCAGCCTGCTCGATGCCTTCCTCTACGCTCCGCTGCGGCAGGCCCTGTTGCGCACGTTGAGGCTTCGCGAGGTCGTGGACCTTGGCTCCGGCGCCTTCGCGAACACCAAGGTGCGCACCTGCATCACCGTGTGGACCTCCCTGCCTGGCCGAAGGACCCGCGTGGCCTTCGAGCGGGAGGGACAGCGCGCCACCTTCACTCCCGAGCCGCCCGAGTGGCGGCTCTCCCCGACTCCCACCGAGGCCTCCGCCCTGGACGCGCGCTGGCGAGCCGAGGGCGAGCCGCTCACCACGCTCGTCCCCGTGAGCCTGCCTGGGATGAAGACGCGCTTCGACGAGCTGCTCGTGGATGACGACCCTCAGCGCCTCCTCGAACGCCTGCGCCACTTCGTCCGGACGCCTGTATCGGGACTGCGGGCCTTCGCCCGAGCCCATGACATCCCCGAGGCACACCTTCCCAAGCTGCACGCGCTGAAGCAGGGGCCGGAGCTGAGCGTCAGTGCCTCCGGCGTGCGCCCCTTCTTCCGCTACGCCGGCGCTCGCCACCGAGGCGCTCTCCCGCCCGAGGCCCGCGCCTTCTGTTACCTGGACCGGCGCCTCATCCCCCGCGGAGACCACCGGCTGCGTGGGCCGTATGATCCGCACCTGGGCGCGGTGAAGCTCCTCTTCAACGTGCGCGAGCTCCCGCTCTCCGCCGCGCTGCTGGAAGAGGAGGGCTGCGTTCACGCTCACCGCCACTCCCGCTTCGCGCCCCTGCTCGTTCCGCTCCGGGTCCGTGAAGAGGGCCTCGACATCACCCGCGCCGTCACCTCCTCGGAGGCGTTGGGCCCGCTGGTGCCCAACCTCTCGCCGCGAGGGCGGGCCTGGGCCCAGCGGCTCGGCGGCCCGCTCGCCGCGTTCCGCGAGCTGGTGCGCTTCCTCAACGGCCCGGAGCTTCAACAGGTGTGGGCGCCCGTCTACGGCGCTTCGCGGGTCGTCGCGGTGCCACTCGACGGCGCGTGAGGGCACGGAGCGCTGCCGTTGCCCGCTCCACAGAAGCACCTACTTTCTCCTGTGAGCACGCTTCGAGGTGATTAGTGTGCCCGCGCTTCGTGTCACCCGACTTCCCGGAGGAATGAACGTATGAAGCCGTACGCAGCGCTGACCGCCGCCGCCCTTGCCTTCTCCCTGCCCGCGCTCGCCCAGGAGCCCCAGGCCGCGCCACCGGCCACGGAGGCGAAGAAGGGTGAGACCGCCCGCGCCACCCTCAAGGATCCCAACGGGCAGACCCTGGGCGAGGTGACGCTCCAGCAGACGCCCGGCGGACTCCTGGTCCGGGGCACCCTGAACGGCGTCCCCGCGGGCGAGCACGCCATCCACATCCACGAGACGGGCAAGTGCGAGGGCCCCGAGTTCAAGACCGCGGGCGGCCACTTCAACCCGGGCAAGAAGCAGCACGGCATCATGTCCGCCAAGGGCAAGCACGCGGGCGACCTGCCCAACCTCTACGTGGGCCAGGAGGGAAAGCTCCAGTTCGAGCACTTCGCCAACAACGGCCTCAAGCTCAAGAGCCTCATGGACAAGGATGGCTCGGCCATCGTCGTCCACGCCAAGGCCGATGACCACAAGACCGACCCGGCCGGTGACGCCGGTGGCCGCATCGCCTGCGGCGTCGTGGAGCTGTAGTAGCTCCAGCCCCGACGAGGGCGCACGAGTCCTTGTTCGGAGCCTATGGTACAAGGCCCGCCCGCCGGGCCTCAGCTGGGGCCCGGCGCTGCGAGGATCCCGCCGATGAAGTCGCCGAAAGGACGCGCCTGGGGCTGTGTGGCCGTCTTCGTTGCCGTCACCATCGTGTACGAGTGCTGCCCCATCAAGGGGGCCGGCGACCTGTTCTGGAGCCTACCCACCGTCTTCAGCATCATTCGCGAGGGCAACACCGACCTCAACGAGTACCAGGCGGGCTTCCACCACTACGCCGGTGCCGTGGAGAAGATCGACGGGAACTACCGGAACTTCTTCCCCATGGGCTCGGCGCTCGTGGCCCTGGGCCCCATCTGGGCCTTCAACAAGGCGGTCAACCTCGTCGCCCCCGTCGCCCGCCACATCCCCAAGGTCGGCAAGGGCGTCGCCAACTGGCAGAAGAACTTCGAGCGCGTCGGCGACATCGACGCGTCGTTCTTCTTCACCACGGAGATGGTGCTCGCCTCCATGCTCATGGGGCTCGCCGCCGTGTTCATCCAGCTCATGGCCTCCGAGCTGCTCCCCTGGCGCTGGGCCCTGGTGGTGACGGGGGCGTTCGCCTTCTGCAGCTCCGTCTGGTCCACCGCCACCCGGGACATGGGGCAGCACGGGCCCTCCGTGCTGATGCTCTCCATTGCCCTGTGGCTCCTGGTACGGGGCCGGCGCGTGCCTGGCAGCGTGCCCTGGGCCGGTCTCTTCATCGGCCTGTCCTATGTGATGCGCCCCACCAACAGCATCTCGGTGATGCTCCTGAGCCTGCTGGTGCTGATCCGCTACCGGCGCTACTTCCTGGCCTATTGCGCCATGGGCCTGCTCGTGGCGGCTTCGTTCTTCCTCTACAACTGGTCGGTGTACGCCGCGATCCTCCCGCCGTACTACCGGCCGGAGCGGATCCTGCCCCAGAGCGCCAGCCTGCTGTTGGAGGCGCTCGCGGGCAACCTCGTCAGCCCTGGGCGCGGGCTGTTCATCTACTCGCCCATCTTCCTGCTCTCGTTCTATGGGCTGTACCTGTCGCTGCGCTCGACTCTCTTCCGTGTGGAGGCCGCGGTGCTGGGCGGCATCCTGCTGCTGCACTGGCTGATCGTCTCCAGCTTCCCGCACTGGTGGGCGGGCTACTCGTACGGCCCTCGGTACATGACCGACATGACGCCGTACCTGTGCTTCCTACTGATTCCGGTCGTCGAGAAGCTGAGCGCGCCGAGCACGGAGCCGGTGTGGAAGCGGGGATGGGTGGTGGCGTTCGTGCTGCTCTCGGGCTGGAGCTTCTTCACCCATCTGCGTGGGTCCACCAGCAAGGAGGTCGTTGACTGGAATGGCGCCCCGCTGGACGTGGACCGGCACCCCGAGCGACTGTGGGACTTCCGGGACCCTGCCTTCCTGCGTACGAAGAACTGGAGGGGCTGAGGCTACCTCTCGAAGAAGGACACTTGCTGGAATCGCAGGCCGGCCAGGATCTGCTCCACCCGTGCGTCTGACAGAGACCCGATCCGTTCGCCCAAGCGGTCCTTGTCGACGGAAGAGATCTGCGACACGACCACGACGCTCTGCTTGGGCAGATTCCCCTCGTCCTCCTCGAGCAGGACATTCCCCGGCTCGTTCGCCCGGTGGAGGTTCGACGTCAATGCGCACACGACCACGGTCGTAATCCGCGAGTGGTTGAAGACGTCGTCCTGAACCACCACGTGGGGATGGGAGTAGCTCGGGACAGGCCCTCGCGAGTCATCGGGCCCGATCCAGAACACGTCACCGCGGTTGATGCGCTTCATGTGCGCTTGTGCCATGGGCCCGAAGGATGCGGAGAGGCGTACTGCCGCGCCTCCCCGCAACCTTACCCCATCAACGCGAGCTCTCCACCGAGGGCCCCGTCATGGGAAGCGGGGAGCTACGAGATGATGTTGCCGAGGTTGCCAAGCGCCGCGAAGATGTCCAGGCGCCCCTTCATGAAGTCCGCCTTGGCTTCGGTGGTCGGCGCCAGGAGCATCGTCGAGTCCTGGTCCTTCGTATGCGCGGGCCACTCGGTGCTCGTCTGGGCCGTGGGCTGACCGGAGCGCGCGAACTCGAACCAGTACCCGACGACCTTCTCCTGGAACGCCCGATCCTCCTGGTTGAAGTGACCCGCGTTGGGAGGGCACATCTCGCACGTCCCAAACATGTAGGGGATATCGGAGCCGTGGTCGACCCCAGTGGGTTTCTCCGGGCGCCGCTCGACCGCAGTGTAGTCGAAGTAGTACCGCCAGCTCGGCGCCCGCTGGCTGTGCTGCTGCGCGATCAGTCGAGGCACCACGGTGAAGAGCAGATCCCGGCACACCTGACGGCCCAGCTCCGCGTCGTCGTTCTTGATGTCCGGGTAGAGCGGCCCCACGAAGATGAGGTTCTTGCGCAGGTTCTCGATCACCTTGACCGGTTCCACGCCGAAGGCGAGCACTACGCTCGAGTCATTGCTGGTGCTGCCCAGGATGAGGGGCAACGGTGCCTCCGTCCCCTTCCGGAAGGTGTCGGCGAGGCTCTCGGAGAGGACCTGGTCGCCGTAGATGGCCACCGGTGCGTTGGAGACGGGCGTCTCCTTGGCATCCTCCGGCGTCAGGGACCAGAGGCTGTCCGCCTCCAGATCTCGCAGTTCCTGGGCCGTCGCGTTCTCACCCTTCAGGCCCGCGAGCGTCGCGAGGTTGACGCCCCGCTTGCGCGCATTCGCCTGGGACATCTCCGAGAGCCCATACACGCTCTGCGCCACGCCCTTGTGGAAGAGGCCCCGCGCCATCGGCGTGCAGAACAGCGCCAGGACGCTCTTGCCGCCCGCGGACTGGCCGAAGATCGTCACATTGTTGGGATCGCCGCCGAAGCGGGAGATGTTGCGCTGAACCCACTGCAGCGCGGCGATCTGATCGAGCAACCCGAAGTTGTTGATGGGCTTGCCCGCGTTCTCCGCATCCAGCGCCGGATGGGAGAAGAAGCCGAGCGCCCCCAGGCGGTAGTTGAGGGTGACCACAATCGCGCCCTTCTTCACCAGGGGCGAGCCCACGTAGGGCGGGAGTCCACCCGCGCCAAGGACATAGGCACCTCCGTGGATCCACACCATGACCGGCAGGCCCGACGGCGGGGCACCCGCCGCGAACTTGGGCGTCCAGACATTCAGGTAGAGGCAATCCTCACTCAACGTTCCGGGATCGCCACCGCCCGCATTCTTGCACTCCTCCGCGTTCTGGTAGGAGGACGGGCCGTACTTGTCCGCCGCGTGGACCTGGGTCCAGGGCGTCACGGGCGCCGGGGGACGCCACCGCAGGTCATCTACGGGGGGCTTGGCGTAGGGAATCCCCTTGAAGACAAACACATCGTTCTCGACGATTCCTTGAACCGGACCTTCTTGAGTCTGAACCTCGGGAGTCTTCTCGTTCGCCATCTGTTTGCACCTTTCGCCAGAGTGGAAGCTGCGGCCTCACCAAAGGGCGGCGAGGAATAAGTCACTCGCCTGGGCATGGCCCATTTAGATCTTGGTTGAATTGACAAATGAACAGGACTGTGCGGGCCCCCCCAGGCCACGAACAGGCGCCTCGGCTGGGCAGAAGCGCTTTTCGCTTTCACGCCCTACCCGCTTTTGCTACGGGGCTCGCCGACACTGGTGGTGTGTTCAGATTTTACCACTAGATAAGAAACCCTCTCAATACTCTGTAGGCTCAGGATGCCAGCTTCCCTCCCGTGGCGCGTCGCGAAGCACGTGACTCTCGCAGCGCTGGTGCTCAGCGCCGCCGTCGCGGCCGCCCAGTCCCCAGCAGTGGTGAACAACAGCTTCGAAGCACCTCGCTTGAACCCAGGCCAGTACGCCGAGCCCTCTCCGGAGGGCTACGGTTGGAAGACCGTGGGACCGGTCGCGCTCGTGCGTAACGGGGTCCTGGCCGAGACGGCGCCGATGGGACACCAGTGGTTGCGCATCCGTCCCAAGGGGGCCATCACGCAGGAGGTTCAACTTCAGCCCGGCACGTACACGCTGAGCTTGCTGGCGATGCAGGGGCCTGGAAACAACCCGGCCCTGTCGCTGCAGGCGCGGATCGGCGCTTTCAACGCAGGGGTACGGACGCCAGAGGCCTCACTCGGCAAGGTCACCTTCAGCCCGGTGACGATAACGACGGCCGGCACCTACTCGGTTCGTATCGAGAACACGGAGGCGAGCAACATGCAGCAGGCGCTGCTCGTCGATCATGTTCAGCTGAATCGCCAGGGCACCAACACCCTGCCCGTGGTGGAGCTCACGTATCCGGCTCACGGGCAATCCATCGTGTCCGCATTCACCTATCTGCGCGCAACCCCCAACGACGGGGATGGGACCATCACCAAGGTCGACTTCTACAATGGGGCCACGCGCATCGGCACCGCCACCTCCTGGCCCTGGGTACACGCCAACCTCTACGTCGCTCCAGGGACGTATTCGATCACGGCGGTGGCCTTCGATAGCAGCGGCGCCTCCACGACCTCCTCGCCGGTGATCTTCACGGTAGGTGCCGGGGGTACGGCGCCTTTCGTCCGAAACAACAACTTCGAGTCCATCTGGGTCGGCGAAGGCAACACGCGGAGCTATGCGCCGTATGAGTGGACCCTGTCCGCCAGCGAGGCAGGGACCACGACGAACCAGCACTCGAGCAGCGCCGGCGTTCCCACCGGAGAGGGCAACCATGCGGCCTATCTCCAGTCCATGTCCTACAACTACGGTGGGCCGGCTTCGATCTCTCAATACGTCCAACTGCCGCCAGGCACCTATGGGGTGAGTTTCCGAGCAGCTCAGAATTCGTCGGTGATGACGCTCCGCGTACTCTTCAATAATACGCAGCTCGCCAGCATCGCTCCGGGGACGGCGTTCCGCCCGTTCGGCACCTCCGCCTTCACCGTACCCTCCACAGGCAACTACTCGCTCCAGTTCTCGGCGACCTCCTCGCTTCCGCAGTACGACGGGTTCCGCGCGTACGTGGATGATGTGAGGATCGGACCCGCGGGACCGCCGACGATCCAACTGACCGCGCCTGCAAGCGGTCAGAGCTTCCAGGCGCCCCTTGCGCTCACGCTGGTGGCTGACGCGAATGACTATGACGGAACGCTCAGCCAGGTGGAGTTCTTCCATGGCGCCACCTCGCTCGGAGTCGCCCCCTATCCCTACTCGCTCGACTGGCTCAATGTTCCGCCTGGCACCTACTCCATCACGTCGCGCGTCACCGACGCGTCGGGACTTTCCACGGTGTCCGCGCCCGTCGTCGTCACCGTGCAGGCGCCAGCCGTGCCCGCGTTCTTCAACGCGGGCTTCGAGCGCGTGCATCAATTCGGCGGCTATTCCCGAGTGATGGAAGCGAATGGCTGGCAGAGCTCGGCACAGCCCTCGGCCATGATCGTCGGCAATACCAATGTCTATACCGGGAGCGGGCCGGTGGCTCCGGAAGGGATGCAGACCTTGCTGCTGAATGGCAGCGGCTGGGCCTCCCAGGGCGTCTACTTTCCCGCGGGTTCCTACACCCTCAGCCTGAAGGCAGCGCAGAAGCAGTACGGCTTCACGTCCAATCTGACCTTCCGTGTGCTGGTCGACGGCGTGGAAGCAGGGCGATTCACGCCACCGAATTTCGCCTACACGGGCTTCACGACGTACGCGTTCTCGGTCGCTACCGCCGGGGTTCATACGATTCGCATCGAGGGCACCAACCCGGCGGCTTCTGGCTTCTCGTATCTCTCGATCGATGATCTGCTCATCAACGCCCTGCCCGCCAACGAGCCTCCCGTGGTCAGCTGGGTGTCGCCCCCGGACGGCTCCTCCTTCCCTCATCCGGGCTCTGTGCTGCTGGAGGCATCGGCTTCTGACAGCGATGGCACCATCCAGAGCGTCGAGTTCCTCGATGGCAGCACATCGCTCGGCCCGGCCACGTTCCACCCGGCCACGGGCACCTATCGGCTGACGTGGGCTCCGCCCCAGGCAGGGAGCTATACGTTGCACGCACGCGCCGTCGACAACGGCATGGCTTCAACGAGGACGGCAACGGCCAGAACCGTGACGTTCACACCGACGAACACGGCGCCGTCCGTGGTACTGACTTTCCCGCTCAACAATGCACTGCTCCCATTCGGCCCTGTGACGCTCACCGCCACCGCCTCCGATCCGGATGGAACCATCACGGGCGTCAGCTTCTGGTCGAACGGAACCTTGCTGGGCGCTGGCAGGTTGCAGGCGGGGACGTATCGCTTCCCATTCTTCTTCTCCGAAGGGGGCACGTATTCTCTTCAGGCCAAGGCCACGGACAACGCTGGAGCCACGACCGCTTCCGCGCCTGTGACGGTCACGGCGGCGTCCGGACCGGCTCCCACGTATACGAACACCCGCTGGCCCACAGATGTCGAAGGCGCGGGCGATTTGATTCCCTGGGGCGTGCAGGCGGTAGGAGGGCCCGTCACGAGCACGCAGCAAGTCACCACGTACGTCGTGGATTCGGGCGTTCAGGACATGCCCGGGCGACTGAACCTGATTGGAAAGACGGGGGTGACGGGCTGGATGGATCCACCCTGCTATGTCCATGGCACGCACGTCGCGGGAACCATCGGGGCCATGGAGAGCCCTTCCGGGTCTCCAGGTCAACGGGTCGTGGGCGTGCTGAGCGGGGCCAAACTCCGCTCGGTCACTCGGGTGAAGTATCAGGATTACACAAGGTGCCTGGGTGCGAATGGCAGCCTGGTGGAAGCGCTCGACCTGGTCAAAGCGGACATCCTGGCCCAGCCTGAGCCGAGGCGCGTGGCGGTCGTGAACCTATCGCTGGACTTCGAGGGCAGCTCCGCGTCCGAGCTCATCGCGTTGCGGGCAAAAATCCTCGAGCTGGCAACCCCCGCGGGCGCGTACCCCGGTGCCTTCATCGCGGAGGCCGCGGGCAATCAGAACTCGAACAGCTGCGAGTACTCCTACGGCTCGCTCGACCCGCTGGATGGAATCATGCTCGTCGGCGCAGTGGACGAGAACGGTCAACGGGTCGTTCCGCTCAATGGCACCGGAGGGTTTCACGGAATCTTCCAGGGCACGCAGCCGGGCTCCAATACCTGTGCGGATGTGTGGGCTCCGGGAAAGTACGTGAAGTCACTTGGGCTCGACGGGAACGTCGCCATGATGTCGGGGACGTCCATGGCCGCTCCGCATGTGGCGGCCGTGGCGGTACACCTCGCGGAGGCCTATGGGCTCGAGACGCCGCAGCAGATCGAGCAGGCCGTTCGCGCCTTCTCGTTCCCCATGCCCGGCACGGGCCTGCCCGTTCCCAATACGCGTCGACGCGTGGCCACCGCGGCCCCCTCCGTGGAGTTCTCCGTGAACGGACGAGCGGTCCGCGCGGATACCCTGAAGAGCAAGGACGATCCCACGCCGCTGTTCCCCCTCGTTCTTGGGGTCCCAAGCTTCTCGCGGTACACCGATGACCCAGCCTTTGCCTTCCGCTATCAGTCCCTGGGCGCAAGCAGCTGCCTGCTCAAGGGCTTCGTGAACGACGCGTTCTGGTACGAATACAGCGACCTGGAGCATGACTGGGGCCCGGTCAACACCCTGGGGCCCAGCACCTACCGCTGGGAGTTGAGGTGTGTGTCGGCAAATGGAACGGCCACGGAAACGCGCGCTGGAGCCACCGTCTACCCCGTGCCGCAAGTCCGCTGGTTCGTGAATGATACGGAGATTCCGAACGGGCAGTGGTTCACTCCGCCGACGATCACGACAGGGGAGCGGTTCCATCTCCGGTACGACGGAGAGCATGTCTCGAGCTGCAAGGTCCAAACGAGCCAGAATGGCCTAGTGTATCCACCCCAAGCGTTCATTCCCATCTGGGAGAGCGATGGGAATACCGCCGACGCATGGTCCTACTCACCCAGCTGGCCGCACACGAGCTATGACTTCTACGAGGCCACCGTGGCGATTCCGCCCGGGACGTACCGGTGGGCTGTCGAATGCCTTGGCATGGACGGAGCGCGCCAGGTCAGCTCGACCATTCATGCGACGATCACGGCACAGTGAAGGCATCGTGACCTGCAACCGCTGCAACCTGGACACCGTCACGCTCTCGCTCGTGGGTCTACCGAAGGGCGACAGCTGCAATAGTCGTCAACTAAAGTCCAAGACTTCTGGGGTATGCTCAGCCCTGGGGGCTTGATCCAAATTCCTTCGCTCAACCAGACGCCGGTAAGTCGGGCCTCCAGTCAACTCTTCTCAAAGAGAATGCGAGTTCCATCATGAGCCTTGATCGAACGGTGAGCGTTGCGACAACCGGGTTTGCCGTTGTTTTCCTTCTTGCTGCCACAGCGGGCGCAAATCCACCCGCGAAACCCGCAACGAAGAACGAGGCGGCAGCGCAAACCACCGTATTCGGAGTGGCGCTGACCTCCGCGAAGCGACAGGACATCCGGGAAGCCGCCAAGAAAGAAGGAGCGACACCGGAGCGCGAAGACGACAAGTATTGGTTTGACATCTACTCGGCCAAGGACCTGCTCGACGGCGCCGAAAAGCTCCAGGTGGGCTACGTGGCTGCCACAGGTCAGTTGGCGGTCCTCGAATACGTGCTCCCCTCCTTCATGGACACCGAACAGGTCGCTCGGATCTCATCCATGGTCCAGGCGAAGTACGGAGCACCGAGCTCCAAGAAAGGCAACATCGGCCTCGGGAACGTCGTGCATACCTGGAACCGGAAGGACGGCGTGGTCATCACCGTATCGCGAGGCTGGCCCTCCACGACGACCTCCCTGACCTTCACGGTCCCCGCCGGGAAGAAGGCCATGGATGCCGAGATCGCGGCGAATGAGAAGGCCAAGGTCGAGCAGCAGAGCCAGAAGAACAGCAGGGCGTTCTGAGGCACGCTTCGGCGACCTCGAGAACAAGGCGGAGTCTGCTACCGCGACTCCGCCCACTCGCGGAAGCACTGGAGGATGGCGCGCAGCTTCCCCGGGTCACCCGCCCCGATGAACCGCTTGCCTTTGACGGCACACTCGAGCCAGTCAGGCCCTCCCAGATTGCCGTTCTCCGCCGACGGTGGCTCGCCCGCGCGCAGGACGAGTGCATCCACCATCCGCGCCTCCAGCTCGGTGCCTTCCAGGTCGACCGTCACCACCCACCCCGGGTTGTCCAGGGATTGGATGGTCACACCTCTGTCGTTGGCCCAGTCCCCGCGACACTGGGCCGAGTACCACTGCTCGAGCCACGTCAGATCGTCCAAGACCTTCTCCCACCGGGTGAGCCCGCTTCACGACCGGCCGCCCATCCCCCCGCTTGAACTAGGCTGGACGCATGTCCAACCGCAAGCATATCGAGGAGCAGGCGCTCCAGACCCTCAACGAGCTGGAGCGCATCATCAAGGGCGAGAAGCTCCCGGGCGGCGCCCCGCTCCCGGAGCCTGACGCCCTGCTCTATGTGGCCCTGGACGAGCGTCAACGTGCCGAGGCCATCGTCCTCGAGGAGCTCATCGACATCGTGCTCCCCGAGCTGGGCCTCAGGGCCAGGACCATCCGCGCCCACTACACCTCCCAGGATGAGGTGGGCGAGGTGGAAACCCTGGCGGGCACCCAGCCTGCCCGGCACCGCCAGGCCGAGTGGCTCGACGTGCCGGGGCAACGGCTCCATGGCAGCCGCCCCTTCCTCGGCGCCGCCAAGGACAGCCAGGAGGGTGAGACCGGGATGCTCATCAGCCACGACCTCTGGCTGCTGACGGACGGACGGTTGGTGGAGGTCAGCGCCGTGGCAAGGACCCGGCTCGTGAGCAAGCGCCTCCTCAAGCAGTGGGCCCTCCTCGAGACGCACGTGGTCAAGCCTCTGGAGGCAGTGGCCGACTTCTCCTTCGACGGAATGCTCATGAGCCTGCGCAGCCAGCTCCGCCTCCACCTGCCCGAGCTCCAGGACAAGCACGTCCCGGATCTCGCTGAGCGTCAGGCCCGCTTCGACGCCGTGGTGACGGAGTACACGAACATGGTCTCTTCCTTCGCCGAGGAGCTGCGCCACGTGGGAGACCTCCCGGCCTGAGCCCTCCAAAACATGCCGTCTGGTAGGGATGCAGGAAAATTATGGAAACCTTGTAAAAACGGCCGAACTTTGAGACTTCCTGGTGCGCATTCCATTGAATTGGAAGGAGCCCCCCATGCGGAGTCGTCTTGGCCTCGGTTCGTGGAGCTGTCTAACCCTCTCTTTCCTGTCAGTCCTGGCGCTGAACCAGGGCTGCAACCCGGTGATGGAGGACGAGCAGGAGGCCCAGGCTGAGCTCGAAGCGCCCTCGGGTGAAGTGGCCCAGGCGCTGGCCGCCCCGGGCTTCGCCGAGCTGCACCACCACATGTTCGCCGAGGAGGCGTTCTCTGGCGGTTGGTTCCACGGCAGCCACACCGGCACCCTGGCCAGCTGCGATGGAGGGATGCCCGAGAGTGACCACGCCCGCGTCCGCATGGACCTGAGCAACATGCTCAACCTGTGCCCCAACTCGGGCAACGTGAACCTGGGCAGCGTCCCCCTGCTCTCCGCCTTCTTCGGCGTGGGCGGCGCCGCCGCCTCGGAGTTCATCGGCAAGATCGAAGGCACCGAGGGGGATACGGGCATCCACCTGGGCCGCATGAACGTGAACACCCAGTGGCCGCGCTGGGACACCATCGCCCACCAGCAGTCCTGGGAGGGCTCGCTCCAGAAGGCGCACCAGGGCGGCATGTCCCTGGTGATGATCTCGCTGGTCAGCAACGAGTTCCTCTGCAAGGCGCTGCCCTACCAGAACCTCAAGCGCCCCTGTGACGAGATGATGGACGTCGACGTGCAGCTGCAGATGGCGCGCGACTTCGACGCCCGCACGAGCTGGGCGGAGATCGCCCTGTCGCCCGCGCACGCCCGGCAGATCATCGCCTCCGGCAAGCTGGCCATGGTGCTCTCCATCGAGTCCAGCAAGCTGTTCGGAACCAAGAACTGGCTCACCGAGCTCAACCGCGTCTACAGCCTCGGCGTGCGCTCGCTCCAGCCGGTGCATCAGCTGGACAACCGCTTCGGCGGCGCGGCGCCTCACAACGCCATCTTCCAGGCCGCCCAGTTCCTGGAGAACTGCCACATCGACACCGACTGCGCCATCACCGGCCCTGGCTTCACGCTGGGCTTCGACGTGGATTCGAGCTGCCGCAACGTCAAGGGCCTGACGGCCGAGGGCAAGGCCCTGGTCCAGGAGATGACGAACAAGGGCATGATCATCGACATCGCGCACATGTCCGAGCGCAGCATCCAGGACGCCTTCGCCATCTCCCAGGCGAAGACGTACTACCCGCTGATGATTTCCCACGGCCATTTCCGCGAGGTGATGAACCCGGATCTGGCGGCCAACGAGAAGACGACGCCCGCGTGGGTGGTTCGCTACGTGCGGCAGACGGGCGGCATGTTCGGCCTGCGCACCGCGCATGACGAGACGCGCACCTACACCAAGACGACCGTGGCCAACAGCTGCCAGGGCTCCACCCGCTCGCTGGCCCAGGCCTATGAGTTCGGCCGCCAGGGCCTGAAGGTGAACATGGCGTTTGGCGCCGACCTCAACGGCTTCATCCAGCAGACCCGCCCGCGCTTCGGCAACCACGGGGCGTGCTCGGCCGGCTTCAAGGCCGAGGCGGATGCGCAGATGAACCAGCAGCGCCTCTCCGGCCCGGCGCGGCTGGGCACGGAGTTCGACGAGTTCGGCCTGGCCCACGTGGGCCTGCTGCCGGACGTGGTGCGCGACATGAAGAACCTGGGCGTCAACACCACGGGCCTGGAGAGCTCGACCGAGAAGTTCCTCCTGATGTGGGAGCGGGCAAACAGCACGCGCACTGGCATGGCGGACGCGGCGGCGGACATCGATACCAGCGGCGTGGCGGCCTACGTGCCCAAGGCCACCCGCGAGGCGCAGTACCCCGCCATCTGCGGCAAGGCCTACGCCCCCAACTCCAAGCAGATTGGCGACACCTGCCGCTTCGCCCAGGAGTGCGTCAGCGGTGCCTGCAACACCAGCGAGGGCTGCTCCGGCACTGTTGGCAACTGCATCTGCGACGGTGACAACGACTGCGCCTCGAACCAGTACTGCGGCGTGGGCCTCAACCTCGGTCAGTGCCGCAACAAGCAGCCGAAGGGTGCGCTCTGCACCGCCGGCCGCGAGTGCCTCTCGGGCAAGTGCAGCTGGCTGGTCTGCACCTGAGTCGCGGCTCGTGCTCGGCCCGAGTCCGGGGTGTCTCTCCCGGCCTCGGGCCGATGAAGCCGCGGCCCGCGCGCCTTATTGCGGAATGATCGCGTAGAAGATGCGCGCACCGATGATGCTGCAGGTGTCGCCTACCCCTGGCACCACCGCGGCGGCCAGCGTATGCGTGCCCGCGGCGACGGAGACGAAGCCGGTATACCCGAGCGGAAACCTCTCGCCGCTTCCACTCGAGTAGGTGGCCCCCCAGCATTGGCCCTGGTTCGTCCCGCACGGTGCCGCGAGCGGCACCTCGTCCACGAGGATCGTCGCGTAGCACTCACCTGCGCCAGGCGTCCAATAGCCGTTCAGAGAGAGCCAGAGAAGCGACGGGCGTGCGACGGAGATCTGCCCGGACCAGAGCGGCCACCAGGTCGTCACCGGACTGACCTTCGAGTAGGTCCAGTTCTGTGGCTGGAGGTAGCCGGTGACGGTCTGCCCTCCGAACACCCGGCCGGTGACCGACAGATCGCCGTCGACGATCATCTCTCCGCCAACGTTCATATCGCCGCCCACCTTCCCGTTCCCCGTGATGTTGAAGTTGGCGGGCTGGGGGAAGGTGGTGTTCAGGATGACGTTAGCGGAATCCACGGGTCCCGGAGGCCCCGCGGGTCCTTGAGGGCCCGCGGGGCCTTGAGCACCCGCAGGTCCAACAGATCCCTGAGCGCCAGCAGGCCCTTGGGCACCGGCGGGCCCTTGGGCACCGGCGGGGCCCTGGGCGCCAGCAAGTCCCTGCTCACCCGCAGGCCCTCGAGGCCCCGCAGGCCCCTGTGTACCCGCAGGCCCCTGGGCGCCCGCAGGCCCTTGCGGGCCGGCTGGACCTTCGGGTCCCTGAGGCCCAGGCGGGCCCGCCTCTCCCACAGAGCCGGGCTCACACGCAACAACCAGTCCCAACAGCACCGCGAACAATCTCGTTTTCAAGTCGTGTTCCTTTCTCAGCTGATCACGCGCCCCATAAGCACGGAGCGGGCCAACGCTACCCCTGTGCTTCTCGGAGCGGAGAAGGGTTCGCGGCTCTTGCCGGGTAACCTGAAACGAAACAGCGGCACGCGGGTTGTAGCCTCGCGCGCAACTGGCGCCGTTCGAGGAAGAGGCACAAAAAGAAAGGGCCCCACGCCAGCTCGGCATGGGGCCCCTGACCGCTGAAGTCAGCGGTGCTTCATTCGAGGAGGGCTTACTTGCTCGGCATGCGCACCTGGTAGGTGACGCCGCCGATGGGCTCCACCTGCTCCTTGTCGAACTGGATCGCGTCGATCTTGAAGCCCTGCGTGGTGGGGACGGTGGCCCGGAACTCCAGCTCCACCGTGAAGGCCTCACCCGGCTCCAGCGCGATGCCCTGGAACTCGGCATCCGTCGTCACCACCTGGAACCAGCCGCGCCCCATGTCCTTCAGGCCGATGGCCCGGCCCCCGCCGGCCAACCAACGCTCATGGAGCTCCGGCGGCAGGTAGGCCGTCAGCACTCCGTGGCGGCTGAACGGCACCTGACCCACCAGGCTGTCCTGGAGCCGGAGCGACATTGAGGAGGGCCGCCGCAGGATGTTGCGGACGATGAACTTCACGAGCTGCGGACCCGCCACCAGATCCACGATGTTCATGTTGCGCCACACGATGTTGTTGTTCTGGCGCGTGTTGTAGTTGACGTCCGCCGTCTCGGCGTAGGCCATGGGCTCGCCGGTGTAGCGCACCAGGATGCAGTAGTGGCCGGTGGCGGGAGGCGTCCACGGCATCACCACCTCGAGCGGGGAAGAGTTGGGGTTGATCGGAGGCGTGTTGAAGGTGCCGATCGGCGTCCAGCTTCCGGACCAGCCCAGGCCCGTGGAGGCGTTGGCGTAGTAGAACGTCACCGGGCCACCGCCCTGCGTCAGCCCGCGGTTGCGCAGCCGGACATGGAGGTAGTTGCTCTGGCCGAACTCCGGGTTCTGGTGGCTGGGGCCCGAGGCCGAGAGCGAGTTCCAGATGTCATCGCTCTCCCACATGTTGAGGCTGGCCGTGGCCGCGTCGGGCTCATTGCCGGTATCGACGGGCTTGTCCTTGCTCCACACGTCGGCGCCGCAGAAGAGCAGCTTGTTGGGCGTCCCGGCGGGGTTTCCGGTGATCTTGTTCGGCGTGGACAGGCCCGCGATGGCGCTGGCGACTGTCGCCGACGGCTGGTTGCCGAACTGCTGCTTGTAGAGCGCCGCGCACCCCGCCACGTGCGGCGAGGCCATCGAGGTGCCACTGATGATGTTGGTGGCGGTGTTGGTGGTATGCCAGGCCGACTTGATCGCGGTTCCCGGCGCGTACCCGTCCACGCAGGTGCCGTAGTTCGAGTACGTGGCTCGGGCGTCCGTCTTGGTGGAGGCGGCGGTGGTGTAGGCCTCGGGGGTGCTCGCGGGAGAGTAGTTACAGGCATTCGCGTTGTTGTTGCCCGCGGCCACGGCGACGAAGACTCCCGAGTTGGAGAGGCTCGTCACCGCCGCGTTGACGGCGGCCGAGTACCCACCGCCGAGCGACAGGTTGGCGACCGCGGGAGCCACGGCGTTGGCCTGCACGAAGTTGATGCCCGCGATGACCCCCGAGAAGGAGCCAGAGCCATTGCAGTCCAGTACCTTGACGCCCCGGAGGCTGACGTTCTTCGCCACGCCGTGCGTCGCGCCGCCGATCGTGGCCGCCACGTGGGTGCCGTGGCCGTTACAGTCCTGGCCCGTGCCGCCAAAGGCATCGAAGACGTTGGTGGCCGTGCCGCCAAAGTCGACGTGGCTGGTCAGGATGCCCGTGTCGATGACATAGGCCGTCACGCTGGGGGCCGTGCTGGTGTAGGTGTACTGGCCGTTGAGCGGCAGGTTGCGCTGATCGATGCGGTCCAGGCCCCAGGGATCGCCGTTGGCGTCCATCAGCTGAGTGGCATCCGCCCGGACGACCTGATCCTGCTCGAGGTACTTCACCCGGCTGTCCTTCCGGAGTTGGCTGAGCTGGTCGCTGGACAGCTTCGCGGCGAAGCCCACCAGGGCGCGGTTATACACATGCAGCGGCGCGATCTGGACGCCCCGGGCCATGATGCCGGGGTCCGCGCCCTCGTTCAGCACGACGATGTACTGGCCCTCGATGCCCTCCCCTTGCGCGCGAATCAGTGGGGCCTCGTAGGCGGGAGAGGATGCCGCGTTCGCCTGCTCGACGCCGCCCAGCAGCGCGGCCGTCATGAACACCACGTGTTTGAGTTTCATTGCGTGTCTCCTGTGAAGCGGGCCCGCCGGCCGAACTCACCGAGGGAGTTCCACCCCAGAGCACGAACCAGGCCACGCCTCGGGGACTCGTCCCTCGCTCTGAAGACGGAGAAGCGGCCCGGGGGGCGGGTAGCGCCGCGGGTTACAACCCCGCGCCGTTGTCACCTTTCGCGTCACAGGGACCGGAGGGGGTGGGACACAGCCCGCGTTTCGCGGAGCGTGCGTGGTACTTTGCCCCCATGCCTGAGCAAGACCGGGAGCTGCCCAGCGAGAGCGAACCGCTCCACCAGACCTTGCCGTACGAGCACGCGCGCCGCCCGGGGGATCTGCCCACCGTGCGCCGCTTCCGCATCACCGTGCTGGAGGGCCCTGGCGCCGGCACCATCTGGGAGTCGGCCTCGGACGTGTGCTCCATAGGCTCACATCCGCTCAACCACTTCACGCTGGATGACTCCACCGTCTCGCGCTTCCACTGCGAGGTGCGCATCGGGCCCCGCGGCTCGCTGGTGAAGGACCTGAACAGCACCAACGGCGTCATCGTGGATGGCGTGCAGGTCGTGGAGGGCTACCTGCGGGGCGGCAGCCTGCTGCGGTTGGGGCGCGTCGTGCTGCGCTTCGACTTCAGCGCGGAGACCAACCGGCTCCAGATCTCCGAGCAGACGCACTTCGGCTCCCTGGTGGGCACCTCGGTGGCCATGCGCGAGTGCTTCGCGCTGCTGGAGCGCGCCGCGGCGCGCGATGTCACCGTGCTGCTGGAGGGAGAGACGGGGACCGGCAAGAGCCAGGCGGCCCAGGCCATCCACCAGGCCAGCGCCCGGCGCGACAAGCCCTTCCTCGTGGTGGACTGCGGCGCCATCCCGCCCAACCTCCTGGAGAGCGAGCTGTTCGGCCACGAGAAGGGCTCTTTTACCGGCGCGATGGCCCGGCGCGAGGGCGCCTTCGAGGAGGCCCAGGGCGGCACCGTCTTCCTGGATGAGATCGGCGAGCTGCCCACCGAGCTCCAACCCAAGCTGCTGCGCGTGCTGGAGGCCCGGGAGATCCGCCGCGTGGGCAGCAACACCTACGTGCCGGTGGACATCCGCCTCATCGCCGCCACGCACCGCGATCTGCGCGCCGAGGTGAACACCGGCGGCTTCCGCTCGGACCTCTTCTTCCGGCTGGCGGTGCTGCGCATTCCGCTGCCCGCGCTCCGCCAGCGCCCCGAGGACCTGCCCTTGCTGGTGGAGAAGCTCCTCGCCTCGATGAAGGCGGCTCCGGAGCACACCGGGGCCCTGCGCACCCCGGAGTTCTTCGGGCGGCTCCAACACGCGGCGTGGCCGGGCAATGTGCGAGAGCTGCGCAACTACCTGGAGCGGTGCCTCGTCTTCGAGGACGCGCTGGCCCTCTCCGAGGAGGAGGCCAAGCCGGGCGCCACGTTCGAGGTGGATCCCACCCAGCCCTACGCCGAGCAGCGCCGCCGGGTGGGAGACGACTTCGAGCGGCGCTACCTCCGGGCGTTGCTGGAGAAGCACCAGGGCAAGGTGGCCCAGGCGGCCACCACGGCGGGGGTGGACCGGGTCCACCTCTACCGGTTGCTGCGCCGCCACGGCATCAAGCCCTGAGCCTCGGCGGCCGTACGGGTCAGGGGAAATGCCGCTTGCACAGGTTGACCTGGCCTGCCGGCATCAAGTCACACGGGCCGTTGAGATACACGGTGACAGGCTCACTCCAGGTGGTGAGATCCGGGTCCTTGCAGTCGTCATAGTCGCCATCGCCCGTGACGGGAGGCGCGTCGAACGTGCCGCACCCCGTTGTAGGCGCCTGGCATGAGCCCACGAGCTTGGCGGCACAATTGGCACCCATGTCGGGAATCGCGCACACGCGATGGGTGGCATAGGCAGCCCCCTGCACCCAGCCCGGATCATGGCAGACGTACATCTGGGGATACACAGAGCCCGACATCAGCGAATGCGTGATCTCCCGCGCGCCATCTCCCCTCCCCGTCTTGCTGGGGATGACGGTGACTTCCGCCGCCACCCCTCGCGTGAAGAGATTGCCGTAGAACGCGCCTTCGCGGATACGGAAGGCCTGCGCCTCGGACACGGGATACGCGGCGTTCTGCGCCGTGGAATCCTCGCCCACGTACAGCAGCCCCAGCGACTCCGTGGAATTCCAGGGGGCCATCATCACGTTGAAGTAGCCAGAGGCCGGACACTGGAAGGACACCGAGGGATTCTGCACCGGGCTGCAGACCCCCGTGCTCTTCGCCACGAAGCGGGGGCCTTCGTCGTCACAGCCGGCGATGCCAGAGCACACCCGGAGCACAGCCCGGATGTCCTTGTTCTTACCGAGGACAGGTCCCGTACAGAGGCCGCTCGTATCCTGGGCCATGCTTCCCGCGCCCAAGCGGACCCATGAGTTCGGCGTGCAGGTGCCGATACGGTCCTTGATCCATCCGCAGTCGCGCTCACCGCCCACGGTCGGGGTTGCGCACGCGTTGAAGCTCTGGATGGGCATGTCGGTCGTGGGGACGTCCGGGTCGTATTCGACGAGCAGGGGGGCCTCCTCCAGGCTGAAGGCCGTCCCATCCAGGTGAGCGCCACGCACGGACAGCTCCACACGCCGGTTGACCGCGTTGTTCCGGGCCAGGATGCAGGCGGACACCTGCCTCATGCAGGCGGCGCTCGGGGGGATGTCCCGCCACTGCGTACAGAGCCCCGCTCCTCCCATCCACACGCCCGAATGCCCCCCAGAGGACTGCCAGGGAAGCGTCTGGGAGGAAGACAGCGCGCAGCCCACCAGGTACTTCATGAACTGGCGCGCGTTCGGGTCCGTGAGCTGGTTGCGGATGAAGTTCCCGTCCGCCGTCGAGGTGTTGTTGAAGAGCGTGCTCAGCGCGTTCGTCCTCATCAACAGGTTGGCCTGAGCATTGGTGGAGATGCCGTTGAAGACCAGCGCCGCCGTGGAGAGGGAGTTGGCGATCTTGATGTCGCTCTCCTGGCTCGCCCGCATGGGCTCGGCGTCATCCACGGGGTAGGGCTCACAGCCCCCCAGGAGCGTGAACCCCAAGGCCCCAAGGGCGAGCGTGCGCAGCAGCCTGGACTGGGAACGAACCGTCACGAGCTTCCTCCGGAAATGTTGCGTGCCTCACGCTGAAGCACGTTGCGGGCCAACGCCGCCATGGCGTCCTGCGTGGGTCGAAAACCGCGCGCCTCTACTCGTGTGGCGTGAGCGGCAACAGCGGCGCGTGGGTTGTAGCCTTTCCCGTTACTCGCCTCAGGCCCGCCGCACCCGACAGGGGCTCCGAGAGGAAGCTGGCTCCCATTCCCCGCAGCACCGCCTCGGTCGCCAGCAGTCCTCCTTCCGGCACGGTCACGACCCACGCCGGCAGGCGCAGCAGCTCTCGCGTCAGCTCACCCTCGTGAACCATGGCCGTCAGTCCTACCCGTCCTGGGAACGGGAGCCCCCCGGTGTCCTCCACGAGCGCCAGCGCCTCCTCCAGCACCCGGGCACGCGTTGGGGCCGGGTCCTCTCGCAGGGGAGCCACGGCCAGCAGGCAGCCCACGCCTTCCATCCGCACTTCCAGTCCCAGCTCCCCCAGCCTCTTGGCCGCGTGCGTCAGCAACTGGTCCAGCTGCTCCAGGTCCGCGTCATCCGGCTCGCTGTCCACGCGCGCCTCCAGGTAGAGCGCCACCGCCTGCTCCACCGGCACCGACGGGGAGAGGCCTCGCACCCCGCGCCGCAGGTCCTCGAGCACCGCTTCCACGTCCGGGTAGCGGTCCTCGCGGCGCTTCTCCATACACCGTCGCACTACCGCATCCAGCGCGGTGGGCACCGGGGCGTACTCGCTGGCCCCAGGAGGTGGCGCATGCAGGTGTTGCTCCTCCACCTCGTGCTGCGTGCTCCCCTGGAAGGGTGTCCGTCCCGTGACGAGCTGGAAGAGGAGCACGCCCAGCGCGTACAGGTCCGTGCGGACATCCGGCGGCTCGCCGCGGATCTGCTCCGGCGCCATGGACAGGGGCGTGCCCAGGACCGAGCCGGTGTGCGTCAGTGGGGAGGCTCCTGGGGAGCTTGGAAACAAGCCCTTGGCGATGCCGAAGTCCACCAGCTTCACGCGCGGCGTCTCCCCTCCTCCGGCCAGCCGCACCACGTTCTGTGCCTTCAGGTCACGATGCACCACGCCCGCCTGGTGCGCGGCCTGGAGCGCGGCGCCGACCTGCTCCAGCACCTCCAGCGCCTCGCCAGGGGAGAGCGGGCCGCGCGCGGCGAGCTCGGCGGCGAGATCCCCGCCCTCCAGCCACTCCATGGCGATGAAGGGCCGCCCATCCGGAAGGGCGCCATGCTCGAGGATGCCCACGATGTGAGGATGGCGCAGCCGCTGGAGGGTCGCCGCCTCGCGCCGGAACCGGCGCAGCGCCGTGCTGGCGGCGGAGAACCGTGCGTGCATCACCTTCAACGCCGCTGGGGTGCCGGTGCGAATGTCTCTCGCGCGGTAGAGGATGGAGACCGGACCGGAATAGTGGACGCGCTCCACGACCCAGGAGCCCACCTGGGCGCCCACCGCCAGGACTTCCCCGTAGAGCTGCTCGTCATCGTTCCGTGACATGGGCTCCTTGCAGGCGCTCCAAGCGTGTCCGCCACAAGGGCGCACCTTCCACGGCCCGAGCCGCCTGGGCCAGCCACTGCCGTGCCTGCTCAGCGTTCCCATGACGCATCGCGCCCTGGGCCGCTTGAAGCAGGATCTCCGACATCTCGTCCGAGGAGGCCAACTCCCTGGCCTCTTCCGCCAGCGTGCGCCAAGCCTCCGCGTCCCAGACACCTCCGCCTTCCGCCTCCCGCACCTGCAGCTCCACCAATCGCCGCATGATGGCCGCTGGCGGCAGGGAACGCGGGGGACAGTGCTCCTCGATCCACCGGAGCTGCCGGGCCGCCTCCGCCATGTCTCCCAGCGCCGCGGCGATGCGCGCGATCAGCAGGGCCTCCGCTGGCACGGGCTGGTCTCGGAAGAAGCGCACCTCCAGCTCGTGAGCGCGGCGGGCCAGTGGCAGTGACTCCTCCAGACGGCCCTGCACGTACAGCACCTCCGCGAGGTTGAAGGTGGACCAGCGCTCCACCTGCGCGTGGCCCAGCTCGCGTCCCAGCGCCCGAGCCCGGCGCAGGTCCTCCTCCATCCGGCCCACGTCGCCGAGCTTGAGCCACAGCAGCACGCGGTTGATGCAGGCAGCAGCCAGATGCAGGGCGTCCCCCGCCTCCTCGCAGCGCGCGATCGCCTCCCCAAAGCGCGCGGCGGCCTCCTCCGGCCGGTCCAGGAAGGTCAGGGCCGCCCCCCACAGCGCCAGGGCCACCAGATGCGTCTCGGAGTCCCGGGCCGCTATCGCCCCCTCCACCGCGGAGGACAACACCCGGGAAGCTGCCTCCCACTCTCCCATCCGGACGTGCAGTCGCCCACGGGCCAGCGTGCAGCGCACCGAGAGGCGCGGATCATCCAGCTGCTCGATGCGCTCCATCGCCTCGCGCGTGCGCTCCGCCGAGCCTTCCACGTCCTCCATCCAGTCCCGGACGGTGGCCTCCTCCAACAGCAGGTCCACGGCCAGGGCGTGGTCCGCGCGGGCCTCGGCCAGGGCCCTCGCGGACGTCAGATCCTCGAGGCTCTCGCGAAAGCGCTGGAGGCGGTGCCGAACCCGTCCGCGACCTGTCAGCGCCCGCGCGCGGCGCTCGGTGCCCCCTTCCGGTAGCAGCGCGAGAGCCCGGGTGTAGTGCTGCTCGGCCTCCACGGGGAGGTGGGCGTGACGGGCCTCCTCGGCGAGCCCCAAGAAGGCCGTGGCGGCCTCTTCGTGCGCGCCCGCGCCCGCGGCATGGTGAGCACGCCGGCGTCGCTCGGCGAGGCCTTCTCCCCCCAGGGCGCGCAAGGCGGCGGCATGCAGGGCTCGACGCGTGGGCGGCGGCAGCGTCGCCTCCAGTACCTCCCGCAACAGTGGGTGCCGGAAGACGAAGCGCCCGGGACTGGAGGAGCGCAGCAGCCCGGCGCGCTCCAGCCGCGCCAACCCCGCTCCAGCGTCCAGCGAGGCGACCCGCGCTCCGCCCTCCCGTGGGTCGAGATTCCGCAGCGCCAGGTCCACCCGAGCCGCGTCCACCTCGTTGCCGAGCACCGCGCACAGCCGTGCCAGCACCTGGAAGCTCTCGGGCAACGCGAGGAGGGCGCGCGTGGCCAGCCGCTCGAAGAGGGGCGTTACCGAGACGTCCAACAGCACATCCGGGGCGAGGTACCACCCTCCTCCGGGCGACGTGCGCAGCGCCCCGGCGGCCCTCAGCGCCCGCGCCAGCTCCACCAGCGACAGCGGCACGCCCTGGGCGAGTTGCTCCAGGCGCGCCAGCACCGGCTCGGGGATGTGCTCCACCGGGCGTAGCAACTGAAGGAGCAGGGCGCGGCTGGTCTCTGGCGACAGGGTCGGCAGCGCGTGGCGGGAGACGTGGCCACTCCGCTCGCCGAAGTGGGGGCGCAGGCCCAGCAGTGTGGGACGGGCGGCGACGCAGATCCACAGGGGCGCTTGGGTTCCGGCCAGCGTGGCCATCTCCAGCGTGTCCAGGGTGGTGGGATCCGCCAGGTGCGCGTCATCCAGCAGCAGCACCTGGGGCACCTCCCGCGCACGCTGACGGAGAAGCTCTGCCAGGGCCCGCGCGGCGGCATGACGTGGGGCGCCCTTCGGGGCCGGTGCTCCCCTCAGGGCATCGAGCAGCGCATGTGGCACGGTGGTGTCCGGGGGAAGAGCGCGCAGGCGCTGCACTCGCGTCCGTCCATCTGCCTCCAAGCTCGCCGCCAGCGCGTCCAGGAGCCGGGTCTTCCCGTAGCCGATCTCTCCGGTGAGGACACAGAGTCCCGGCACGCCCTGGCCGAGGCTGCGAGTGGCCTCCTCCTTCAGCGCCTCCAATAGCGACTCGCGCCCCACCAGAGGGAGCGCCTCGGGCGTGGGAGCCGAGGCTTCCGTGCCACGGACCAGCACCCGGACGCCTCCGGGCCCCTCCTTTGTTGCGTCGGCGTCGAGACACGCCGTGGCCTCGGCGGTGACACGCACCTGCCCTGCTTGGAGCGCATGGGACCACCAGCCCTCCGTGGACTCCAGGGCGCGGCCCGCCACGCGCGTCCTGGTCACCCCGGGGCGGACGTGCAGCTCCGCCAGGTGGAGGACCGCGGCGGCCTCGTGTTCCTCGATCAGCCGCCACGCGGCGAGGGCGGCGGCGCGCAGGCTTGCCTCGGCCGAGAGGGATTCGGGGAAGACGACGAGGTAGCCCCCGACTCCCGCGCGCGCGAGCGAACCCCCGTGCGGCTCGATCGCCGCGAGCAGCGCATCCACGGGCGCTCGGGTCTGGACTCCCAACAGCGCCACGGACCGGACACCGGAGCCGGGCCCCACGGAAACGGCGGCCCGGGTGACTTTCTCAGGCGCGGCGCTCCCGGTGAGCCGGCACGCGGCATCGAAGGCGGAGAGCACCTCGGCGGCGCGGGCGAAGCGCTCGGCGGGAGACTTGGCCAGACACCGTCGCAGCACCTCGTCGAGCGCGGGTGGCAGCTCGGCATGCCGCGAGAGGCTGGGCGGACGAAGGCTGACGTGGCCGTGGCGAATCTCATCGGCGCTCCCGGTAAAGGGCGGCGCTCCCGTCAGCAGCTCGAAGAGGAGAACCCCAAGCGCATAGATGTCAGCGGCGGTCCCCGCCTCCCGCGCATCCAGGCACTGCTCGGGCGCCATGTAGACGGGCGTTCCGAGCCGCTCGCCCGCCCGGGTGAGTTCCACCGCGCCCTCTCCCGAACCTTCACTGGGAGCTTCCAGGAAGCGCGCGAGCCCGAAGTCGAGGAGGCTGAGCTCACCTCCCTCCCGTAGGAAGATGTTCTCTGGCTTGAGATCGCGGTGGGCCAGCCCGGCGGCGTGAACGTGCTCCAGCGCCGCGCACACGCCGGCGAGCAGCTCTCGCACCCTAAGCAAGGAGGCAGCCCCAGCCCCTGGGAGCGTGGCCATCCACGCGGCGAGCGTCTGCCCACGCAGGGCCTCCAGCACGAGGAAGGGCCGCCCTCCCGCCGTACCATGTTGAAGCAGCTCCGGCACCGTGGGAGGCCCCACCCGGCTCAGCGCAAGGGCCTCCAGGGCGAAGCGCTGGCGGTGTGGGCCAAGGCCCACCTTGAATGCCACCTCGCGCCCATCTGCTTCCCGCCATGCGGTGAAGACGTGGGAGAACCCCCCGGTCCCCAGCAAGGCGAAGCCGCGCAGGCCTGGCACATCCGGAGGGGGGAGCGGCTCAGGAAGCGGAGCCGGCTGGGAACGCTGGGCATGCACGGGGCACGTAGCCCCGAGCGCGAGCCGGCGGTGGCAGGTCGGACAACGCATGGGAGACCCCATGACGCTATCAGACCGGCCTCATCCCAGCAGCAGCAGGGCGACCCCCATGAGCCCCTCGCCCGCGATGAAGCCCGTGGCCAGCGGGAGGAAGCGCCTCTCCCAAGCCACGGGGCGCGTGCGCCGCACACCCTCCGCGACCAGCCCGCCCAGCCAGATGCTGATCGTGGCGGAGAGGGGCAGGAGGAACCCAAGTCCCAGGCCCACCGGCGAGGGAACCCAGCGCCGGGCACGTTCCGGCAGCAGGTGCTCCACCCCGGTGAGGAGCACGGCGAGGAGCGCGGCACACCCCGACGCCACGAGGAGCGAGGGAGGCAGCGAGCCCAAGCCGGTGGAGAGCACCTGGGCCAGCTTCGCGGCGGCGGTGACGCCTGGGGCGGGGAACTGCTCACCGCCCAGCGCGGAGGGGCTTGGCACCAACAGATAGAAGAGCGGCACCACGGCGGCGGCCCCCACCGCGGAGCCGAGCAGCTGTGCGAGGAACTGCCAGCGTGGGTGGGCGCCCAGGAGGTGTCCCGTCTTCAAGTCGCTCAGCAGGTCCGCCGCGGAGCAGGCCGTGTTGACGGTGATGCCCGCGGTGACGAGGCCAGCCGCCGCGTCTCGTGGCTGGAGCAGGTTCGAGGTGAGCTGCGTCACCGAACCGAGCGCATCCGCGGGTGTCACATCCGTCTCTCCCGTGATGCGGCCTGCGATGAGCGCCAGGATGAAGGAGAGCGCCACGGAGAGCGTGGCGTGGAGCACCGGCACGCCGAAGCCCACCTTCGCCAGCGCCACGGTGGCGGGAACCAGCACCACCACTCCTCCCACCCACCAGCGCTGAGGGATCTGCAGCGCGTCCACGGGATGTGGCGCGGAGGCGTCACGGGAGGAAGCAAGGCTTCGCAGGGCGCGGAACAGTGCCGGCCCTTGGAGTACCAGCCGCAGCAACGCGGCGGAGATGAAGACGGCGGCGGCAGGCCACATGCTCCATTCGCGGAAGGTGCTCAGCTCCGCATCGGGCGGCAGGATGCCGGCGGCGACCAGGCGCGGCGCCACCCCTCCGTACATCAGCAGCCCTCCGAGCAGGGCCGAGGCGGTGATGCGCAGCCCGAGGAGCGCGCCGCTGCCCATGAGCATCAAGCTCAAGTCCAGCCCGAAGCCCAGGCGCTCCAGCGGCACCCCGCCCTGCCTCCCGGGGAAGGACACCGTATAGGCCATGAGCTGGAGCGCATCCCGCCCCGTGGTCACGAGGCTGGAGACCAGCACACCCAACCCCAGGCTGCGCAGCCGAGGGCGGCCTTCGGTGTCCGTGTCATGCAGGGCGCGCACCGTGAGCGCGGCGGCGGTGCCCGTGGCGAAGGGGAGCTGCTCGCGATCGATGAACTGGCGCTTGAGGGGCACCGCGAAGAAGACCCCGAGCGCGGAGAGGACGAACGTCCACGCCAGCAGCGTCCACCCCGGCGGATGGTGTCCCGTGAGGAGAAGATAGGCGCCCTGAGAGGACACCAACGCGCTGCCCGTCGCATACCCCGCCGCGGAGGCCACCGCCTGCGCACAGCAGGTCTCCAGCGGTGACAAGGGCATGCCCCGAGTCAGGCGTCGCATCGCGTCGTGGCTCACGTACGTGATCAACCCGGCCATGATCGCCACGCCGGGAATGATGCCCGTCTTCAGCCCCGCGTAGAGGTTGACGGCGCAGGCGACGACACCCATCGCGCTCCCCAGCAGCACCGCGCGAAGGGTGAACTGGGGCACTCGATCCGCTCGAAACACCTCGCGAATCCAGAAGGTGTCCACCTCCCGCGGGTCCGTACCGGGGATGCGCAACAGCATCGACGCCGCAGGCGCGGGCGGCGCGGGTTCGAGGCGAGAGACAGGCCGTGCCATGAAGCGCCCATCCTCTCACGTTTGCAGGCGGCTCGGGTCCCACCGCGCGCGGAGAGCGGGAGGCTCAGCTTCCCGTGGGCAACCGATAGATGAATCCCAGGGTAACACTCGCGGTGTCCAACCAGTTGCTGCTGTAGCCGTCACCAAGACCCCTCGCGGCCTCCTCGTCGTCCGTGCCGCGCGCGCCGCCACCGAGGTAGCGGAGGTTGAGGAACACATCCACCGTGCGGGTGACTCGCATCCCCGCGCGCACGCTGGCATCCAGGATCGCGGCGTCGAAGCTATCCGCTCGATTGTTCCGGTTCAGCAAGCCGCCGGAGGCATAGATGCCGTCTGCCTCCAACCCGAGCCACATCCCGGAAGTGAAGCTGTAGCGCCCACGCACCTTGAGCGCGGGCACGGGCCCCACGTCCCGGCTGGACCACCGCCGGAGGCCATCCGTCGAGGTGAAGGTGAGCGTGGCGTTGCGCAGTTGCAGCGAGGCGCCCACGGCCAGTTCCCACTCCGGGCCCGCGAGGAAGTCGTAGAGGTAGCTCGCCCGCCAGAACGAGAAGCCATAGCGCACATCCATGGGCGTGCCCGCAGGGAAGGTGATGTCATCGAAGAAGGTGATGTCCCGCGACAGCAGCGTCTCGCCCCGGAGATCAATCGGCTGGTACAGCAGCACGGCGGTGTGCCGCCCGCGCCAGGAGAGCTCCGCGCTCAGCCGGGTGAAGAGGAAGAGATTGTCCTGGCCTCCTTCCTCCGTGAAGCGGAAGAGGGAGCCGCCCTGGCCATAACGGACGGTGTTGGCATGCACGTTCAAGAAGCCCAGCTCGCTCATGACGCTCGCCTGGAAGCTCGGGTCGGGCGAGCGCTCCTGCGCGAATGCGGCGGTGGATAGGCCCAGCAGCAGGATCAGGAGAGGGAGTCGGTTCATGGCACTTCCTTATGAAGTGCCCCACCTGATGCGCATGTCCGCGCTGGCACGCCCGGGTTTTCTCGTCCGAATGTTCGGAGGACTTCACCGAGGGTTGTCGTGACAACGGTTGAGTGCGGTAACCTCCAGGAAGCCGGGGCAGCGGCTCGTCGGCGGCTCAGGCTTTGATCCCCGGGCCATGATGGTTGCCCGGAGGCATCCCGCTTGCCGAGGTCTCGGCCGCCACCCGAACCTGAACCTCCTTTTCCGATGCCGATGACCTTTCGTCACCTCGTCCCCGCCGCCTTCTTCCTGCTCGCCGCCTTTCCGGCCTTCGCACAGTCCGTCGCATTCACGTTCGACGACGGCCCTTCCCTTGAAGAGACCCCACGGTTGACAGCCGCCCAGCGCAATCAGGCCCTGCTGGCCGCCCTGGCCAAACACAAGGCGAAGGCCGCGCTGATGGTCACCGCCAACAGAGGCGCGAACCGCCCTGAAGGCCTGGCCCTGGCGCGCGCCTGGGGCGAGGCCGGCCACGTCATCGGCAACCACACGATGTCGCATCCGGACCTCCACAAGAGCACGCTGGCCCAGTACCAGCAGGAGATTCTCGAATGCGATCGCATCATCTCCACGCTGCCCGGCTATACGAAGTGGTTCCGCTTCACGTACCTGCGTGAAGGGGACACGTTGGAAAAGCGCGACGGCATGCGCGCCTTCCTGAAGGAGCAGGGCTACCGCAACGCCTACGTCTCACTGGACACCAGTGACTGGCGCCTGAACGACAAGCTGATCGAGGTCCTGAAGAAGAACCCCAAGGCCGACGTCACCCCCATCAAGGCCGCGTATCTGGCGCACGTGCGGCAGCGCGCCATCGCCTACCGCGAACTCGCATACAAGCTGCAGGGCAGGGACATCCCGCAGGTCATCCTGCTGCACCACAACCTCATCAATGCGATGTGGCTCGACGATGTGATTGCCCAATTCGAACAGATGGGCTGGACCCTCACCACGCCACAAGCCGCCTTCAACGACCCCATCTACCAGCTCCAGCCCGACCGCACCGTGGCCGGCCAAAGCCTGCTGCTGTCCATGGCCCGCTCGCTCGGACTCGGCAAATTCGAAGGCTGGGAGCGACTGGTGGACGATGGCGACTTCGAAATCGAAGCCCTGAAAGCGCAGGGCATTTGAAGAGACTCAGGGGTAAGGCCTGTCGTCAGGCGCGAAGGTGCCAGCGCAGAAAGCCCTGTGCGCGGCTCCACATGTCCGACCAGTCCTCCGAGCGGACGAAGTGGTCCGACTCGGGGTACTCGACATATTCGACGTAGCGGCCAAGCCAGGGGTGGTTGTCCCAAGCTCTCCGCGCGAACTCGCGAGACCCGTGGGGCGACACCAGGTTGTCCCGCCCCGCATTCATCAGCAGCAGCGGGTTGCGCGCGCAGTCCGCCGGGCGATGCACCGGCGCCTGCTGCATGAGCTGGTAGATTTCGTGCGTCATGGGCGCGTCGCGAGGCGCCCAGTCCGGAGAGCCCAGCATGGAGACCGTGGCCTCCACCCGCGGGTCCCACGTCGCCACGGTCAGCGCGGTGTACGCACCCAGGGAGACACCGACGACCCCGATGGGGCCGTGGCCCTCGTCCTTCAGATGATCGATGACACGGCTCACATCCGGTGCCGCTTCGAGGACGAGGCGCAGAATGTTCTCGTGGTACGCCGACGGGCCCCAGTCGGCCATCCGTTCCACCCACCCGTCCCACCGTGCGCCGTGATGCGGGGCGTCGATGCCCACGGCGGTCAACCCCGCGTTGGCGAGCAGATCCAGATCGTAGCGCTGGTCATCCGCCTTGGAGCGGAGTCCGTGCAGAACGATGACCGCCGGGGATGGGCGGGGCTCGTGATGCACCTTGAGCACGGGAATCCGCCCATCCACCCAGAAGCGATATTCGGGAGCCATGGGGGAATTGTGCCAGCGTGACGGACACACCCCAAATGGCTCCCGAGCACCGTCGCTCACTGCCTGACGAGCTCGACCGGGCCGAGCGGCAACCGTCACCTCCCCTCTGGGTGCGGAGGCGCCACGCCGCTGTAGCCCTGGCGCGAGAGTTCCGCGCGTGCCAGAGCCTCCAACTCGGCAACGATGATGTCCCGCTCTTCAAGAGCGCGGCCCTCGAGCGACACGGGCGTGCCGAGCACGGCGGTCAACTCCCCCGGGCGCACGCGCCACTCGCCGTAGGGCCACAACCGGCGCGCGTCCACCATGTACAAGGGGACGATCCGCGCGCCCGTGGTCAGCGCCATGATCACGGGGCCCTTCTTGTAGGGGAGCAGCGCGCCGGTCGGGCTCCTCCGCCCCTCGATGGAGATGGCAAAGCTGTTTCCCCGCTGGAGCAGTTGATTGGCCTTGTGAGCCGCGCGCTTCGCCTGAGCCGCCCATTGGCGCACCACCATGACCCCACCCTGCAGCCATACTCCCCAGCCCAGGAACGGGATCAGCCCGAACTCGATGTTGAGGAAGGCGTTCATCGGGACCGGGGCAACCGCGGAGATCGAGATCGCTTCCAACAGACTCGTCTGGTTCATCAACACGAACAGGTACGGCGGTCGCTCGTAAGCTCCCCTGTTCCGATCCTCCACCCGCAGGCGTACCCCGAAGATCCGCAACAGGGCTCGCCCCCAAACCTTCCTCAGATGGTACGCACCCTGCTTGCTGAACGGGTACGCCACGCTCGAGACGGTCATCAGTCCAGCAGTGACGAGCGCGGCCACCATCCATCGCCCGAGGCTCGAGACGACACCGGGGCGAGGGTTTTCGTCCGACCCAGCTGTGGCTTCACGCATCATGTCCCTCGGATGAGGTACGGCCTCCTCCGGATGATACGTTGGGCAGAGGAGAACGGGGCGTCAGCCCCGGGTGGGCTCCAGCTCGATCGTGAAGTGCTCCCGGACCCTGGAGAGCGCGTGGAAGGCGTCCTCCTCCGAGTCACCCCTGACGAGGAAGTACCCCAGGGTGTCGTGGGCGACGAAGCGGGGATCGGTGATGACATCGCCGAGCTTTCGGGTGAACTTCACCTCGGCGATGTGGCTGGCCACCTGCGGCTCCACGGGGGCCGCGACCTGCACGAGCTTGCCCCGCTTCGACGTCGTGATGAACTCCGCTGCCATGGGACGCCTCCTGGGAGGCACCAGCGAGTAGGCGGGCTCCAACTCCGCACGCGCCCACTCGTAGGCCAGGTGTACGCCGAAGGCCTCGGCATAGAGGGGAACGATGTAGCCCCCCGGCAGTCGGGCAGCGACCTCCCCGAAAACGGGCTGCCCGTCCTCGGGCAGGAAAAACTCCGCATGGATGACGCCTGTTCCAAGGCCAAACCCGCGCACCAGGGTACAGCAGTCGCGCACCATGTCCGACTCGGGTGCATGGGAGAGGTCCATCCGGAGCACGCTCCCGAGAGGTTTGTTGGACTGGTACTCCAGGACGTTATGTGTGTAGCGACAGACCGCCTGGAAGACGGGCTCGCCCTCTCGGAACAGCATGTCGACGTGGTACTGCGAGCCCACGACGAACTTCTCGACGCGGTAGTCGTGCCGCGTGTCCCGCACCGCCGTCCAGACCCGCTCCAGCGCTGCTTCGGACGAGACCTTGTAGGTGTCACGCCCGGCCAGTCCATCGAAGGGCTTGATGATGATCGGGAATCCGTTGTCGCGGATGAAGTCCTGGATCGTCTGAAGTGTGAGGGGCAGTCCCCACCCCGCTACCCGGACGCCAAGCTCCTCCGCCCGGCGCGCCATCACGTTCTTGTCGCGGAAGTGGATGGCGTCCTCGGGAAGCAGCCCCGGAACCTGGAAGTCCCTCCTGCAGAGCGCGGCGGTGAAGACGTCATCCTCCACACACGGGAAGATCCGCAGGACCTCGAAGCTCTCGCAGAGAAACCCCACCTCCCGCCGGAGTTCCGGCACGTCCGATGAGCCTGGCGCGAGTAGCAGCGTGCCACCACTGCGGTACGAGCGGCTCAGGTCCACTTCTCCATCGGCGAAGGTCACGCCTTGTGGAGCCAGGCAGATGCCCAGGGCACCTGCCTCCCGGATGGCACGCATGAACCCCGCGAGGTTCGAGCGGTGATAGGCATTGTCATTCCTGTAGATGATGATGCAGGCCTTCTGCTTCACATGCCCCTCCCTGCGACGTCGCCGCGCGCTCCAGGATCTCCAGCAGCTGTTGCACCACCCGGGCAGTGGCTCCCCAGATGCGGTGCCGCTCCAGGCGATACTCGAGCGCAGCGTAGCGCTGTCCGCCAATCTGGCGCACTCCGGCTCGCGTCAGTCGCTCCGGCGCCGAGAGTTCCTGGACCGAGACGTCGAGGGACTCGGACACCTCCCAGCCATCGTGTCCGAGGTGTGCATCCCCGAGCACCCATCCGACCACCGGGGTGATGATGAAGCCCGCGCCACTTGGGGTGTCGTCGAGCAGGCCGAGCACCTTGACCGACGCGCGCGCGAGGTGAACCTCTTCCTCGGCCTCCCTCAAGGCGGTGTCCACCGAGGTCTGGTCACCCGGCGCGACCAATCCCCCAGGAAAGGCCACATCCCCTGCATGCGTGGGCGCACGCGCCGCACGAACGATCAGCGTCGTCCGCAGCGCTCCGCCCTCGCATCTGAGAGGGACGAGGACCGCCGCACGCCGGAAGCCGGCAATCTCCAGCGAGCGCCTGGGCCTCGACTGGAGCTCACGCTCGAGGAGGCCTCGGAGCTCGCACGTCTCATTGCTCACAGGACGCGCCGCCACGTGCCAGAGTGGGGAGGGCCCTGGCAGAAGTCATATCGGGCAGTCCCCTGGGCGGACAGGGCGACCAGCGCCGCGGAGGACGTCCCGTACCCTGGGAGGTGCGAGAAGCCTTTGACGTTCAGCGCGGTCCAGTCGTCGAACGGTGAGTGTGGGTCGGCGAGAAGCTCCGGCCAGCCGCCCCACGCCCCCAGGAAGTCCTCCCGCGAGGGCTCTGGCAGCTCCGCCTCGACAAAGCGGGGAAGCCACCTTCGATGCCGCGGGCTGGCCTCCGTGTCGTTGAGGTCCGCGGACGTCAGGATGTACGTGCCCGGGCCCAGACTCCGTGAGCGAAGCCCGGTGCCGTCCCACCTCCACCAGGAGCAGCGCGTCGGGCTCATGAGCAGGAGGTTGAAAGGCGGGAACAGCTCCGCCTCCGCCGTGGAGAGGCTGAAGTCTGGCTGGGAGACAGCCCAGAGTGGGAGCCTGCCCCGACTGAGGGAGGCTTCTGCCCCGGTCGGCTCCGACCGGTTCAACACGACGGCGGCCCGGGCCGAGCGGGGGTCCACCGCCAGCCAGGTACCTCCCGCCTGCTCATCCAGTCCTCCGACAACGCGAGGGGACTGTGCGGGCCACCACGCCCCGGGAGGACGCCAGGGGCGGGTGCGTACCTCATCCCGGGTGCCACAACACAGGAGAGGCCAGGCCTCCCCTGGACGAAACACGAAGATTGCCGTGCACATCCGTCCTGTTCCCTCTGGCACTGCTCGGAGCGATCCCGCCCGGCCTCAGCTCACGACCGGGAGCGGGTAGCTCGCCGGAGCGGCGGGTGGCAGGTGCGGAGTCCCGGAGACGGGCTCCCCCAGCTTGTGGCCATCTCGGACTGCTTGGATCATCCGAGTGAAGGCGGAGCCGGTGGAGTAATAGAAGACGGGGGCCTGACTGGCGCCGGGGACGTCGGTGCGCGCGGCCGTGCCCTGAATCAGGTCGGCGAAGGCGCTGTAGAACTCCTCCAGGGGCAGCTTCGTCCGGAGCAGCGTGTGGTAGCAGTCGTAGAGCTCCGGACCGTCCACGAAGAACTCGGAGCGGACGCGCTCGTAGAGGTTGGTGCCGGGCAGTGGGGTGAGCACGGAGAAGCTGGGCAGGTCCACGCCGAGCGTCTTCACCTGGGCCGCCACCCGGGCGAAGTCCTTCCGCTCGAAGTCCGGACGCACGATGAAGTTCGCGCGCACCTTCACCCCGAGGGAGTGGAAGAGCCGCATGGCCTGCACCGTCTCCGAGGCCCCAGCGCCCTTCTTGTACGCATCGAGCTCGTCCTCCTCCAGCGACTCGGCCCCGATGAGCACCGAGTCCAGCCCCGCGCCGCGCCACTTCTCCATCAGCGCGGGGTTCCGCACCGCGGTGTCGGCCCGGATGTACATGTGGAACTTCTTCCGGAAACCCGCCGTGGCGATGGCGTCCGCCAGCTCATGCATGCGTTTGGCGACGATGAACGCCTCATCATCCACGACGTAGATGTTCTCGGAGGAGATCTCGGAGAGCTCCTCCAGGACGCCGTCGACGGCCTTGGTGAAATAGCGCCCGGCGGTGAGCTTCCACAGGATGCAGAAGTCACAGCGGTACGGGCACCCCGCGGAGAAACGGATGAGAGCGGTGGGACGGTAATAGGAATGGAAGTACCGCTGGGCGTGGCGGGTGAGCAGGCTCCGGTCCGGCTTCGCGAGGTGCTTCACATCCTTGGCCGTCGCCCCCACGGGCGGTGGTCCGTCCTTGAGGAACCGCTCGAAGGGCACGAGGTTGGCCACGTCGCTCAGGGGGGTGCCCTGCTCCAGCGCATCGGAGAGGCCGCGGAGCGCATCTCCGCCCTCCCCGAGGATGACGTAGTCGGCGGGGCAGTCGGCGAACCACTCATTGGAGACCGTCGGGTGGTGGCCGCCCAGCACCAGCAGCGCGCGAGGCCACAGTCGCTTCACCTCACGGGCGGTCTGCACCGCCGCACGGGCCGAGCACGTGAAGGGAACCGCCACTCCCACCACGTCATAGGCCGCGCCCTCTCGAGCGCGCTGCTCGAGCGGAGGATCGAGGCGGCAATCGTGGATCTCCACCTCGTGGCGTCCCTTGAGGGCTCCCGCGAGGTACTCCAGGGGAAGGGGCTCGCAGCAGCTCAGCTCGTCGCTCAACACCACCGACTCGCTTCGAGGCCAGACCAGAAGAACTTTCATGACGCCGCCGCCTTTCAGTAAACGCCCTCGACCTTGCCCTCGACCGTGAACTCCGGGCTGTAGGGGTCCTCGATCCAGTCCCAGGGGTACTTCGCCGCATGGCGCCCGAACGGCTTGACCCGGAAGGCCATGTCCCGCTCCCAGAAGCCGGGGATGAGGGAGTCCTCGGTGAACCGGTACGTGGCCACGCGGCCCTCCCGCCCGTACTCCACGAGCTGGCCCTGCTCGTCCACGCACTCCATGACCACGTGGGGCGAGGACGGGATGTAGATGACCCGCCCGTCATCGTCCGGATCCGGCGGCTTCTGGTAGCTGACGCTGGTGGTGGACGTGCCGTAGACGCCGACGATGGGGACGCCCGGGAAGCACTCCTCACGGAGCATCTGGTGGGTGTCCCGCGTCATCGTCGTCCCCGCATGCACGATGGCCTTCAGCTTCTTGAACTGCGCCAGACCCACCTTCTCCGGAATCATCTCCAGGAGCCGGGAGGTGGCGAAGAGGACCCCGATGTTCTGGTGCTTGAGGATGGGGTCGACCTGCTCCCAGATGTGCCGGACGTAGCGCTCGTAGGCCGACCACATCCCTTCCGTGCCGAAGATCTTCACGATGCGCGGATCGAGATCGATGGAGAAGCATCGGCCTCCCCGACGCTCCGCCATGGAGATGACCCATCGTCCCGTCGTGTGCGGCCCCGTGGGACCGATGAACAGCCAGTTCACGCCCCGGGGGACGCCGTGTGCGTCCAGCATCTCGTCGGAGAACTGGAGCACCGACTTCCAGTACGAGGAGCCCCAGGTGCCATGCTTGGGCGCGCCGGTCGTCCCCCCCGTCTGCGAGGCCCAGATGAAGGACTCTTTCTGCAGCGCGCTTCGGGGGATGAACGTCTCCAGCGGCATGAAGCGCGTGTCACGCTCGAAGCGCTGCTGCTCCTCCATGTTCCGGAAGCCCACGAGCCGCTTGAAGTCCTCGAAGGTCTGTACGCGCTCCAACGCCTGGGCCTCGAGCGCCCGGTCCCGCTGGAGCCAGTACGGTGTCCCGGTCTCCGGCTCGAAGTGGGACTGCATCACCCTCCGGAGGAAAGTCGTGTCAGGGAAGTAGAGATTTCCGGACGGCATCTTCAAACCTCGGCGGGACAAGGCCAGATGGCCTTCTTGAGAAAGAGGAACTCGGACATGAAGCCTTCGTGCGGGTCGGTGGAGTCGTAGCCCCGGGAGGCGAAGTCATCCTGGAAGACCTTGTCGACGCTCGGCTCCTGGGCCAGCCGTCGCACGAGCTCGCGGTCCGCGTTGAAGGTGGAGATGATCAGGGAGTTGCGGCAGCGCGCCGGGAGTTCGTCCGCGCGGGCCCGTGCCACCGTCACGAACGGGAAGGGAAGCTCCGCACCGAAGAAGCGGTCCTCCCCGTCCACCAGCAGCACCGTGGGCCGCAGGAAGCTCACGCCGTCCACGGTCACGAGCCGCTCCTGCGCGGTGCAGCGCGCGCTGAGGTCGATGGCGCCCCGCGCCTCGGCGGCACGAATCTCCGCGTCGATGGCCCGGGCCATCGCGGGGTTGGGGAAGGCAGGGACGACCGCGTGGGGATGGGTGAGAGGAAGGATGGGAAGCTTCGCCAGCGATTCCGCCAGCATCAGGCCCGCGCGCTCGGCATCTCCCACCACCAGCAGACCGCTCAGGTTGGTACACAGCCTGCCCGCGCCGCTGAGGGCCATGCGGGTGAGCGCATCCACCCGCTCGGGCGTCAACTCGCCCACGACCACGGCCTTGCTGCGCCCCTGGTGGTAGGTCTTCAGTCGACGGCCGCGAGACAAGAGCTGATCAGCCACGTCACCGGCCCAGAGCACCTGGTCGGCCATCTCCATGAAGGGCAGCAGGTCGCCGAAGGCGAGGGACGCCGCGCCATCCGGAGCGCCCGCCCTGTAGATGGCTTCGATCAGGCGCAGCGGCGTGAAGGGCTCCCAGGCGGACGCGGCGAGGAGAACAGGACGCCGCAGGGCGAAGGCGATGAGCCAGGTGATGTTGATGGCCGGGGAGTTGGCCGGGACGCGCACGGCCAGCTGCTCTCCCTGGGGCGCGAGCGTCCAGGCGTGCTCCGCCCGTTCGCTCCTGCCAGTCCGGAACACCGCGGCCGTCCCATCCGGCGACTGCGTGGAGAGGATGGTCTCCATCCGCTGGAGGTCGGTCACCAGGGACTTGAGCGCGCTCCGGACCCGGACCGTGGGAACGCCCGTCACGCGCGTCACGAGATCCACATGCGTCTCCGGGTCCACGGGAGTGTCTCCGATGGGCAGGGACTCCTCGTCGAGGAGCCGCCCGACCTCCCGCAGCAGTGCCAACCACTCCTCATCCGGGAGCTTCCGCAGGTGCTCGAACGCCTGACGGGACCGCTCCACCATCTGGACCTGGGCCAGCCGTGGCGCCTGGGAGAGGTGGAGCCGGAGATCCCCAATGCCATTCACCACCCGGCTGGAATGGCTGAAGCGGGTGCGAGCCCCCACCTTGAAGGGAAGCCGCAGCTCGCTCGGTCCGTGCGACAGGCCGCTGTGCTCAGGTGTGGCCATTCAAGGAAGCTCCATCGGCGTGCTTCGTTTCCAGGGAGGCGGGTGCTTCCTGGGCGGCCGTACCGGAGGCGGGAGAAGCCCCCGCCGCGTACTTCGCGCCGAGCACCGCCTTGAAGTGCGCCTGCGCCGTCTTGTGGGCAAAGGCCTCCGAGTGGATGGCGACCGACTGACTGGCGATCTCGCGCAGCCCCTCGCTGAAGCGCGTGTTGGCGAAGCGCTTGGTCCTTCGGAGCGGAAGCTGCGGATAGCCCGCCAGCCGCGCGGCGGCCGCACGGGCCGTAGCGAGGAGCTCCGGAACGGAGCTGAGCTCATTGAGGAGGCTCATCCGGCGCGCGGTGGGGGCATCCACCGGCTCACCGCCATAGATGAGCTCGGTCATCGCCAGCCGTCCGAAGCTCTTCTCCAGCATGTAGCTGCCCAGCGAGCAGGCGATGCCGTGCTTCAGCTCCGGCATGATGAACTGGCACCGCTCGGTGCCCACCCGCCAGTCACAGGTGAGCGCCAGCTGGAAGCCGATGCCGATGGCGTAGCGATCCACCGCCGCGACGGTGGGCTTGGTGAGGTCCAGGATGGAGCGGTAGAGCTCCAGCGTGCCCTCGATCCACGCTTTGACCTCGGGGCCTCCAGCGAGGTTCTTCACCTCGTTGAAGTCTCCCCCCGCGCTGAAGGACCGCTCCGGCCCCCCCCAGAGGACCACGGCGTGGACGGACTCGTCCTCCTCGGCCCGCTTGCACGCGGCGATGATCGCGCGCTCGAGGGCGCGACTGACAGGGTTGTGCGGGCCAGCGCTATGAAAGGTAAGGACCAGGACGCCCTGGTCCAACTCTTCGCGCAGAATGCTCTCCATGAACTCCTCAGCCAGATCACCTGACAAACGTCAGAGGATGCGCAGGCTAGGGAGAGCGCTGGAGCCGAGCGATACCACCAAAGTGGTATCTCCCCGAGCGTACCAATTGAGGAGAACGCGGCGCCGAAATGAGACGCCCGACTCCCCCGACGAAGCTCCCGATTCCTTCCTTTGTTGCGACACTTGGCTCACCTCGCGAGCCGGCGCTCCTCGAGATGGCCGCTCAGCTCAGCCCCCAAGCCGCGGGGGGGAAAGGCTCCGCCTTTGGCGCCCTGCAGGTGGGGTTCAACGCGGGCGCGGTCGACGACTCATGGGAGGCGCACGTCCAGGACTTCGGCGAGCGCGTCTTCGTCTGGTCGGGTGAGTTGCTGAACCGGCGAGAGCTGGCCTACGTGCTGATGGCGAGAAATCCGTCCCTGGCACAGGCCTCGGACCTCGAGCTCGTCCACGCGCTCGTGGACTTCCTGGGCCTGGAGGCGCTCCAGCTGGTGGAGGGGCGCTTCGCCCTGCTCGTCTTCGACAAGCGACAGGGGAAAGTGGTGGCGGCCCGGGACGCGCTCGGCCTCATGCCCCTGATGTTCTTCGCCGTGCCCGGTGGGGTCGTCTTCACCACCGAGGCCAAGGCCTTCCGGTCGGGCGTCCTGGGCCCCCTGGTGCTCAAGCCCTTGGCCGCGTTCGACTCGAGCGCTGAGCTCCCGGATGACTTCTCCATGTTCGAGAACGTGCGGAAGGTCGCGCCGGGCGGCTGGGTGGAGTTCTCGGTGAAGGGTATCCAGACGGGAGCGGGGCGATACTTCCGCATCCACCGTCCGGGCTCGCTCACCGGCAGCGTCGAGGCGGTGAGCGCCAGGCTCAAGCAGCTCGTCGAGCAGAGCCTCGACGAATGCACCCAGGGATGGGGCGCGAGCGGCCAGCTGGGCGTGTCGCTGTCGGGCGGCCTGGACTCGAGCCTCGTGGCTTCGCTCGCGGTGCGGCGGCAGAAGGGAACGCGAACCTTCTCGGTCGGGACGGAGCTGGCCAACGAGTTCCCGGAGGCACGGGTCGCGGCCCGGTTCGCCGGCTCGGAGCACCAGGAGCACGAGGTCCGCTCCGCCACCATCATCCACGGCATCGTCAATGCCGTCTTCTACAACGAGCTGTTCGACTCCCTCTCCGCGGAGATCGCCTCTCCGCTCTACCTGCTGTACCAGAGCATCGAGGGCCGCGCGGACGTCCTGCTCACCGGGTACGGCGCCGACCTCCTCTTCGCGGGTGTATGCCCACCGGAGATCGGCCCCGAGCAGGCGAACGCGTACCTCTTCGGCCTCGTCAGCAGGACCCTGTGGACGGGGGAGTTCTCCCCGTTCCTCGCGTCCCGCTTCGGGCTCCTGGTGAGGAATCCCTACTGGAACTCCCGCCTGATGGCGTTCGCGCTGTCGGTGCCGGGGCGCATGAAGCTTCAGGGCCAGGAGGTCAAGAAGGTCCTCCGGGACCTTTCGTTCCGAGAGGGCTGGCTTCCGCACGAGGTGGCGTACCGGACGAAGATCGGAGTCCACGAGGGCTCCGGCGCCAACGCCATCTTCGCCCGCTACCTCGGGCTCTCCAACGTGCGCGACTACCGCGCGAAGGACCGCTTCGTCCATGCGGTCTTCCGTGAGCTCTTCATCGGCCGCCGGGAGGTGGAGGAGCTGGACCTGGACCGCCTGCGCGCGGAGGCGTGCTAAGTGGAAGTCCTTCCATGTCCGGTCGCAACCTCATCCGGCTCGGCGTCCTGGCGTGCATCTGGGGCGCGAGCTTCCTCCTGATCAAGCTCGCCCTGGGCGGGCTGAGTCCCATCCAGATCGTGCTCGGGCGGCTGACGGCGGGGGCAGTGGTGCTCCTGATCGTGGCGCTCAGCCAGCGAAAGACCCTGCCGAGGGAGCCCACCTTCTGGCTCCACCTGACGGTGATGGCGCTGGTGGCCAACATCATCCCCTTCTTCCTCTTCGGATGGGGCCAGCTTCGGATCTCCTCGAGCCTGGCGGGGGTGCTCAACGCCACCACTCCCCTCTTCACGATGATCCTGGCCGGGTTGTTCCTTCCGGAGGAGCGCTTCTCCTCCGCCCGGATCAGCGGCTTGCTGCTGGGGTTCGTCGGGGTGGCGGTGATCATCAACCCCTGGCACTCGGGCCAGGCCATGGACTCCATCGCCGGACAGCTCGCATGCCTCGGAGCTGCGGTCTGCTATGGCGTGAGCTTCGTCTACGCCCGGAAGTTCATCACGGGGCGTCGCCTCGCGCCCGTCGCGCTCTCGGCCGGGCAGATCAGCCTGGCGGCCCTCCTCCTCTGGATTGCAGCGCCAGGGATTGCACGAGGCGAGATGAATCTCACGCCGGTCGTGGTCGGGAGTGTCGGAATCCTCGGCGCCATTGGCACCGGCGTCGCCTACCTCCTCGTCTACCGGCTGGTGGAGGAGACCGGGGCCACCAGCGCGTCCCTGGTCACCTACGTCATCCCCATCGTCGCTGTCACGCTGGGGGTGCTCGTCCTGGACGAGCCCCTGAGCTGGAGGCTGTTCGCCGGGGCGGGGCTGGTCATCACGGGCGTCGTGCTGGCCGAGGGGCGGCTGAAGGGGTTCCTGAGCGTTGCATCTCGGTGAGAGCGAAGCGGCGGGTTCGATTGCCGTCGCTTCCAAGCCGAGCAACCCACCGCTTTCAAGGCGCCGCCCTCTGAGAACGGGGTCGGGGCTCGCATGTGGGGACCAAATCCGATTTTTCGGGACCAAAAAAAGGACCAGGTCCAAGTCCCCAAGGCTCATGGCACGCGCTCAGGTGGCCGAGTCGGACAGTGGCCTCGTCAGGGCGGGCAGCCAGGGTCGCCGCGTCCAGCTCGGCCTGGGGGCGCGCGCGTTGGACAGCGCCACCTCGCCATGGTGGCGCGCGTCAGATAGCGCCAGCTCGGCCCGGGCGCAGGTCGCGTCCCTCAGTGCCAGCTCGGGCCGGTGGAGTGTGGCAGGAGACGCGCAGCAGCCTCCTTCAGCGTGGAGAGTCGCGCCCGCCGATCTCCGGGAAGCGCTCGTAGGCCCGCTTGAGCGCGTCCAGGTGGGCGGGGTTGTCGAGATTGAGCGGCTCATTCGTGAGCTTCACAACCCAACCGCCCGACGGGGTGCGACGCGCCCGCGTAAGCAGTTCGGCATCACGGACAGGATCCGGGAAGCCGATGGCCTGCCCGGCAGCGGCAGACCAATAGTTCAGCCACCCGAGGTAGGAGGGAATCTCAGGCGAACGGATGTGCTGGGAGAGCTTCAGTGCGGGCAGCCCCCGGCGTGGGGACGGCGGCCCTTCCTGCGTGGGTGCTGTCTGATACGCGATGTCCAGCGCAGCGTCGTCTGGCGTCGCACGCCCCCAGAACGAGCGCGCCCCCTCCGCCACGGCCTCAAGCATAGCCGCCGCTGCCACGATGACGGGCTCGTCCAGTGGCAGTTTTGCGTTCACTTCAAACAGGGACTGACCGCCCGGGCTGAAGAGTGCCGAGGTTCCCCTCCCCGAAACCGTCACGGGGTAACTCTCGTCCCCGTTGCACAGAAGAGGGAACCCCCCGTTCTGCGTCCTCTCCGCGAGCCACGCGTCGCGATGCGGCAAGGCGATGGGGCGCCCGCCTTCGGAGATCCTCCACGCCATGCGCAAACCGGGAAGTGCCGCTTCCATCCCATGGATGACATCGAGCGTGCGGCCGTCTTTGCCCACGAGCGCAGGCGCGTAGACTCTGACGCTGAGGGCTCTACGCCTAGTCATCGTTTACACCCCGTGACGACGATCTTAAGGGACTCATCCCGTTGCAGCAGCGCATCTTTGTGCGCTTGCGTGCTCACCCCAACGATGAAGTCGTATCCACAGACCCGCGCAGCGTCGCGTTCCTTAGTCAATTGCGCGATCTCTTTATCAAGCTCCCGCTCCTGGATAAAGTCAGGGTAGGTGTCAAACCGGTGGGTCTTGATCTCCCACAGCACGCGCACACCGACTTGCAGTGCATCGAAGCGCTCACTGCCCACGAATACGTCCATGCCGGGATAACGGTTGGGCGGAAACTTATCAGCGCACTCGTTATGCGGGACATCTCCGCCCGCGTGCGGCACCGGGATGGGCTCGCACGACGGACGGCGCGGTGTGGTTTCTGGCGGAGGGGGGAAGATGTCTCCGGTGGGTGACCCCTTTGGCTTTGGCGTTCGGTTCGATAACGGTTCCTGAGCGGTCTGCGTTTGAGCCTTGGGCTTCACGCGCTCGCGGGATGCGTTCCGTTGATAAGCATCAATCCCCTCCTGGATGGCGGCGGCTACCACCACCGCGCCAATAACAATCACTGCACCGACGACGATCTCGGGTGCCGCGAAAACACAGAGGGCCACGACGGCGGGAGCGGCTGCATCCGCGTAGGCGACAGCGCATCTTTTGGTGACATCCCGAAACCTGACCCTGTCGCGATCGAGAGCATGAAAGCACCGCTCCGCAAGGATCGGCCACTCGTTGGAGGCTTCCCGCACCACGCATTTCCCATCATCCGTCCACGGGTACTGCGCCGCTCGCTGAAGGTTGGCGAATCTCGGACTCAGGGGACTCGGGTCCTCCAACTCTCCCGGGCCCGGATCCATCGTGGCGCAGGCCGAGAGCAGGAACAGGAGCAGGGGAGCGCTGCAAGTTCGCGCACGCATGGCCACGTCCTTTCAATCAAGCGAGGTGCTGCGGGTCAAGGCTACGCCGGTTCTCCGCTGGAGCGTATCGGCATGCCCCAGCAGCGAGAGCGTTGGATCGCGCTCGTCCGAAGCTCCGAGCGGCGGGTTCGATTCCCGCCGCCTCCACTTTTTTAGTACGTCTTTACAGATGGTTAGCGGCTTCCTCCATCCGTGTTGCACGTATGTCGCATGCGGGCGCAAGCGGCAGGGGCCGGTCAAGAACACCGACCGCCTCTCGCCGCGTGTCGGGGCTCAGGTGGGCGTAGCGCTCGGTCATCTCGATCGTGACGTGTCCCATCAACTCCTGGATCACCTTGAGCGGAACGCCCCGCATGGCGAGGTGGCTGGCGTAGGTGTGGCGGAGATCATGCCAGCCGATCCGCCCCTCCTCACGGCTGATGCCCGCCCGGCTGAGCGCGCGGCGAAGCGGTTGCTTCATCTTGCCCTCAGTAAGCGGCTGGCCATCCTCTTGGCAGAACACGTAGCGGCCCCTCAGGTGACGGTGCGCCTTGAGCGCATCCACCGCCGACGCGGGCAGGTCCACGGTCCTTTCACGTCCGCCCTTGGGCAAGTCCGTCACCCCGCGCCAGATGGTACGCCGCACGTTGAGCCGTGCTTGTGCCAAATCCAGATCGCTCCACTGGAGTCCGATCAGTTCTCCCTGGCGAAGCCCCGTCTTCAGCGCCACCAGCAGCAGCGCCCGCCACTCCGGCTCGGCTGCGTCGATCAGCCGCGCGGCTTCCTCGAAGCTGAGGAAATCGAACGTGGGCTTGGGCAGCTTGCCGAACAGCTTCACGCGCGGAGCCTGCGCGATCTCCCCTTGTTCCTGCGCCAGTGCCAGCAGCTTGCTCAACGCCGAGAGCACGTTGTTGATCGTCTTGAGGCTCAAGGGCTTTGGCTCCACGTCGCTGCGCTTAAGAAGGGCGGCCCTCGTGGGGGCCTCCTTGCGGGCGCGCGCTGCGGACTTCTTCTTGCGCATGTGCGCTTTGAAGTCCTCGATCTGTGCCGGACCAATGGCAGACAGCGCCATCTGACCGAAGAACGGGAGCAAGTGATCATCCAGCAGGTGCCGCTTGGTGACGACGCTTGAATGCTTGTTGTTGTTCTCGCTGTAGGTGAGGAATCGCGGCGCAAAATCCGCCAACGTCATAGGGCGCTCCCCTGTGTTCTCCTTTCCGAAGGTCCCATTGAGGAGAGAGGCGCGGAGTTCGCGCTCGTACTGCTCGGCACCCCGGCGCGTCTGCACAGGCGAGAACTTCACGACTCGCTGCCGCCGTCCGTCCGGGTGGTGGAAGATGAAATCCACTTGCCAAGCCTCCTCAGCCTTCCCTGCCTTGTTCTGCCACTTCCGCATTCTGACGCTCATTTGCGACTCCCAAGCGCAGAATCACGGCCCTTACCGGCTGTCCACTCTAGCAAGGCAGCGCGGCGGATGCGTAGGGTTTTGCCGATGCGAGCAACGCCGGGGATTTGCTCCAGCCGGATCGCTTCGTAGAGAGTCTTTCGATTCACGCGGAGCAATTCGGCGGCTTCCTCCACCGTGAGGAACGCAGGCGCCGTGTCGGCAGCAACGAGGGGCGTGCTCATGGCTGGCTCCCCTCCCGCACTGGCGCTGCTCTCTCGGTTCGAGGAAGGGCCGCACTCCTGAGAATGCCGCGCCTCTTGGCCACGGACGCGTGAGGTTCCCGCCGTTCCTCAGCGCTGGCCTGTGGGTAATGGTTGTGTGCTCCGTGTTGCCCCTGCATGGGTGAAACGCTCCCGGCTGCCGAGTGACCGACGCTGCGCACCCGTAGCCAGGACGCGCGGCGCCATGCCGTGAGGAGAGAGGAGCCGCCCAGCTCGAAGCTGTGCGGCAACCCGAGCGCGTCCGGGGGGCGGAGGGGGAACGTTGCGCTGCGGGTGCTGTCGTAAGACCTCGCCGTGCCCCGTCGTGACGGGCTCCGGCCTCTCATGAGACCTCCCTTGGCCACACGCCAGGGAGGTGGTCCATGGAGTTGGAGAAGGAATTGGAGCAGTTCCGTCAGGAAGCGCAGC